>DASXOK010000359.1:0-1702 GCA_036494425.1 Pseudolabrys sp.
GTCAGTTCCTCCTTGCGGCGGCTAGCGATGCGGAAGATGGTCGTCATCGCCGTCGTCGCCACCCACATCCAGCGCAGGACGCCGCGCTGATACCAGGGGGTCTCGTCGAGATGGACGATATCGGCCGCGCGCACCTCCTGAATGAGTTGCTCGACGACGGGCTCGCTCGCCAGGCCGAATTCGTGGATGCAGCGTTCGATGGTTGAAGTGGACCCCGGATATGGGACCAGCCGTTAAGGTGTGAAGCGTCCTGCTCTGTCACAATGGATGGAGCGAGCGAAATGACGAAGTCACGCAAGAAGTTCGATGCGGCGTTCAAGGCGAAGGTAGCGCTGGAAGCGCTTCGGGAGGATTCGACGGTTCCGGAGCTGGCCAAGCGGCACGGGGTGCACCCGAACCAGATTTACGGCTGGAAGAAGCTTGTGGTGGACAATATGGCGAGCCTGTTCGCACGGGGCGCGAGCGTGTCGGGCGAGGGCGAGGAGGCGCGCGAGCGGGAGACGGCCAAGCTCTACAGCAAGATCGGCGAACTGACGGTAGAGCGGGATTTCTTGGCCAGGAGGCCAAGTCGATGAGCGCGCCGGCGAGACGCGCGAAGGTCGAGCGAAGCGGGGCGGAGCTGTCGGTGCGGCGGCAATGCGCGCTGCTGAACGTGGCGCGCTCGGGGGTCTATCGGCCCAGGCCCGAGGCTTCCGCCGACGATCTGGCTCTGATGCGCCGGATCGACGAGCTGTATCTGGAGAAGCCGTTCTACGGCTCGCGCAGGATGACGTTCGACCTCAACGAGGAAGGTCGCGGGGTCAATCGCAAGCGGGTGCAGCGGCTGATGCGCCTGATGGGGCTCGAAGGGCTGGTTCCGCGTCCTGGCACGAGCAAGGCCGCGCCGGGCAACAAGATCTACCCCTACCTGCTGCGCGGCGTGTCGATCACCGAGCCGAACCACGTCTGGGCCTCCGACATCACTTATATTCCGATGGCGAACGGCTTTCTGTATCTGGTGGCGATCATCGACTGGGCGAGCCGGGCGGTGCTGGCCTGGCGGCTGTCGAACACGATGGACAGCGCGTTCTGCGTCGAGGCGCTGGAGGAGGCTCTACAACGGTACGGTAAACCGCGGATATTCAACACCGACCAAGGCGCGCAATTCACCAGCGCGGCATTCACCGGCAAGCTGGAGGCGGCGAAGATCGCGATCTCAATGGACGGGCGCGGCCGCTTCATGGACAACATCTTCATCGAGCGGCTGTGGCGCTCGATCAAATATGAGGAGGTCCATCTGAAAGCCTACGCCGACGGCCGCGAGGCGCGGACCGGCATCGGCCGATGGATAGACTTCTACAACCACCGTCGGCCTCATCAGGCCATGAGCAACCAACAGCCAATGAACGTGTGGCGCAACGGCATGGCAACGGCGGAGCGACCGGCTGAAGCTGTGGATATGCCGCTTCGCTTGGACAACGCAAGCGCGTTGCCCACATACCCACAGTAGCGACAGAAAAAAGAGAAGAAAGCGGCTTGAAGATCCTTTCGAAGAGGAAGAGAACAGAAACGGCAGGCGCCTCTACACCTTAATTTCGACTGTCCCTGGTCCCAGCGATGGGGTCCACCTCAGTATTCCCCAGGCAAAACCAGCCTGCCCACAGCCTGCCCAGCGGGTGCTTGCCAATGAGGCTACCGCGTGCAAGCTTACCGACTCGTGCCA
>DASXOK010000360.1:0-11199 GCA_036494425.1 Pseudolabrys sp.
CGGCCGCGCGCATCGGCCTCCTTCAGCCACGCGTTGAAGGATTTCGCATCATCGACATCGAGCGCCTTTTGTACGAGATCGACAATCTCGTCGCTCGGATCAGTCAGGATGGTGCCGTGATTGAGCCCATCCATGAGATGAACCGGGATATCGGCGTTCTTCCACTCGTCGATGCGCCAGCGCTTGACGTTCTTCTTACCTGTCGGATTGAGCACCGATTGCTGCTTGGTGAGATCGAGCACGATCTTGCGAACGTTGAAGCCAGTTCCGGCCTGCCGCACCGTCCCGTCGCTTCCAGGCGTATCGACCAGCTTGCGCAGGCCGCCGTAGCCGTCGGTGCCGCAGAAGATATGAACGTAAGGCGTTGAATCGGTCGTGCCGTAATAGGTGATGTCGCCAAGCATGTCCTTCTCGGCCAGAGCCCAGGTGAATGGGCTGGCGAGCTCAAGTCCATCCAAAATCATATCGCCGGATTCGAGAAAATCCGGCCCGAGATCCTTGTTGCCTTTGAACACGGCGCCGATCCAGCTCCGCCCCTTCTTGGCCAGCGGCGAACCAAACGTCGCCGGCGCGAGCCCGATGAGATGCTTGAGGCGGCTGCGGCGGACCGGATAGGTGGTCAGCCACGAGCGCATGACCAGCATTCCGGTCGAATGCACGATGGCGTCGAAGTCCTCGTCGTCGCTCAGTCCCGGCCGGCTGTTGAGCGCGGTGTCGAAGGCTTCGGCCAGGTCTTTAATCGTCACTTCATTGGTGAGCGAAACGTAGTCGACGACGGCAATCTGCTCGGTGCGGCGGTAACGGTCTTGCAGATGCTCGCGCCAGGTTGCGAATGATTTGCCGTTGTCGGAATAACCGTGAATCAGCACCAGGGTATTCGGCATTGCGTCCCCCCGTTCCAAATGCGGCCCAGGGTAACACAACGACCAAGTCGTGGTCAGTCCTTACGATGCCAGCTTCACCGGCACTTTGAGATAGCGCACGCCGTTCGCTTCAGCCGGCGGGAATTTTCCTGCGCGGATGTTCACCTGGATCGACGGCAGCAGCAGCAGCGGCGCGGCGAGCTTGGCGTCGCGCGCCTCGCGCATCTTGACGAAGTCGTCCTCGCTCACGCCCTCGTGCACATGCACGTTGCGCGCCTTCTCCTCGCCCACAGTCGTCTCCCAGGCATACTGGTCGCGGCCCGGCGCCTTATAGTCGTGGCACATGAACAGCCGCGTCTCCGCCGGCAGCGACAGCACGCGCTGGATCGACCGGTAGAGCGCGCGCGCATCGCCGCCGGGGAAGTCGGCGCGTGCCGTGCCGTAATCGGGCATGAACATCGTATCGCCGACGAACACCGCATCGCCGATCTTGTAGGAGACGCAGGCCGGCGTATGGCCCGGCGTGTAGATCACTTCCGCGTCGAGATTGCCGATCTTGAAGGTCTCGCCGTCCTTGAACAGATGATCGAACTCGGAGCCGTCGCCCGACACGTCGGTAGCGTTGAAGATCGGCCGGAAGATGCGCTGCACATCCTTGATGTGCTCGCCGATCGCGACCTTGGCGCCGGTCTTGAGCTTGATGTAGGGCGCGCCGGACAGATGATCGGCGTGCGCGTGCGTCTCCAGCACCAGATTGAGCTTGATGCCGCGCGCCTTCGCTTCGGCGAGCATGGCGTCGGCCGACTCCACTGTCGCCTCGCCGCTGCGATGGTCGAAGTCGAGCACCGGGTCGATCGCCGCGCCTTCCATGGTCGCGGTATCCCAGACCAGATAGCTGACGGTATTGGTGGGCTCGTCGAAGAAAGCCTTGATCTCGGGTTTCGCGGTCATGGCTGGCGCTCCATTGTTTTGCACGTCCTGGCTCTCGGACTTGATTTATACATTAGCATATACTAAATTAGCAGTGTCTAATTTACGAGGACTACCCCGATGCCTTTGTCCGCCCGGCGCAGCAAACCGTCCGCCGATGTTGGCCTAGCCAGTTTCGAACGCAAGGCCGCTGAAGCCGCAGGCCTGTTGAAACTACTCGCCAACGAGAACCGGCTGCTCATCCTTTGCCAACTCGCCATTCATGGCGAGATGTCGGTTAACGGCATAGCCGGCGCCGTGGGCCTGAGCCAGTCCGCCCTGTCGCAGCACCTCGCCAAGATGCGCGAAGAAGGCCTGCTTGGCACGCGCCGCGCGGCGCAGACCGTGTTTTACCGCATCGCCGATCCCAACGCCGCGCGCTTGCTGGCGCTCCTCAAGGACATCTACTGCCCGTGACTCGACGCGTTCCAACAACAAGAACAACCGGAGACACCGCCATGAGCGACATGAAGACCATTTCTCCCACCCGCGCTGCGGAGTTGGTGCGTCGGGGCGCCGTGCTAGTCGACATCCGCGAGGCCGACGAGCATGCGCGCGAACGCATCCCCGGCGCGCGTCATCATGCGCTCAGCCGTGTCGACAAAGAGACACCGGTGCGCGCGGGCGATAACGTCATCGTGTACCATTGCCGGTCCGGTGCACGCACGAAGAGCAACGCGGAGCGGCTCGCCGCGGCGGCGCCGGCATGCGAAACCTACCTTCTCGAGGGCGGTCTCGATGCCTGGAAGAGAGCCGGCCTTCCTGTCACGCTCGACCGCGGCCAGCCGATCGACATCATGCGCCAGGTGCAGATCGGCGCCGGATCGCTGGTGTTGATCGGCGTCCTGCTCGGCGCCTTTGTTGCGCCTGGCTTCTACGTCCTCTCGGGCTTTGTCGGCGCGGGCCTTCTCATCGCAGGCATGACCGGCTTCTGCGGCATGGCGCATTTGCTCGCGCGCATGCCCTGGAATCGCCGCCCGCTCGTTGCGATGAAATGAATATCTTGCACCTCCTGCTCTCGCTTGCCTCCGGCGGCGTGGTCGGCTTCACGCTCGGCCTCGTCGGCGGAGGCGGGTCGATCATGGCGGTGCCGCTCCTGGTCTATGTTGTCGGCGTGCCGAGCGCCCATGTCGCAATCGGCACCAGCGCCATCGCCGTTGCCTCCAGCGCCGCCGCCAATCTCCTCGGTCACGCGCGCGCCAACACCGTGAAGTGGTCCTGCGCGCTCGTCTTTGCGTTGTCCGGTGTCGCCGGCGCCGCCGCCGGCGCGCATCTCGGCAAGATGGTCGACGGCACGCGCCTCTTGCTGCTTTTCGGCATCTTGATGGTCATCGTGGGCGTCTCGATGCTGCGCCCGCGCAAGTCCGGCGGCAATCCTGATGTGAAGCTCACGCGCGAGAGCATACCACGCCTACTGCCGCTCTTGATCGGCATCGGATTTACCGTCGGCACGCTGTCGGGTTTTTTCGGTATCGGCGGCGGCTTCCTGATCGTGCCCGGGCTGATCGGCGCCACCGCCATGCCGCTGATCAACGCCATCGGCTCGTCGCTGGTGGCGGTGACTGCCTTCGGCCTCACCACCGCCATAAGCTATGCCGTGTCGGGCCTCGTCGATTGGCCGCTCGCCGGCCTCTTCATCGCCGGCGGCGCGCTCGGCGGCCTCGCCGGCATCAAGCTGGCAACCCGCCTTGCCGGACACAAGCACGCACTCACTCGCACCTTCTCCGGCGTCGTCATCGCCGTCGGTCTCTACGTCATCGCCCGCTCAATCGTGGGCTAGTTCCCAGAAATCCAGTCCCGGATCGGACGGTGCCGGCGCCTTGTGATGCAGCGTCGCGTATTGGCCGCCGTGATAGACGAGCGGCAGCCGGTCGTCGTCGCGCAGGCCGAGGATGTGGCCAACGAAGATGCTGTGATCGCCGCAGTCGTGCCGCGCCTCGATCACCGCCGCGATCGCCGCGCTCACATGCGCCAGCACCGGCACGCCGCCCATGTGCTCGAACAGCAGGTCCGGCTGCGCCACGCCCTGCCCCGCGAAATGCCGGCTGATCTCCTCCTGCCCCTGCGCCAGCATGCTGACACCGAAATGCCCGGACGTCTGAAGCGCATCGTGCATGCGGGCTTTCTTCGCCACCGAGATGATGCACAACGGCGGCGTCAGCGAACCCGACATGAAGGCATTCGCCGTCATGCCGCGCACGGCGCCCTCGATCTCGGTGGTAATTACGGTCACGCCGGAGGCGAACCGGCTCATCACGCGCCGGAACAGCACACTGTCCACCGGCGCGCGCGTCTTCTGCACGCTCATGTCGTCCGTCATGTCCCGCCTGGCGGGCGGGCCCTTCTCGCGGGTTGAAGCCACCAGCGGCGTGATAGCCCAATTCGCCCACAGGGGCCAAGGGCCTCGCCTTGTGGCCCCGCGACAGGCGCGTCCGCCTCCCCTAAGCTTCGCCGAAAGCGCGACTCAAAGGGAGCCGGACATGACCAAGGAACTCTTGTGGCTGACGCTGACGGTCATTCTGACCGGGTTGTTGTGGATCCCCTACATGATCGACCGCGCCAAAGTGCGCGGCCTGATGGCCGCGTTGGACAACCCCTCGCGCAACGACAAGCCGCAGTCGCCCTGGGCGCAGCGCATGTATTTCGCCCACACCAACGCCGTCGACAATCTGGTGATCTTCGCACCGCTGGTGCTGATCCTCGACGATATCGGCTACTCCTCGCAGTGGACCGTCATCGCCTGCGCGGTCTATTTCTGGGCGCGGCTCGCACATGCCGTCGTCTACGCGATGGGAATCCCGGTGTTGCGCACGCTCGCCTTCCTGGTCGGCTTCCTGGCGCAGGCGGTGCTGGCGCTCGCGGTATTCAAGGTGGTGTAGCGAAGACCTCGCGAGAGCGTTTGCTCAGTCAATCAGCTTGCATCGGATGACCTCACGTGGATCGTCCGGCAATTCAATACCTGTATCCAACTGAATACATCTCAATAATGAAAGTAAAAGCATCGACTCTAAGAAGCTGAAATTTATGCAGTGGCGCCCCTTCGTGCTGTCAAGCCGGATCGCGACAGTTTGAGGGAGTCCATCGACTTCAAGCTGGAGTTGGGCTCCAAGCAGCCGAGTTGCGACGAGTTCGTGCTCCTTTGACTGCCGCCCGGCACCAGACTTCTTCATGACCATGGATACTTCCTTGGCGATCCGCCTGGTTTTAGTTCAGCCGCTCAATGCTAAGCCCCGCCGTCGATCATGCGTTGAATGACTCAGACTCTTTCAGTTGCCGTTGCCTTCGACAGGCACACTCTTGCCTCGAGTTCGATACGGGAATTGGCGCCTGTCGCCCTCGCGATCGATTCAATCAACTGATCACTTGGAAATGGCTTATGCAAAAATGCGACGCATCCCAACTCCAGCGCTTGTCTCTGGACTATTTCATCGTGTGCCCCGGTCATAAACACAGTGGGGATGGCACGGCCCCTCAGGAAAAGATTTCGAGCAAATTCCAAACCTGACATGCCACCGAGTTGAATATCGATAAGAAGGCACGTCGGGCTGGAAGCCGTCGAGACGCTGCTGAATTCTTCAGCCGAAGCAAACGACTCCGTCTGGTATCCGAGTGAGGATAGCAGCAGATCCAGCGCATCGCGCATGTCCGGATCGTCGTCGACGATCGCAATAACGTTTCGTCGTTCTCTCATGAAAACCCGTCCAAGAAGGCCGCCCAGTAAAGGGCCGCGGCCAGATGCCGATTGAACTGAGAGATAGGGAGGTCTTTTCGGAGCGTCTTGTTATTGTTTGCCAAAGAGTTGTTTGTCCGTGCCAGAATGAGATCAAGAGTCCAGTGACTAAGGTACGGAGCTTTGCAATGCGACTACAAAGCGCTCCCAACAGTCACCATTTAGACCGGCTACCACGAGCAACCGGCGGGATCACGCGCCTAGCCTATGCCAGAGCTGAGACAGCGGGCGTCAAACTGAATCCGATATTGAATGCGGCGGCCTTAACGCGCGATCAAATCAAGAATCCCCGCGCGTCGATCAAGGTGCGAGACCAAATCAAGTTTTTGAATCTTGTCGCTTCGGTGATGGATGACGACCTGTTGGGCTTTCATTTGGCACAGGACTACGATCTTCGCGACATCGGGCTGCTTTACTATGTGTTCTCGTCGTCGGAAGTACTCGTCGATGCGCTGCACCGGGTGGCGCGATATAGCTCGATCGTCAATGAAGGAGTCTCACAGAAGTGCATCGATAATGATGCTGTCGGCGTGTTGTTCGGCTACGTCGGCGTGAGCCGGCATTTGGATCGGCACCAAATCGAGTTTTGGATTACGTCTCTGGTGCGGACCTGCCGCCAGCTGACAGGGCTTCGGCTTTTGCCATGCCGGTTGCGGCTGATTCATCGCCGCAGTCGGAAGGCGGAGCTGTCCGACTTTTTCGGCGATGTCGAGTATGGCGCAGCGGTCGATGAAATCACATTTCCGCGCGGGATCGGAAACTCGCCTATCGTCGGCGCTGACCCCTACCTCAACAAACTGTTGATTTCTTATTGCGACGAAGCCGTCGCCCAAAGCGTGAGAATCCGTGGCTCGTTTCAATCAAGCGTCGAAAATGTGATTGCTCCGTTGTTGCCGCACGGGAAGGCGCAAGCCGGAGAAATTGCACGGCGGCTCGGAATCAGCCAGCGAACATTCGCGCGCAGACTGTCGGCGGAAGGGCTCACTTTCTCGGAGCTGTTGGAAAACCTTCGCTCGGACCTCGCAGGCCGCTACCTGGCAGACGGCGATCTGGCGATTTCGCAGATTGCTTGGTTGCTTGGCTATCGGGAGGTGGGCTCTTTTTCGCATGCATTCAGGCGCTGGACCGGAAAGACGCCCCGCGAGATGACGCAATCAGGTCTTGGCAAATCATAGCCTTGGATTTAGGGGCGCAGGCGGCGGCAGCGAGCGCCACTTATCAGTGAGAGGTATGAGGAGCGGCCCGCTCAACAATCGCCCTTGCATCGACCCCACGCGGCAGGAGGCCGAACGCGTCGGCACCCTTGCCATCGAGCCGCGACGCGCAGAAGGCGTCCGCGACAGAGGCCGGCGCGTGCTTGATCAGCAGCGACGCCTGCAAGGCCAGCACCAGGTCCCGCACCAGCGCGCGCGCCTGCGTCTCGTCGCCGCGCTCGGGCGCGGAAAGCCGCGTCATCAGCCGGTCGGCAAAAGCCTTCAGCCGCCGATCGCCGCCATCCTTCAACTCGCGGCTCAGCACATCGCCGACATTCGGCGTCCGCGCCATTGCGCGCAGCACGTCGAGGCACATCACGTTGCCCGACCCTTCCCAGATCGAGTTCACCGGCATCTCGCGATAGATGCGCGGCAAGACGCTCTCCTCGATGTAGCCGGAGCCGCCCAGCACCTCCATCGCCTCTAGCGCGAGATTCGGCGCGCGCTTGCAGATCCAGAACTTCGCCGCCGGAGTCACGACGCGCCGGATCGCCACCGAGGCTTCGTCGTGCTCGTCATAGGCGCGCGCGAGCCGCATGGTCAGCACCGTCGCCGCTTCCGACTCCAGGGCAAGGTCGGCGAGCACATTGATCATCAGCGGCTGATCGATAAGCTTCTTCTGAAACGCCACGCGATGCTTGGCGTGATGCACCGCCTGCGCCACCGCCTGCCGCATCAGCCCGGACGAGCCTATAGCGCAATCGAGCCGTGTGTAGTTGCTCATCTCGATGATAGTCGGGATGCCGCGCCCCTCTTCGCCGACCAGTTCGGCATAGGCGCCTTGGAATTCCACTTCGCTTGAGGCGTTCGACTTGTTGCCGAGCTTGTCCTTGAGCCGGTTGATATGCACCGCGTTGCGCTCGCCGTCGGGCGTCCAGCGCGGCATCAGGAAGCAGCTCAGGCCTTTCGGACTTTGCGCGAGGACGAGGAACGCGTCGCACATCGGAGCCGACATGAACCACTTGTGTCCGTGCAGGCGGAACGTGCCGTCGCCTGCGGATTCGGCGCGCGTCACGTTCGTGCGCAGGTCCGAGCCGCCCTGGTTCTCGGTCATGCCCATGCCGATGAGCGCCGAATATTTCTCGCGCGCCGGCATGAAGCGCGGATCGTAGCGCCGCGCAAAAACGAGCGGCAGCCACGCCTCCGCGATCGCAGGCGTCTGCCGCAGTGTCGGCACCGAGCCGTAGGTCATCGCGATCGGGCAATAGACGCCGCTCTCGATCTGCGTGAGCATGTAAGTGCCGGCGGCGCGTGCGACATGCGCACCGGGCTGCGGCTTTGCCCATGGGCTCGAATGCAGGCCGGCATCCAGTGCGATGCCGAGCAGCGCGTGCCACGCCGGATGAAACTCGATCTCGTCGAGGCGATGGCCGAAGCGGTCGAAGCTTTTCAATTCCGGCGGATGGCGATTGGCGGTAAAGCCGAGCGCGATGAACTCTGGCTTTCCCAGCGTCGCGCCGAGCGCGCCGAGCGAGGCTTCCGCCCAGGACGCACCTTCGCGCCGCACCGCGTCGCGCAACACCGTGTCGCTGTGCAACAGATCATAGGACTCGAGCGGCGGCGGCTGGTTCTGGACCTCGAACATGTGCCCTCGTCATTCCGGGGCGCGCGCCGAAGCCCGCAGGGCGAAGGCGAGCGAACCCGGAATCCAGAAACGGACTCGGACGATTGTATCTGGATTCCGGGTCCGGCGCTAAAGCGCCGTCCCGGAATGACCATCGGCTACGGAAACAACGCTACCTGATCGATGCCCGTCGTCTCCGGCCAGCCCATGACCAGGTTCATGTTCTGGATAGCCTGGCCGGACGCGCCCTTCACCAGATTGTCGAGCGCCGAGACGACGATGGCCCGGCCCGGCACGCGGTCCTTCGCGACGCCGATGAAGGTCATGTTCGAGCCGCGCACGTGCCTTGTCTGCGGCGTCTCGCCGAAGGGCAGCACATACACGAAGGGCTCCTTCGCGTAGAACTTTAAAAGGATCTCGTGAAGCTGCTCCGGCGTCCGTGCTTCGGCGCCACGCACATAGATGGTCGAGAGGATGCCCCGGTTCATCGGCACCAGATGCGGGGTGAACGAGACGATGACCTCGCGCCCTGCCGCCGCCGAGAATTCCTGGTCGAGCTCCGCCATGTGCCGGTGATGCCCGACGCCATAGGCGTGGAAGCCTTCCGACACCTCCGAGAACAGCATCGCCTCCTTCGCCGCCCGCCCAGCGCCGGTCATGCCCGACTTGGCGTCGACGACGATGTTGTCGAGGTCGATGGCCTTGGCCCGGATCAGCGGGATCAGCGGCAGCTCGGCGCAACTCGTGTAGCAGCCCGGGTTGGCGACCAGCCGTGCCGTCTTGATCGCGTCGCGGTGGATCTCCACCAGCCCGTACACCGCCTCCGTCTGCAGCTCCGGCGCATGGTGCTCGTGGCCATACCACTTCGCGTAGGCCGCCGTATCGGCCAGCCGGAAGTCGGCCGAGAGATCGACCACCTTGGTCTTCGGCGCCTTGGCCAGCAGCTCCTTGATCACCTTCTGCGTCGTCGCGTGCGGCAGCGCGCAGAAGGCGAGGTCGAGACCGGCCGCCGCCCAGTCGAGCCCGTCGAGGGCGACCAGCTTCGGTAGATCGAACGGCGAGAACTGCGGAAACACATCGCGCATGGCCTTGCCGGCACTGCGCTCGGCGGTCAGCAGCGTGAGTTCGACATTCGGATGGCGCATCAGCATGCGCACCAGCTCCGAGCCGGTGTAGCCGGAGGCGCCGAGGACGCCGACTTTCGCTTTGGTGGCCATCGCTTAGTCCCTTCAGTTCATGTCCGGCATGAATAGCCGGTATCAGGCTCCCACACATGCGGGAGGTTTATCGATACCGGATGAAGGAAACCGCGAGGATGATCAAGGTGCCGCGGACCTGCTCCGGCGGCACGGGTGACGACTACCAGCGCGCCCGTGCCGAGGTGGCACGGCGGCGGCGAAATTGCATTGCTGTGAGCCTCGTCGTCATGGCGCGGCATATAGGCCGCGCCATGACGTGGGTCAAGGAACCTCAGATCAGCCGTTCGGGTCCCACGCCACCGGGATGAGGCGATAGCCGTTGCCGGACTTCTCGACGTGGCCCACGCAAGGATACGGGAAGTGGTAGCCGACGACCGTCAGCTTGTCGGCGGCGGCCATGTCGTAGACCTTGTGGCGCGTCGTCTGGGCAAGCTCCGGATCGTTGTCGAACATCGCGTGCCAGTTTGGATGCGCGAGGAAGAACGACGGGATGTTGGTCACGTCGGTCTGCACGAAGACGCTCTTTTTACCGGAGGCCACTGTGTACGACATGTGCCCCGGCGTATGCCCGGGCGTGAACACGGAGGTGATGCCGGGCGCGATCTCTTTGTCTGCCTCGTAGGGTGTGAACTTGAGCCCGTCAGTCATCTTCTTCACGCCGGCGAACTGCGACTTGTTGAAGAAGTTCGCCTTGCTCTGGTTGGCGGCGTCGCTCCAGAACGCAAGCTCCACCGCTGGCACCAGGATCTCCGCATTGGGGAACGCCGGCGAGCCATCGGCATTCTTCAGGCCGCCGATATGGTCGCCGTGGAAATGCGAGATGATGACTGTGTCGATCTGCTTGGGATCGATGCCTGCCGCCTCCATGTTGATGCGCGCCTGCCCGATGGCGCCGTTCTTGGCGGCATAGGCACCGAGCCCGTTACCGGTGTCGACGGCGATCAGCTTCTTGCCGGTGTTGACGATCATCGGGCTGTAGGGGACCGTCACCTTGCCCTCGGGCATGTAGGCTGCGGCCGCGGCCTGAATCGCCTGGTCCTTGCTGGCATTGACGACGAACTTGTCCGGCACGGGGAACGTCGATGCGCCGTCCATGAGCTGGATGATCTCGTAGTCCCCCACCTTGTAGCGGTAGATTCCGGTGCCCTTCGGCGGTTCCGTCGCCGCGCGGGCGGCGCCCGTGGCCAGCGGCGTCAGCGCGGTCGCGGCGCTCGCCGCGGCAGCGCCGGAAAACAATGCGCGGCGTGTGAGTGCAGTCATTCCAAGTCTCCCAATATTTCCAAAACGTCCGAAGCTTTTCCTCAGCCGTCCGCCTGCCTCCGTCCTACCCCCTTAGCGTAAACACTGTGCGACCGAATTTATGCCGATTTTGGGCTGGACCAGCGAAGCCGCCCGTATACGCTGATGCTGCTTAAATCCCGGCCAGCCAGGCCAGGAGAGAACCGGTTCGTCCGGCAAAACAAACCCTTGGGAGGAATACATGCGTCGTTTGATGATGTGGGCGGGCGCCCTCGGCATCGCGCTGGTGACAAGCACCAGTGCATTCGCGCAAACACCGGCCCCCGCGCAGCCGTCGGCCGGTGGAACGCCGGACAAGATGCCGTTCGACATTCCCTACGGC
>DASXOK010000361.1:0-18203 GCA_036494425.1 Pseudolabrys sp.
ATATCGGCCTTGTTGCCTTTGCCGACAACGTAGACGTACTTGCCGAGTTGGCTCGAGCCGAGCGCCACCTGTGGCACCATCAGCGCATCCGGCTGCTGGCTCACCGCCAGACGGATGCGGACATACTGGCCGGGGAGGAGCGAGCGATCGGTGTTGGCAATGGTCGCGCGCGCGACGATCGTTCCCGTCGACCGGTCGATGGTGTTGTCGAGGAAGGTGAGCTCGCCGCTGTAGCGCGGGCTCGTCTCGCCTGGCAGGAAGACGTCAGCCTGGATTTTACCTTTGGCACGCGCCTGCTCGATGGACACAAGGTCCGTTTCGCTCGGGTTGAATGTCACGTAGATCGGGCTGAGCTGCACGAGCGTATTCAGTGTCGCGCTACCAGTCGTGACGAGCGCGCCCGTTGACGCCTGGTTCCGGCCAAGACGGCCGGAAAACGGCGCCTTGATTTCCGTATAGCTCAGGTTGATTTCGGCTGTATGCACGGCGGCCTGATCGATCGCCAACGCAGCCTCGGCCTGGCGCGTGTTGCTGGTGCGCTGGTCGTAGGTATCCTTATCGAGATATCCACTTTTGACCAGACTGCTGCCGCGATCGAGGTTGGCGCGCGCGTATGCGAGCGCCGCGGTGTTGCGTTCGAGCTGCGCCTTCGCCGAGTCGAGCGCCGCCTGGAAGTCACGCGGATCGATCGTGTACAGCAAGTCGCCCTTGTTGACGTCGGCCCCGTCCGGAACATGCTGCTGCTCGACGTAGCCGGCGACCTTCGCCTGCAAGGCGATCTGGCGAATCGCCTCGGTGCGAGCCGAATACTCGAGATAGATCGGGATCGTCTTGCGGACGATCTTGGCCACCGGCACCGGCATGGCCATCATCGCCGGGTTCGGGGCTGCGCCCGCGGTCTCGTCACGCTGAGTGACAAAAACGCCGACCACCGCTGCAGCCGCCACCACAATGCCGGCACCAAATCCGAGCTTCCACTTTTTCATGATGCTCACTCCCAATTCCTTATTCTGCTGGCTCGACCTGGCCATGATGCGGCACAGCCGCGTGGTCCGGCTCAGATTTACGTTCACGCAGGCGTTCGATGACCACGTAGAAGACCGGCACGAATATCAGCGTGAGAATCGTCGCTGCCAGCATGCCACCGAACACCGTGGTGCCGATCGATTGGCGGCTCGCGGCACCCGCGCCGGTCGCGACCATCAGCGGCACCACGCCGAGGATGAAGGCAAAGGCCGTCATGAGGATCGGACGCAGACGCAACCGCGCCGCCTCCATCGCCGCTTCGACGACATCCAGCCCCTCTTGGCGCCGGCGCTTGGCGAACTCCACGATCAGAATCGCGTTTTTGGCGGCGAGACCGATCAGCATGACGAAACCGATCTGCGAGTAGACGTCGATCTGCTTGCCGCGCAGCCACAGCGCCAGCAGCGCGCCGAACAGCGCCAGCGGCACCGCGAGCAGGACCATGAACGGCATCGACCAGCTCTCGTAGTGCGCCGCCAGGATGAGGAAGACGAACACGATGGCCAGCGTGAACACGACGCTCGCGATCGAACCGGCCTTGAGCTCCTGGAAGGTGATGCCCGTCCATTCGAAGCCGAAGTCGCGCGGCAGCGCGATGGCCGCCGCCCGCTCCATCGCCGCGACCGCCTGGCCCGAGCTGTAGCCCGGCGCCGGGCCGCCATTGATCAAAGCCGAGGCGTAGTTGTTGTAATGCGGCACGGTCTCCGGCCCGACGATCGGCTTGAGATCGCCCAGCGTGCTCAGCGGCACCATGCCGCCCGTATTGTTACGAACATAGAGACGCGACAGGTCGGACGCGGTTGCACGCGCATCTTTGTCGGCCTGCAGCGTCACGCGGAAAGTGCGGCCGAACAGGTTGAAGTCGTTGACGTAGAGCGAGCCGAGATAGATCTGCAACGTGTTGAACACGTCGGGAAGATTGAGGCCCAAGAGCTTCGCCTTGTTGCGGTCGAGGTCGTAGTTGAACTGCGGCGTCGACGTGCTGAACGAGGTGAAGAGCTGCTGCGCGCTCAGCTCCGGCTGCTTGCGCGCCTCGGCGATGAGCGCCTGAGCGACGTCGTTCAACGCGACGCTGCCGCGACCGCTCAAGTCCTCGAGCTGGAATTCAAAGCCACCGGTGGTGCCGAGGCCGGGAATTGAAGGCGGATCGAAGCTCAGCACGATCGCCTCCGGCAGACCGAGCAGCTTCGGCCGCAACGACGCGACGAGGTTCGACGCGCTCTGCTCGGGCGGCCGTTGATCCCATGGCTTGAGGATCGCGAACTCCACCGCCGAGTTCGACTGCGCGGCGTTGGTGAGGAAGTTCAGACCGCTGATCGAGCCGACGATATCCACGCCGGGCGTGCCCTGCAGAATATCGCGCACCTTCTTCGCGACCGCGTCGGTTCGCTCCAGTGAAGCACCGTCCGGCAACTGGATGACGACGAAGAAATAGCCTTGGTCCTCGACCGGAAGGAATGTCGATGGGATGCGCAGCGACACAAGATACGTCGCGCCGAGCGCGGCCACAAACAAGCAGAGCATGATCCAACGCACGCGGATCACGCCACGCACGAACCGGGCATACGCATGCGACAGCCAGTGAAAGCCCGCGTTGAACAACTGGAACGGTTTGAACGTGGTTTCCCCGCGATGGCGCAGGAAGGCAGCGCTCAGCGCCGGACTGAGCGTCAGTGAATTGAAGGCCGAAATGCCGACGGAGATCGCGACGGTCAAAGCGAACTGATTGTAGAGACGCCCGGCAACGCCGGGAATGAAGGCCACCGGCACGAAGACGGCCATCAAAACCGCCGTGGTGGCGATAATCGGTCCCGTCACCTCCTTCATTGCCATGCGCGTGGCTTGCAGTGGCGGCAATCCGGCCTCCAACTGCCGCTCGACGTTCTCCACGACGACGATGGCATCGTCGACGACCAGGCCGATCGCCAGCACCATGCCCAAGAGACTGAGCATGTTGAGCGAAAACCCGAGGGCCTCCATCACCGCCAGCGTCGCGATGAGCGAGACCGGTATCGCGATGGTCGGGATGATCGTCGTGCGCCAGCTTTGCAGGAAGATGAACACCACGAAGACGACGAGGACGAGCGCCTCCGCCAGCGTGATGATCACGTCGTGCATCGACGCAGACACGAAACGCGTCGTGTCGTAATGCATCGCGTAGTCGATGCCTTTGGGGAAGCGCTTCTTCAGCTCTTCCATCTTGTCCTTTACGCGCTGCTGGAGTTGCAACGCGTTCGAACCCGGCATCTGGTAGATGGCGAGAACGACCGTCGGTTCCTTTCCGAAGAAGGCGGACGACGTGTACTGCAGCGCGCCGAGCTCGATCCTCGCGACGTCACGCAGCCGTACGACCGAGCCCGCGGCGGGATCGGCCCGTACGATGATGTCACCGAATTGCGCGGGATCGCTCAACCGGCCGACGGCGTTCACCTGCATTTCGAACGGCGTGCCTGGAGGCGCCGGCGACTGGCCGATCTTGCCGGCCGCGACCTGGACGTTTTGTTCCGATATCGCGTTCTGCACGTCGACGGCGGTGATACCGAGATTGGCGAGCTTGTCCGGATCGAGCCAGACGCGCATCGAATAGCGCCGCTCGCCGAAAATCGTCACGTCACCGACGCCATCGAGACGCTTGATTGGGTCGACGATCTGCAGATAGGCGTAGTTGCTCAGCGCCACCGGATCGACCGAGCCATCCGGCGACGTGAGATTGACGATGAGGACGAAGTTCGGGTTCTGCTTTTTGATCGTCACGCCGGCCTGGTTGACGATCGGCGGCAGTGACGAGGCGGCCTGCGACACGCGGTTCTGCACGTCCACAGCCGCGATGCTGAGCGGATAGCCGACATCGAACGTGACGGTGATGGTCGATGACCCGTCATTGGAACTCGAGGACGACATATACGTCATCCCCTGCACGCCGTTGATCTGTTGCTCGAGCGGCGTCGTGACCGTATCGGCAACGACTTGCGCGCTGGCGCCGGGATACACGGCGCTGACGACGACTTGGGGCGGCGTGATATCGGGGAACTGTGAGACCGGCAGCAGGAAGTAACAGATGGCCCCGGCGAGCACCATGATGACGGCGATCGACGACGCGAAGACCGGACGCTGCGTGAAGAAACTAATCACGCCTGCAACTCCCCGCGGCAGAGCCGCCGAGTGCGGATTTCGGTGTCGGCCATGATCGTCGCCCTTTTCTTCCGTCTCCCCCGCCGCCCGGCTTGACGGTTCCGCGGACAGGTGTTACCGGTAAGTAACGAGCATAATGTTACAGACCGGTAACACCCGGTCAAGTGGCACCGCAAACTTTTTTTCCAAGGGGGGCGGGAAGGCGTCATGGAAGCATGCGACTTTGGGCTTATGCGCCCTCGCGAGCGGATCATCCGGACAGCCCGCGAACTCTTCCGCAAGCACGGCATTCGCGGCGTCGGTGTCGACACCATCGCCGAACAGGCCGGCACCAATAAAATGACGCTCTATCGACACTTCGGCTCGAAGGACGATCTGATCATCGCCTGCTTGCGCGATGTCGCCGGCGACGCCGAGGCGATCTGGGCCGATTTCGAGGCCACCTATCCCAACGACCCGATGGCGCAATTGCACGCGTGGGTCCGCATCGGCGCGGAGTGCGCTGTCGGCGATGCGCGCGGCTGCGATATGGTCAACGCCGCGGTCGAACTCGCCGAGAGCGACCATCCGGCGCGGCACGTCATCGAGGAATTCAAAACCGATCAGCGCGATCGTCTGGCCAAACTCTGCGGCGAAGCCGGCATCGTGAAGGCGGATCTTCTCGCCGACACGTTGTCACTGCTGATCGAGGGCGCACGCGTCAGCCGGCAAAGCGTCGGCGTCGAAGGGCCTTGCGCGCATTTCATTTCCATCGCCGAGGCTGTCATCGCCGCCTTTGCGCGGGAATCGCAGAAGCAGCCGTTGCATCGCCCCGCGCGCGGCAAGCACAAGAGCGGCGGCCATCTTCGCGTTCTGACGTCGAAGCGCGCCTGAATTTATACAGGCGTCTGCCGCAGCGCCGCTTCGATAAGGCAGGCAACGGGTAATTGGGCGGACGTCGCGAGACGATCGCCAGCCGCCGCCTCCAAGTACATCCTGATGTTCTCAGCGATAATCTCACGAGCCTCGGCGCCTGAGGCGGCCGGCTCGATCGTCTGCGCATGAACGTAAAGAATCGCTTGCTCGACCTGCTCCGCTTCCAGCTCGAGCGACTTTACCTGCGCGCGAAATGCTTCGAATTCGGCGCGCGCCAAGGCTTTGATCTGTTGCCGCACGCCGCGCAGACGACGGACGACACCCGCGTGCCAGACCTCGACGGCCAATCCGGCGGCTTCAAGATCACGTCGCGTCAGCGCGATGTTCCGCGCACCCATCCAGGCGCAAAACAGCAGAAGATTGACGTCGGCCTTCGACGAGTCCTGGAGTGCGAGACATTCCTGCGCGACGCCGTCCGACGCATAGACCGCGAGCGAAAATCGCCAGAACGCGTTGTCTAAATCGAGGGCGGAATCACCGTCGCCGGACGGCAGCGGCCGCCCGGCCGCGCGCGGGACGTCACCGGCCTTCGGCATCTTCGCGCTTCGGCCGCTCCCGCTCCCCGGTCCAGCGGCTCACTTTGCCGGTATCGATCTCGAACAGGTCGAGCACACGGCCCAGCGTATGATCGACCATCTCCGCGATCGAATTCGGCAGCGCGTAGAAAGCGGGAACGGGCGGATAGACGATGGCGCCCATTTCCGTGACGGCCGCCATGCTGCGGATATGGCCGATGTGAAGCGGCGTCTCGCGCAGCATCAATACGACGCGCCGCCGCTCCTTCAAGGCGACGTCGGCGGAGCGCGAAATGAGGTTGGCCGTGTTGCCGGTGGCGATCTCTGCCATAGTCTTGATCGAGCATGGGGCGACGATCATGCCCATCGTTCGGAATGAACCGCTGGAACAGGCGGCGCCGATGTCATTGTTGGGAT
Source organism: Pseudolabrys sp. (assembly GCA_036494425.1). Classification (GTDB taxonomy): domain Bacteria; phylum Pseudomonadota; class Alphaproteobacteria; order Rhizobiales; family Xanthobacteraceae; genus Pseudolabrys. The sequence continues at coordinate 6,006 of DASXOK010000361.1, forward strand.
GAACGACGGTCGCCAGCCGTTCGACGTCCGCGACTTTCAGTTTGGTCTCATAGGCGAGCGTCATCTGCGCCGCGCGCGACATGATCAGATGGGTTTCGACGCCGCATTCGCGCAGAAGCTCCAACAGGCGAACGCCATAGATCGCACCCGAGGCGCCGGTGATACCGACGACGAGGCGCCGCGCAGGGCGATCAACCATCGAGTGCTTCATGGGTTTCCATTCAACCGCCGACCGATATGACGGGGAGTATTACCATTACCCGACCCACCGCAAGCCATTTCCGCATCTTTTTGGCACGGCTTTGCGCCGTCGCCATGCCGTCCTTCGGCCGGGCCACCCTTGGCAGTTGCAGGATCGCTCCATTCCCCACGCTTAAAGTTTAAGCATGCCGTCCGAAATTTTGCCGTACGTCGAATTCCCATTCGTTGGTACACTGACGAAAATGCCGGTCTTCGTGGTGAAGTGATCATCGCCCGTTAAGTGGGGCCTTCTTAAGTCCAGGAAAGTGAAAGCGTCATAATGAAACTTGCCGTTCCGGATCTCATCAGTATTTCCTACTTCCCCGCGGTAGCAGCGGTCGAACTTGGCTTCTTCAAGCGCGAAGGCCTCGACGTGACGGTGGAGCTCATTGCCCCAGCCAGCCACACCTATCAGGCGATGCGAGACGGCGAGGTGGAATTCGTCGCCGCGGGAGCCCATGCCGGCCTGGCCGCCTTTCCGGGCTGGCGCGGCATGAAGCTCGTCTGCGCGTTGTCGCAGGGAATGTACTGGTTCCTGGTGATGCGTCCCGATATCGCGGGTGAGCGCGGCGACCTCAGTGTTGTGCGCGGCAAGCGCATCGCGGCCGCCCCCTGGGTTGAACTCGGCCTGAAGCAGCTCCTTCGTGATAGTGGCATCGATATCGAGCGTGACAAGGTCACCATTGCGCCTCTGAAGAAGTCGCTCGAACGCAACAGCAACACCGGCGTCGTTGCCGCCGAGGCCATTCAGGACGGCGAAATCGACGGCTTCTGGGCCAACGGCATGGGCGCGGAGCTCGCCGTGCGCCGCGGCGCCGGCAAGGTCGTGCTCGATGTCCGCCGCGGCGACGGGCCGGCGCGCGCCTTCGGCTATACACTGCCGACCCTCGCGGTCGCCGACGGCGTTCTCAAACAGAATCCCAATGTGGCGGCCGCTGCCCGGCGGGCGATTACGAATACGTTGAATGCGCTGAAAGAGGACGTCTCGCTCGCCACCAAAGTCGGCGAGAAGATCTTTCCGAGGGAAGAAGCCTCCCTCATCGCCGAGCTGGTGCGGCGCGATCTTCCTTACTACGACCCGGCACTCTCGCCCGCGACCATCGCCAGCCTCAGTCAGTTCGGGCGCGACGTCGATATCCTGCTCGGTTATCCCTCTTATAAAGACATCGTCGTAACGCCGGAGTTGATGCCGGTGAAGTGACGCAGGTTTCCGACCGAGACCGACTGGTTCTACCGCTACGATCTCTGCACGGCCCCGCTGACGCAATCGTAACGCGCGCCTAAGCGGCGCCTTGCAGTTAGTAGCCCGGAAGCGCGGTCACAAAGAAGATGAGCCAGAGGGCCGGGCAGAGAAAGGCGCCGAACGGCAATCTCATCGTCGCGGCGACCGTTTGACCGCGCAGCCGTGCCGCCATAACGGCGACGAGCGCCGCGCCCGTCGCCAACGCGAAGCACAATGAAATGGCTTGCAACGGCAGCCAAGCGCCGACCGCCGCCGCGAGCTTGACGTCACCAAAGCCGAGACCTTCGCAGCCGCGCCATCGCTCGTAGACCCAGCGCATGAGGGCGACGATGGCCGCGGTTGCCATCGCCTGCATCCCTGCGTCCGCGGCGCTCCACAGCGCATCGACCGGCGCCAGCGCATAGGCGGCGGCGATGCCGCTCGCCGCGCCGCCCAGTGTGACGACGTCCGGCAACAGGAACATTCGCGCATCGACGTCTGCGCCGGCGATCATCAAGCCGCCCAGCAGCGTCGAGGCAAGGGCGAACGGCCAAGGCAAGGACAGCGCTGAGATGAGCGCCACTGCGGCCGTCCCGCCCAGGAGAATCGCCAGATTCGGACGGAGATCCTCTTCTACGATGTCGGGTTCCGCCACCTCGCTCATCATCACTTGTGATAGATGAGGGTCGGGCGCGGAACGGCCTCGTCGCCCCACCCGTGCATCGCACGCAGCCGCCGGCGGAATTCCTCGGCGACATCTCGCGCGTCGACTCCGTTGCGGATCAACTGCGGCTTGATGAAAATGACGATTTCCTGGCGCTGCTTGCTCTTTGTCGTATTGCCGAACAGATCGCCAAGGTACTTGATCTGGTTGAGCCCCGGTATGCCGGATTTTGAATTGTTGTCGCTCTCGCTGATCAGCCCGCCGAGCATCACGGTCTGGCCCGTCGTCACGGCGACCGTAGAGTGCACGCGGCGCTGCGAGATGGTCGGCGTCAACGTCTGCTGGGAAGGATCCACAACGTTTGAAATCTCCTGCTCGATCTCGAGCTGAATGGCCCCGTTGGGATGAACGTGCGGCAGCACTTTCAGGATGACGCCCGTGTTCACCATATTGATCGAGTTGACGACGGTGTTCGTCGTATTAAGCAAGGTCGCGGAGCTGGTCGTGACCGGCACCTCGTCGCCGACTTGAAGCAAGGCCGGCTGGTTGTCGAGCACCACGAGCGACGGCGACGACAGAACCTTGACGCTGGTGATCGTGGACAAGGCGTTGATGATCGCACGCGGGTCCGATTCGGGTCCGAGCAGAAGATTGAAGCCGGGCAAGACGCGCGAGAGCAGCGCTGTTTGCGCGGTGGTGGCAGCGGCTGTGACAGCGCTCGTCGTGTCCGTCGTCGTCGAGGTTGTGGCGGCGTTGAGCAGCGCCGCCGACCCGTTGTTGTGGCCTAGTCCCACGTCGTGGCTCGTCAGAAAATACTGGACGCCGTAATCGAGATCATGCGTCAGCGTGACCTCTGCGACGGTCGCCTCGATCGCCACCTGCAAGGGCGGCCGGTCGAGCTCCCGCACGGCGCCTTCGATGAGCCGATAATCTTCCTGATTGGAATAGATCACGACAGAGTTGTTGGTGGAGTCGGCGGTGATGCGTACGTTCTGGAGAACGCTGCGCGACGAGCTACCGCCGGGGCTAGCCGTGTCATCTTTGTTGTTCTTGTCATCGCCGGCAGCACCCTTGTCGGCGAACGCCTCGAACGCGGTGGAGATCGGATTGCTCGAACCCGAGCCGCCGGATGTGTTGCTGCTTGTGAGCGGCTGGCCCGTACCGGACTGCCCACCAGCACCATTGCTCGAACCGGAATCCAACGAATCAATCCGCGATTTTCCGGCCGTCGTTCCTGGCGCGACCTGGCTTGCTGGCGAGTTGCTCGCGGTCGATCGCCCAAGGAAGAGATCGTTGAGGACCTTCGCCACCTGCGTCGAGACGCCGTATTTGAGCCGGTAGGTCCGCACAGTCGTCGCGTTGGCGTCGAGGCGATCGAGGCGCTGGACCCACTGTGTGGCGCGTTCGAGCACCTTCGCGCTCTTGGCGACGGCCATCACCGCATTCATGCGCGTGATCGGTTGGAACTGGATGACGCCCTGCCCCCGCCCGCCGTCTTTGGTTTCGAAGACGCGCTCGAGCTCTTTGACCATCGTCTCGGGTTCGGTCGACTTGAGCGGATAAAGCCCGACCGACTGGTTTTGCAGCCATTCCACGTCGAAATTGGCGACCATGTCGAGCGCCGCCTGGCGCTCGGCGGTGGTGCCTTGAATGAGAAGAATGTTCCCAGCCGGATCGGCACGGATCGCGCCCGGCCGGGTAAGGAAGCTCTCCGCCATCCGCGTCACCGTCGTCGCCGAGGTGTAGTGTAGCGGAACGATCGAGACGCCGTAGCCGGGCTGGGCGGAATCCACGCTGATGTTTCCGCTGCCGCTCGCCTCCGGCAGCGGCACGATCTTCACCAGGTTGCCGTCACGGACGACAGCCGCGTTCTGCATGCGCAGCACGCTCTCGAAGACAGGCAGCACGTCCTTGCGCGGAACAGGACCCACTGACGCGAGGGTGACGTTCCCCTGCACGCGCGGATCGACGATGTAATTCGCCTGGAGCACATCGCCCAGCAGCGTCTTCGCCACGGCTGAAATATCGGCGTTGTCGAAATTGAACTCGACGCCGCTTCCCGTCGTAACGGCACCGTCCACCGCCGATGCGACGCGCGCCGGCGCTCCGGAAGCCGATGCCGCGGAGGCCGGAGCGGCGGAGCCGGGCAGCAACCGGTCTAGTCCGGGAAAGATCAGCGGCTGGCTCGTGCCGGTTGGACCCGATCGGCTGTCCGTCGGGGTCGGGAAACGAGCCCCAAGATTGGCGTTGAGAACAGGATCGTTGACGTCGTGCAGCGTGGGTTGGCTGGTCGTCTTGAGGGCGTCAGCCGAACAGGCTCCAAGGCAAAGAGCGACACCGAGACAGGCTGCCAGGACGACCGACCGTTTTATCGCCACGCCTCGCGGCCTCGCCCATTGTGCAAGCAGCCGCGGCAATTCAGCACCCAACCTACGAGGCATCGAATGTTACTTTTCACGTTTCGAGACCACGTCAGCGGTCTACGTTGGCTTCACCGGCGGCACGCCCCAGACCGCTCCGCGTGTGTGCTAACCCCCGCAGATAACGGATACGTGACAATATACAGAGCTATTTTGACGAAGCGCTGGCGCGGTCTTTCCGACGGAAATTCATAAGGGCTCGCATCCTTCATCGACGAAAGTCGAACACATTCGCGCGCCGATGTGCTTGTCATATGCTCCCGTGCCGCCAGATCGCATGCAAATTTAATGTCACGCGCAAAAGCGGATCCTCGGCGTCGCGCCCAGCGACGCGGCCCGCAACGCGAACCTGCAACGAGTCGATGAAGACGTAGGGCTCGCCCATCTCAAGCCGATAGAGCATCTCCTGCAAAGCGGCCGCGCTCACATCCAGCGTCGCCTCGACACGGATCATGTCGGGCGCATCCTCCTTGTCCGCCGCATGGACGGCGGACGAGATGAGGACCGCGCGCCGGTCGCTCACTTGCGTGAGATAAGCCTCGAGCTGCGCACCGGCGGCGCCTTGCGTCGGCGCGTTCAGAAAGGCACTGGCCGGCGCTTCGCCGATCGTGCGCCGCCCCGACGTACGGGCATCCCGCCGCACGCGCGCCTCGATATCGGCAAGGAGCGTCTGCTTGTCGGCATTGTCGCTCAAAGCCTCATATCGCGTGGTGAGGCTCGCGCCGAGGCCGCCGATGCAGACGATAGTCACCGCGGCGAGAATGCCGAGCGCGACAATCTGGTCACGTTTCAGAGCCAGCACCGGTCACTCCTTCCCAGGCTCGGACGGCTGCTTGAGCCGCGCTTCGATATGGAACCAGAACAGTGTGCCATCGGGTCCTCGCGTCGTCGGCGCAATAAAGTGGACGTCCGTCAGCGCACCGGAGTGTTCGAGCGGCGCGATCAACGAGGGCACGTCGCCCGCAAGACCCGTCAAGTGGAGCGTCGCATTTTCAAGACCGAACTCGGTCAAGTGCGCCGTGTCGGGCAGTGCCTTCGAGACGGTCTCAAAGGCGAGAACAGCGGAGCGCGAGTTTGCCTTTTCGATCCAGGCGCGCTGCACCGGATTGCGCGCTCCCGCCGCCGACGGCGCCGCGGTTCCGCGAATGCTCCGCTCCAGCGTAGCGATGCGCGTAGCGAGCGCGTCGGTCTCATCGCCGATGTCGCTCGCGGACATGAAGGCCCAAACGGATATCAAGGCGCTGACCACGACGGCCGACGCAATCGACGCCATGATGAGCCGGCGGCCGCTACTCAATCTTTCCTGCGAGGCATCGGCGAAGCGCGACCATAGCGTTACCAAAGTATTGGGCATTCCGGGCGGGCGTCCGGCAATGCGATCAAGCGCAAGTCCGGAATCGGCAAGCTCGGCCTGCGCGGCATCGACAGCCTGGCGCGACGTGATCAGCACGCAGACATCGAGCGTTGCGGGCTCGTCGGGGCTTGGGGTCGATTCAAATCCATAAGCAATCTGATCGCGCGGCCATGGCGATAGGCGGTCGATCTGGTTGCGGATGATCCCAGGCACAAAATCCCGCGCCTGCGCCGGAACATTGATGTGCTGCGCAACAAGTTCGCCGGCGGGAAGCTCGAAGGTCGTGAGCCGGTTGCGGGCCTCTTGCCATTGCTCGGATGTCCTGGAGCCGACCGGCACCTCGGCCACGACGGTGTCCCGATCTTTTTCCCGGCGGCTGACCACGAACCGATCCGCCTCCCGCTTAATGAGAAGCGACCGCTGTGCGCGGCGCTGCTCCTGCCAGCCGAACAGGATGGACGCGAGCAGATCGATCCAACGGAAGAAGATGTCCTGCATCGCTTATTGTCCCGCCATGATCGATGCGGAGCCGCCTGCCTCGGCCGCCGAAATCGGGGTCCAGGCGAGCACGCGATAAGGCTGGCTGTCCCCATCGACGGCGACAATGACGGCTTTAGCTTTGGCGCGATAGCCGTCGCTCACCCGTGCGTCGATGCTGACGCCGACGGCCAGACGGGCACTATCGGCTGCGTATTTTTGCGCCGGTCCCAGCGCCGCCAGCAGTTGCGTCGAGTCATCCGGCACGCGCCGGCGCAGATCGAGAAAGGCGCGCAGCCGCCCTTCCTCGATTCCCGGCAGCGCCCCGATGACATCGGCCGGCGCGCTCAACGGGTTCACGGTTTCATTGCCGAACAAAGTCGTCATGGGCGCGATCGCCGAAATCCATTCGGGGCGGACGCCGGGAATATTCGCAAGCTCGCGGACGTCGGTGAACGGGCGCTCGTCATCGTTCGGCTTTGCCGCCGCGCCATTTTGCGCTGGTGGCGCATTTTGCGCAGGTTTGCCATCGCCTTTATTGCGCGCGGCGACGATGTTCTTGGCGATGACATCGGCATTCCCCGCTCCGATCGACCGGAACAATGCCGCCAGCAACTCGACTGGGGCCTTGTTGATGTCGATAAGGCCGCCTTCGTCGTCGAGGCGAATGCTGACATCGCCCGTGGACAGCGGCACGTTCGTTTCAATGTCGTTCGGGGGCGTGTCGCCGAGTCTCAGCATCAGCCCGGCCGCCGTTTCGAGCCCGGCGGTCAACAGCGCGTCGGCGCGCGTTCTGTCTTTGTCGATGGCCATGACGCCGACATAGCCGCGGAACATGGTGGACGCCGCCATCGCGGCCGTTGACAGCAGCACCATCGTCCAGAGCACGGTCACCAGCGCCATGCCGCGTTGTGATCCGGTGTGTTTCATGGCGAATCGCTCTGCGCTGCCCGCTTCGGCTCGGGAGCCTTGTCGCCGCGCGTTCCGGTGAGGCAATTGCTGTCGGCCTTGTCTTGCCCGCAGGTGCTCGGCGCATCGGCGTGGATCAAAAACTCGCCCGGCAACAGATCGGCGCCGGTGTCGCGATCATGCACGGCCAATCGCACCAGCCGCGGCAGCGTTGGCTTTTCCGCCCACGCGTCGCTCCAGGCCAGCTTGCCGTCCTGCCCAAGCGCCCCGAAGGCAAAGGCCGCATCGAGCCTGCCTTCGATCAGCACGACGCTGTCGCCTGGTTCGAGATCGCCGAAATGCACCTGCGGCCCGGGCCAGGCGGCACGCCGCCGCACCACCCGTGTCACCCCATCCGTTTCTTCGACAGTCAAAGTCACGAGTTCTTCGCCTCCGGCACGCGCGCCCGGAAGCCCCGCGCCGACACCGGCCGCGCTGATGAAGGAGACTTTCTCCGGTCCGCCTTCAAAGGCTGCCGTATGATCGTCGGGCCACACGACAAAACGCGCCGCGCCGAAGTCGCCGGCCAGCCGGTCCGAAGCCAAAGCGAGCGCCTCCGCGCGATCCATGCTGTGTGCGCCGCGGTCGAAATTGAATGCCACTTGGTGGATGAGCGTCGCGGTGCCGGCGATGATGACCGATGTGATCGCCAAGGCTGCGAGCACTTCCACCAAAGTGAACCCACGCTGCCGATCATATGTTCTGCCCCGCCGCATGCGTCGTCATTCCGCCTTGCCGAGCCGCACCGTCTCCGCGCTCAGCGTCCGGCCAGGCGCATAGGTCACAGTCGCGCTGACGAGATAAGTCGCCCAGTCTTCCTCTTGCTGAGGCGCTTTCTGGCCAGCCTTCTCCGTGCTCTTGGGCTTCGTCTTCGCCGGCTTCACGGGCAAGGCGGGGGCGGCCATGGGCTGCACCGTCATTTGCCACTGCAAACCGCTGGTTTCGCCTTCGCGCGACAGATTTGCCAGGCTTGCGCGATCGACCGGCGCGGCCAGAACGGACCGCAGCACCATATCCGCCGCAACGCGGCGGTCCGCGCCGTCCATGATCCGCCGCGCCTGGTACAGAAGCGGGGTGAGGGTCGTGGCGAACGTCAACAGCAGCGCCAGCGCCACCAGCGCCTCGAGCAGCGTGAAGCCGCCGCGGCTATTGCGATTGCGAAGCCAGGATCGCAACGCTGCCCGTATACCAATTGACGCGGATGTCATAGCCAGCCTTTTCGCGTGAGAGCGTCAGCGCAGCCCCGGTCGATGCCCCATCCGGGTAGAAACGAACGACCGCGCGCCGGCCCGACCACACCTCGTCGGTGCCCAGCAGGTCCAACACGACGTCGCGCGGAATAGCGACCGTCTCGCCGCTGTCGCCGACGAAGCTGCGGCTGCGGCGGTCCAGCGAGACGTCGCGCACTTGGCCTGTCAATATCGCGCTCAGGCGCTCGTGCCGCAGCAATGTCGCCGTTCGCATCGCCACGGCCTTCAACTGAACGCGCCCCGTGCCGTTGATCGCCGTGATCGACAGCGAGGCTGTCAGCGCGATGATGGCCATGACGGCCACCACCTCCAGGAGCGTGAAACCGGCGCTTCGCCTAGTGCTCCACATTGGACAAGTCTGCCGCCGTGCCGGTGCCGCCTTCGTGGCCATCGGAACCAAACGAGTCGATTTCATAGGGCGGCGTGTGATCGCCTGAGAGACGATACACATAGGCATTGCCCCACGGATCCGCGGGCACATGGCCGCCTTTGACATAAGGCCCGTTCCACGTCTCGACGTTGGCCGGCCGCTGCGCGAGGGCGGCCAGGCCTTCCGAATTCGTCGGATAACGGCCGGTGTCGAGATAGAACAGGTCGAGCGAAGACGCGAAGTTCTCGATCTGCAGCTTCGCGGTCTTGACCTTCGACGTGCCGAGATAGGCGAGCACACGCGGCCCGACCAAGCCGAGGATAAGGCTGATGATGGTCAGTACGACCAGCATCTCGATGAGGGTATAGCCGGCCTTGGCCGCGCGACGAAAATGGCGGGTGCGTGCGGGCGCGCGCAACGGAAACGATATTTTCATGAGGCGAGATCCGTGATGCTGAGCAGCGCCGTCATGATCGACATGATCAAAGCTCCGACAACGACGCTGACGAAGATGATGGTCATCGGTCCGATCGCGCCCATCAGGCGATCGAGGCCGATCCCGAGTTTGTGCTCGTAGAAATGCGCGGCGTGGTTGGCCACGGCCGCCAGATCTCCGGTTTCGTCGCCCACCCGCAGCATGCGCAAGGCCAAAGGCGGAAGAATATCGCTGTCGGCGAGAGCTGCGCTGAAGCGACGGCCTTTGCGCACCTGTTCATGCAAGTTGTCGATGGCCGCGACGTAGCGCGGCTCGACGACAATATCGCGAAGGATTTTCAACGCGTCCGGTAGCGGAACTCCGTTCGTCACCAGGAGGCCGAGCATGCGGACGATACGAACCGTGCGCCGGTCGTTCATCGGGGTGGCGATGCCGGGTATTTGCGCGATTAGCCCGACGATCTGCGCGCGCCGTTCGCGGCTTCGCAAGATAAACCAGATGCCGAGAATGGCGGCGAGGCAGCCGCCCAGGAACAGATCGAGATTGGACCGCAGCCATGTAGAGGCCGCGAGGACGAAAGCGGCGCCGCCGTTCAACTTGCCGCCGAGGTCCTTGAACACCGGCTCGAACTGCGGAACGACGTAGATCAAGAAGAAGAAAAGAATGAGCACCGCCGATCCGATCAAAAACGCGGGATAGCGGACGGCGGAGTTGATGCGCTCGAGCAGTAGTTCGTTGCGCGCCCGGTCCTCGACGATCGCCTCCAGCACGCCATCGAGCTTGCCCGACGCCTCGCCGACACGGATCATCGCCACATAAGCAGGGCCGATAATCGTCGGATGGCGTTGCAGCGCTTCGGCGAAGCTGTCACCGGCCGAAATGGCCGAGCGTAACGTCTCGGCAAAGCGCGCCGTCGCCTTATGGCTGTTTTCGCCCAGCGTCTGCAGCGTCGCTTCGAGCGTGAGACCGGCCCCGACCAGCAGACCCAATTGGCGCAAGAACACGGTGAGGTCGCGCGGCGACAGCCCGCTATCGCCGAGCGCGCTCAGCCGGTCGAGCAACGCCTTCGACGCGAGTTCCGCCTCGATCGGCATCTGCCCGACATATTCGATGCGCCGAATGACCTCCTCGCGCGACGGCGCGTCGATCTCGCCGAGAACGATCTCGCCGGCCTTGGTGACCGCCCGGTACCGAAATTGCGGCATTCCCGGTCCCTACAGACTCGCGCTGACGCGAAAGACTTCGTCGATGGTGGTCAGGCCGGCGCGGCATTTCGCGACACCATCCTCGGTCATCGTCGTCATGCCTTCGCCGCGCGCGACCTTTTCGAGATCGATGGCATCGGTCTTCGGCCCGATCGCGCTGCGCACGGGCGGTGTCACTTCCAGCACCTCGAACACGCCCTTGCGGCCGCGGAAGCCGGTGAAAGCGCACCACTCGCAGCCGTTCGGTTTGTGGAGAACCTCTCCGGCCTGGAAGCCGAGCGTCACGTAGCGCACGTCCTGAGCCAGATCGTTCGCCGTCAACTGATGCGGCTGCTTGCAGTCGCCACACAGAATACGCACCAGCCGCTGGCCGATGATCGCCCGCACCGACGATGCGAGCAGAAAGCTCTCGACGCCCATGTCGATCATGCGCGTGATCGCGCCGGCCGCCGTATTGGTGTGCAAGGTCGACAGCACAAGGTGGCCGGTCAGCGAGGCATGCACGCCGATATGCGCCGTCTCGGCATCGCGCATCTCGCCGACCATGATCACGTCCGGATCCTGGCGGAGGAAGGAGCGCAGCGCCGACGCAAAGGTCAGGCCGATGGTCGGATGCACCTGCGTCTGGTTGATGCCGGGGATCTGATACTCGACCGGGTCCTCGATGGTGAGAATTTTGCGCGTCGGTTGATTGATGACGCTGAGCGAGGCGGCAAGCGTCGTCGTCTTGCCGGAGCCGGTCGGGCCGGTGACGATCACCATGCCGAACGGCGCCTGCAATGTATTGCGGACGATCGCCTCGTCGCGCGCCAAGAGACCGATCTGATCGAGAGCGACGACGCCGGAGCCCTTCCGCAGCAAGCGGATCACCACGCCTTCGCCGGACATTGTCGGCATGGTCGCGACGCGCAGGTCGATCTCCGCGCCATTGATGACGATGCGCGCGCGCCCGTCCTGGGGCAGACGCCGCTCGGTGATATTGAGGCCCGCCATGATCTTGATGCGGGACAGTAGGCCCTTCGCCATGCTCATCGGCGGCGCAGGCACGGCCTTCAGCAGACCGTCGATGCGCAGGCGTGTGCGCAGCGAATTGTTGAAAGGCTCGATGTGCAGATCTGTGGCGCGCTGCTCGACGGCGAGGCGCAGCAGGTCGTCCACCGCGCGCACGACCGGGCCGCCTTGCGCGAGATCGCGCAGTTCGTCGAGATTGTCGCCCGATGTGGAGACTTCCTCTGGCGCCGCATTGTCGGCTGGCTCGGCCTCGAGACTGGCCGTCAGCGCCGCTTCGATATCGTCCGCCGTCGCAACCGCGATCGTCACCAGCTTGCGAAGCGCTACCTCGACCGCCCGCACTGTGTCGGGATCGATCGGCGCCGCGACCGCGAGCATGATCCTCTCCGGCTCGCTCTCGAAGGGGAATACGCGCTTCTCGCGGAGGAACCGCTGTGACAGCGCCCCACCCGCAAAGGAGCTTTCGATCAGTTGCGCGCGCTGCACGCGCTCGCAACCATAGAAGGCGGCGAGCTCATTCGCGAAGGCAGAAGGCGTAAGCTTCGTCAGGTTGAGCCAATCGAGACCGTTGGACGTGTCGCGGCCTTTCGCCATCGAAGCG
>DASXOK010000362.1:0-7378 GCA_036494425.1 Pseudolabrys sp.
CGTCAGCATATCGGCGGCGATGGCTTGCGTATCGGCTTTCGCATCGGTCTTGGCGTCGCCGTCGCTTTTGGCGTTGGTGGCCTGCGCATCGTCTGCTGTGGCATCGGAGGTGGCGGACTTGTCGGGTTTGTCCCGTTGGGCCGATTTGCCGGGCTTGTCCGCTTTTGCGGTGCCCGCTTTGCCGTCGCCGGCCCTCGCGGGCTTTGTGTCTTTATTGGCGTCCGCGGGTTTGCTCGCCTCGGTGCGAGCAGCGCGCTGTGTGTTGGCGCTGGCGGCGGGCTTGGGCTTCGGGTCGGGCGGCGTGGTGGCCTGGCTGCTGTCGTCGAGCAAGCTCTCGAACGGCGCCGGCGGCGCGCGATCGGCTGCGGACGACTGCGGCTGCGGCTGCGACATCGGTTTCATGGCGGCTTTCACTTCGGACGCAATACTTGGCACTGGCACCTCCGGCTATGCAGGTCGTTGGTTTGCAATCGACAGGCCACAGGCCGGCGCGAAGATATCCTTGCAATATCAATGCATTATGGAAAAGGCCAAGGCCGCCGCCCGGCATCGCCTGCTAAGCACCCGGCAAGATTTGCCGCCAAGATTGCCGGCTGTGCGGGTTCCAGCCCGCTTTCCAAGCCGCTTTCATTGCGTGGCCTTGATCGCCACCTGTAGTAAGAAGGCCCATGCTCAACAGCCTCGATCTCGATCGCCGCCCGCAAGACACCCGCGTCGTCGTCGCCATGTCCGGCGGCGTCGATTCATCGGTGACGGCGGCGCTGCTCAAGGCCGAGGGCTATGACGTGGTCGGCGTCACGCTGCAGCTCTACGACCACGGCGCCGCCACTCATAGAAAAGGCGCCTGCTGCGCGGGGCAGGACATTTACGACGCGCGCGCCGTCGCCGAGCGCATCGGCATTCCGCATTACGTGCTCGACTACGAGAGCCGCTTCAAAGAAGCGGTGATCGACCGCTTCGCGCAGAGCTACATCCACGGCGAGACGCCGGTGCCCTGTGTCGACTGCAACATGTCGATCAAGTTCCACGATCTCCTGATCACCGCGCGCGAACTTGGCGCCGAGGTGCTGGCCACCGGCCATTACATCGCTTCGCGCGCGTTGCCCGGCGCTGGCCGCGCGCTCTACCGGGCGCGCGAGGAAGAGCGCGACCAGAGCTACTTCCTGTTCGGCACCACGCGCGAGCAACTCGAGATTCTGCGCTTCCCCCTCGGCGACCGCACCAAGGCGGAGACGCGTGAACTGGCGCGTGAGTTCGGCCTCGCCATCGCCGACAAGCACGACAGCCAGGACATCTGCTTCGTGCCGTCCGGCCACTACGCCGACATCATCGAACGCCTGCAGCCGGGCGCGGCGGAAGCCGGCGACATCGTCGACATCGACGGCAAGGTGCTGGGCGCACACAACGGCATCATCCATTTCACCGTCGGCCAGCGCCGGGGCTTAGGCGTTGCCACCGGCTCGCCGCTCTACGTGGTACGGCTCGACGCAGCGGGGCGCCAGGTCATCGTCGGTCCGCGCGAGGCGCTGCGCATGAGCCGCATCGTGCTCCGCGACATCAACTGGATCGGCGACGGCGAGATCGGCGAGGCGCTTGCCGACGACCGCCGCGAGATCTTCGTCAAAGTGCGCTCGACGCGCCCGCCGCAGGCGGCGTGGCTGCGCGCCGCCAATGGCGGTTACGAGGTTGAACTCGCCGCCGGCGAACATGGCGTGTCGCCCGGCCAGGCCTGCGTGTTCTACGATGCCGGCGAGGGGCAGGCGCGGGTCCTCGGCGGCGGATTCATCAAGACCGCGGTGGCGGCAGGGGATGTTGCGCCACTGCACAAGGAGACAATGGCGGCCGCGATGCGCGGCTGAGAGGGACCATGCCGGGGGCAGAGAAGGACATCGACCAGGTCAGTGTCGAGCGAGCATACGCGCGTTGGGCACCGGTCTACGATCTGGTGTTCGGCGCGGTGTTCGCACCCGGCCGCAGCGAGTCGATCGCCGCCGCGGAACGTATTTGCGGGCCTTCGGGCGGACGCATCCTCGAGGTCGGCGTCGGCACCGGCATTTCGCTCCCCGCTTATGCGCCCGCCAATCGTATCGTCGGCATCGACTTGTCCGTGCCGATGCTGCGGCAGGCCCAGGAGCGCACCGCCGATCACAAGCTCACCAATGTCGAAACGCTCGCGGTCATGGATGCGGCGCGGCTGGCGCTTCCCGACAAATCCTTCGATGTCGTCGTGGCGCAGTTCGTCATCACCACGGTGCCGAACGTGGAACAGACGCTCGACGAATTCGCGCGCGTGCTCAAGCCAGGCGGCGAGATCATCCTGGTCAATCACATCGGCGCCGAGCGCGGCCCCCGCCGAGTCTTCGAATTGTGCTTCTCGCCGGTCGCCCGCCGGCTCGGCTGGCGTCCCGAGTTCCCCTTTGCACGGCTCGCCAATTGGGCGCAGAACCACGGTAGCGTACGTGTGGTCGAACGCCGGCCGCTGCCGCCTTTCGGCAATTTCACGGTCATCCGCTTCGCTCGCCTTGCCGACGGCGAATGCCGCACTGCGGCCTAGCGTCCCCCGAAAAAGCGGAACTCAGCCTCCGGCCGGGCCGTTGTCCTTGCGAACGGGCGCCTCGCGCGCCGGAACCCAAGGGAACAGCCAATGACTCGTGACATCCGCGTTCTCGCAGGGGCGACTTTAACCGCGGCGCTGCTTGCGCTGCCGCCAGTGTCATCGGCGCAGGCGCCGCCGAAGCCGCAGGAACCGGTGGCGCCGAAGGCGCAGCAGGTTGATCCGAACGCCTGTGCCCAGCCGGACACGCGCAGCACGGTGGGCAAAGGCGGCGATGCCGAGATGGAGAAGCAGGGCAGCAGCAACCTCAGCGACAAGCTGGCCCGCTCCGGCGGCGTGATCTGCCCGCCGCAACAGGTCGATCCCGACATGAAAGCGCCAACCCCGCAGGGCGGGGGGACGATGCCGGTCATCCCGCCGCCGGGCAGTCCGGGCGGCGACCCCAACGTCCAGCCGAAATAACCGAGGGGGCGGCGGAGCTTGCTTGACAGGCTTCGCCGCGCCTCCCTATATCGCGCCCATTCCGGTTCGTCGGATGGCGGGGTAGCTCAGCTGGTTAGAGCAGCGGAATCATAATCCGGAGGTCGGTGGTTCGAGTCCACTCCCCGCTACCAAATTGGAAATATTGGCGTTTTCGTCGGTCTCGCCAAGCGCTGGAAATCCTCAGTATCGGCTTCGTGTTCTGCCGTCATGTCCTGCGGCGATCATCCATCAGTCGCATCGGATGGCGACACCCTGGCGCTGGCTGCCATTCGGCATCGCCTCGACGTAATTGACCGGCTTGCAGACGACGTCGTGCAGCGGCGGGTTCGGCTTCGTCGATCCGAGCGGAACAATCCCGGGCGTCTGGCGGTCGAAAAGAGAGTTATTGCGTAGCTTGGGCTGGTCTAGGGCGGCTGCCGATCCTGCGGCGAGGAGCAGGGCGACGGCGGCCATGAGACTGCTGCGGGTATTCTGCATCGGCGATCTCCGTTTGCCGGAGAAGGGTACGGATCGCGCGTTGAGGAAGCTTCTCAGGACGCTGAGGAACCGGGACGTCGCCGGCGACAGTCCGCTAACCTTACGCCGCCGCTCCGAAGCGGTCGGTCGCAGGGCCCTGGAGCCGGCGCAAGGCGGCTAGGTTGGTGATCGCCGAGGCCATGCAGCAGCGCGACTTGCCACCGGACTTGGCCTCGTAGAGCGCCGCGTCGGCGACCGCGAGCAATTGCGTGAGATCGCTGCCGTGCTCGGGCGCCATGGCGATGCCGATGCTGACGCCGATGCTCGCCGAAACGCCTTCCCCAAGGTCGTACCCGTTCGCGACGCTCGCGATCAACGCCTCGCCGAAGGCGGCGGCGCGCTCGGGCGTCAATGCCTCGGCCAGCACGACAAATTCATCACCGCCGACGCGGGCGCCAACGTCAACTGCGCGCAGCATGCGGCTCAATCGTTCGGCGACCATTTTGAGCAGCCGGTCGCCGCCGCCATGACCAAAGGTGTCGTTCACGATCTTGAAGCCGTCGAGGTCGAGGAAGAGCAGCGCGAGCGCGACGTCGGGCCCTGCCGCCAGGCGGCTGTTCACGGCATGCGCGAGCCCTGCACGATTGGACAGCCCGGTCAGCGCATCGTGCTGGGCACGATAGTCGTTCTCACGTTCGGCGCGCATGGTCGCGACCAGCATCTTGTTGAGCTTGAACGCCGCAAGCGTCATTGCAGCGAGGTAGACCGGGACCTGGGCGAACACCACGAAGAGCAGCGGCTCGCCGCCCAGCAGGGCACCCGGCACGGATGGTCCCAGGCTCAACACAATCATCGTTGCGACCAGGCGTGGCGCGCTGAAGTTACGGAAGCAGATGCCGCCGACCATGGCCGCCGCCGACGAGCCCGCGAGCGTCGCGGCAACCCAGTCGCCGCTCGCCATGCTGATGACGACGCCGTAGCCGACGCTGGCGCTCCAGGCGATGCCGAGCAGGAGATAGATATCGGTTGGTGTCTTGCGGCGCTTGAGCGCCGCTTGCCGGGCGGTGATCAGCACGAGCATGCGCGCGATGCAGATGGTGATCTCGAGGATCAGCCAGGCTAAGAACAGTGGCGTCGGCTGCCGAACGGCGATCGCCGCGGATACGATCAGGGTGTTCATGACGCCGCCGACAAAGACCGGCAGCGTACCGAACAAGTTCGCGACGAGATCGGCGCGGATGTCCTCGGGCACGCTTGGGCCCGCGTCGGCGAGCCAACGCGTGATCCGCCAGCGCGGAAAACTGTAAACCCTGACCGGATCCTGCATGCGCCGTCCCGCTCCAGGCTCACAAAAGCCGGCGGCGCTTAACAGGCATTTAGAACCGTCCGCCTATTTTTAGGTGTCCTTGCCAAAGGGTAAAGCGGCGGTCTGGGCGCTCCGCGGGAGCGCCCTGTCAGTACGGCCAGTAGCGATGGTGATAATGGTGATGATGCCACCGCCGTTGATAGGCATAGGCGTCGCGTGCGCGGGTGCGGTACGCGCGCGATCCCGATGGCAACGGCCGTGCCCCGCTGAAGGGCTTGCCGAAACTGTCGCCCGTTGCCGGAGCATTGGGCCCAAAGTTTGGGGTGCTCTGCGCCATCGCCACACCGACCCCACCCAATAATATTGCAGTTGCGAAAACGAGTGTCCTCAACGTCATCATTCGCCTCCCATGGTCCGCCACGTGCGGAAAACCGGCGGGCTGCTTTTTTAGTTCGGTCACAACGACGTGTTTGCGATAGCGATACGGATTGATGATTTAGCCGCGACGCTTTGCCGAAAGGCCATCTATTCGAGCATCAATACTTCACCGCTGAACGCTGCGGTGGCTCAAGGCCCAGATATAGGCCGCCAAGTCCGATATTTGTGACGGGGAGAGTTGCGCGCCGCCCATCGGCGGCATCGGCGCCCCGTACTGCTTGGGCTGCGGCACGCCGACCGTGATCGTGTGCGCGATCGAAGCCAGGCTGCCATCGCCCCACAGCCACTTGCCGCTCGTGAGATCGGGCCCCTGTGGACTGCCTTTGGCGTCCGTGCCGTGACAGCCGGCGCAGGGCGCGTCCGCCACTTCGCCATGGAATATCCGGCCGCCGAGTGCGACAGCTTCCGATGTCGAGCCGGGCGGCGTCGGCAGGGCCGCCAGCGCGCCGGCATTCGGGTGGATGCCTTCCGGCGGGACCGTGGCGCCCGGTCCGGCATTGTCGGACTGCGAGGACGGCGCCGGCGCGGCGGCGACCGCCGTGGTCGCCAGACCATGATAGGTCACGCGCCAGATGCGCCCATTCTGATCGTCGGAAATGTAGAGCGCGCCGTCCGGCGCGAGCGCGAGCCCGGATGGCCGGTGTGCCGCTTGACCCGGCTCCTTGATCGCGCCGGCGAAGCCGTCCGCGAAGACCACATAGTGCCCTGACGCTTTGCGGTCCGCGAGGGGCTGAAAGACGACGTTGTAGCCGCCCTGCGGGAAGGGCGCCCGATTCCATGATCCATGGAAGGCGATGAACGCACCGCCCCGATAGGCCGTCGGGAATTGTTGCGCATTGTAGAGGACGAGATCGTTGGGCGCCCAATGAGCTGGGAACGCCGCCAAAGGGGCACGTTTCTCGGCGCAAAGCCCGACCGTCTTTCCGCCGTCGCCACCAAATTCCGGAGCGAGCACCAGCATTTGCTGTCTCAAGTCGAAATAACAGTACGGCCAGCCGTAGTCGGCGCCGCGCTCGAGCTGGACCAGTTCCTCCGCCGGCTCGTTGGCGCCCTGCTGCGGCGTATAGAGATGCGACCAGTTCTCGCGGAGTTGGTCGCGGCCATGCATGGTCGCAAACATCCGCCCGGAGCTGTCGAAGGCCATCCCTTCGCCGTTGCGCAGCCCGGTGGCGAAGCGCTCCGCCGGCGAGAACCGCTGATCGGTCTTGTTCGCGTCATAGCGCCAGATGCCGCCGCGCGCCTCAAGCTCGGTGCACGGGTTGATGCCCGGCGAATTCGGCATGCGGTTCGCGGTCTGGCACGAGTTGGTCGCCGTACCGAGATCGACATAGAGCGCGCCCTGCGCATCGACTCTGAATGGATGCATCGGGTGATCGCCGGTAAGCGGCAGGCCGGACACAACGACCTCGGGCTGCGCGCTCGGCACAATCGCGTCCGCCGGCAAGGCGTAGCGCACGATGCGGTCGTTTGTTTCGGCGTAGAGCGCTCCGTTATGAAGCGCAATCCCGGTGCCGCCGGCATTGCCGCTCTCCGCGCCCGGGCCAAAGCGATGGATCACGTCGGCGCGGCCTTGGCCTTTGGTGTCCTGCAAGGCCAGCAGAAACCCGCCGGGAGGCGGCGGGACGTTGCGATAGTAACTGCCGCTCCAGGTATTCACATAGACCACGCCGTTCGGGGCGACGGCCATTTGCCTGGCATGGCCGACATGGTCGGCGAAAACGGTCGCGCAGAAGCCCGGCGGGAGCGTAATGCCGCCATTGTCGCCCGGACAGGAAACTGCGGCGGCCGTATTTCCCGTTCCTTGCGCGTGGGCAACGACCGGCATCAGCGCCAGCATCGCAATGATGGGCAAGGACATGATGGGCAGGGACATCGTCGTCCAAGACGACACGGCCGACCGGTTCAATCGATCATCGGTCATGACATGCAACCTTCTTTGCCCTGACGTTCGTTTCGCCGCCATGCAAAAAACTCCCGGAGCGGCGCCGGTTCTTTCGCGCGACAATCGTTGCACGAGCAAAACGCCGTTGATCGGAGATGACTAGGCTTGGATTGCCGCGATTGGCTCGCTCTTGCCTTGGCCGGTTTGTCACGAGTGCATTTGCATGTAATTTTGCAAAACTCTGGCGCCTTGTTTTTTT
>DASXOK010000363.1:0-11170 GCA_036494425.1 Pseudolabrys sp.
GCGGCGGCGCGGAACGGCGCTCAGCGGCGGCGGCAATATCGGTTCGCGGCTTTTGACCATACGGCGGCTGGCGATCTTCGCCATCCTGCTGCTCGCCTACATGTATTACCGGTCGGCCGGCGAAGCGCAGCTCGCCTCCATCGGACTTTTGTCGTTCGCCGCGGTCGCGCAGCTTGCGCCGGCCTTCTTCGGCGGCCTGTTCTGGCGCCGCGCCACCGCCGGGGGCGCCATTGCCGGCATGATCGCGGGCATTCTAGTGTGGTTCTATACTCTGCTGCTGCCGACCTTCGCGGACATCGGCGTGGTCGGCCAGCGCATCATCGTCGACGGGCCGTGGGGCTTGTCGATGCTGCGGCCGCAACATCTGTTCGGGGTTGATCTCTCGCCGCTGGTGCACGGCGTCCTGTGGAGCATCGGGCTCAACATCCTGCTCTATATCGGCGTGTCGCTGCGGCGCGAGCCGTCGTCCATTGAGCGGCTGCAAGCCAACACCTTCGTGCCGTCCGATCTGGCGCCGATCGCACCGAGCTTCCGGTTCTGGCGCTCGTCGGTGACGGTGGACGAACTCACCGACACCGTGGCCCGCTATCTCGGCGAGGAGCGGACGCGCTCAGCCTTCGAGAGTTTCGCGTTCACGCACCGCATCAGTCTCGCGCCCAAAGACGAGGCCGACGTCCGCCTCGTGCGCAATGCCGAGCATATCCTTGCTTCGGCCATCGGCGCCGCCTCCTCGCGGCTGGTGCTGTCCCTGCTTTTGCGCAAGCGCACGGTATCGACCAGGGCGGCGCTCAAGCTGCTCGACGATGCCAATGCGGCGATCCAATACAATCGCGAGATACTGCAGACGGCGCTCGATCACGTGCGCCAGGGCATTGCGGTGTTCGACAAGGACCTGCAGCTCATCTGCTGGAACCGGCAGTTCGGCGAAATCCTCGATCTGCCGCCGGGCCTGATCCGCGCCGGCATCGGCCTCGCCGACATCCTTCGCTTTAACGGTACGCGCGGCGACGTCGCACCCGGCCGGCTCGAGACTTACGTGAAGCAGCAGATCGAACGCTATGTGTCCGGCAGCGCGCCGTTCCTGGAGCGCATGGCCGAGCCCGGGCCGGTGATCGAGGTCCGCGCAAACCACATGCCGGACGGCGGCATCGTCACCACCTACACCGACATCACGGCGAGCGTCGAAGCTGCGGAAGCGTTGGAGCGCTCCAACGAAACGCTGGAGCGGCGCGTTAAGGAGCGCACAGAAGAGCTCACGCGTCTCAACGCGGCGCTCGCTCACGCCAAAGGCGAAGCGGATGCCGCCAATATCTCCAAGACCAAGTTTTTGGCGGCGGCGAGCCACGACATTCTGCAGCCGCTCAACGCCGCGCGGCTCTACGTCACCAGCCTCACCGAGCGCAATGAGGGACAGCAAGATCGCCGCCTGGTCGACAACATCGATGCATCGCTGGAAGCGGTGGAGGAAATCTTTGGCGCGCTGCTCGACATTTCGCGGCTCGACACGGGCGTCATGCGGCCGGAATTCATGAGCTTCCGCATCGACGAACTGTTGCGGCAGATCATGATCGAGTTCACGCCGCTCGCCGCCGCCAAGGGGCTCGAGCTCATCTACGTGCCGTGCTCGCTGGTGGTGCGCTCGGACCGGCGTTTGCTGCGGCGGCTGGTGCAGAATCTCGTCTCCAATGCGATCAAGTACACGCCGTCGGGGCGTGTGCTGATCGGCTGCCGGCGGCGCGGCGGGGCGGTGCGCATCAGCGTCTACGACACCGGCGTGGGCATTCCGGAGTCCAAGCACCGCGACATCTTCATGGAGTTCCGCCGTCTCGATCAGGGCATGCGAATCGCGCGCGGCCTTGGCCTCGGGCTGTCTATCGTGGAGCGTGTCGCGCGTGTGATCGGCAGTACGGTCGTGATGGACTCGATCCCGGGCCGCGGCTCGCATTTCGCCGTCACGGTTCCAGTATCGAACGCGGCGCCGGTCGAGATGCCGGCGCGCGAGGATGCGCGCGTCGATCCCGGCCAACTCGCCGGCACGATCGCGCTCTGCATCGACAACGAGCCGTCGGTGCTCGAGGGCATGGAGACGCTGCTGCGCGGCTGGGGCTGTGACGTGATCAAGGCGCCCGATCTGGAACTGGCCTTGCGCGCGATTGCCGCAGGCGTGGCGCTGCCCAATGGGCTGTTGGTCGATTATCACCTCGACTACGGCAACGGCATAGACGCGATCGTCACGCTGCGCCGCCACTGCGGGGATATCCCAGCGATCCTGATCACCGCCGACCGGACTCCGGCCGTGCGCGAGCAGGCGCGTGCCGAGGGCATTCAGCTATTGAACAAACCCGTGAAGCCGGCTGCGCTGCGCGCGCTCCTGGCGCAGTGGCGGGTGCATCGCGTGGCCGCGGCGGAGTAGTTCTATTTCCAGTAAGCAAAAGCCTCTCCCGGCCTCATGGTGAGGAGCGTCGCGAAGCGACGCGTCTCGAACCATGGGGCCGCCCCCATCCTTCGAGACGGGCGCTACGCGCCCTCCTCAGGATGAGGCGGATCGAGGCTATCGCCGACCTACCCCTCCACGCCGAGCGGCCATTGGCCGGCTTCGATCTTGGCGGCGGCGATCACCGCCTGGGTGCGGCTCTCGACGCCGAGCTTCTGCAGAATCGCCGAAACGTGCGCCTTCACGGTCGCTTCCGAGACACCGAGTTGGAAGGCAATCTGCTTGTTGAGCAGGCCCTCCGACAGCATCATCAGCACGCGTACCTGCTGCGGCGTCAGCGTCGCCATGCGCGCCATCAGTTCGGCCACCTCGGCGTCCGAGCCCGCCGACATGTCGACGTCGGGCGGCGTCCATACGCCACCGCCGAGAATGCGCGAGATCGCATCGCGCATCGCATCGACGCCGAGTGTCTTGGGGATGAAGCCGGAGGCACCAAACTCCATGCAGCGGCGGATGGCGGCGGGATCGTCATTGGCCGAAACGACGACCACCGGCACCCCTGGATATTGCGCGCGCAGATACATCAGGCCGGAGAAGCCGCGGGCCCCCGGCATGGTCAGGTCGAGCAGGACGAGATCGATATCGCCGCCGCGCTCCAGCAACTCGACGACTTCGTCGAACGTGCCGGCCTCGGCGACGTCCACGCGCTCGAGCAAACCAGAAACCGCTTCGCGCAGCGCGCCGCGAAACAGAGGATGATCGTCGGCGATTAGCAGCCGATACTGCGGAACTTCGTTCAAACCAAGATCCTTTGACTCGTCAGCGGCGAGACCGCCCACCGCACACTTATACTATCGAATAACACCCCCCGCCGTCTCGGAACATCCCTCACGGTGCAGTGCAGCATCCCGCTAGGCTCAGACGCATACCGGCGAATTGGAAATTTCGTGTCAATTGCAGGCGGTTATCGAACTTTTTCATCCCTGTGCGCCCCGCTGCCGATGAATTGCAGCAGCACCTCGCGGCTGTGCGGCTGAGCTCGGTGCTCGACGAGATAGAGGCCCTGCCAGGTGCCGAGGCCGAGCGCGCCCGCCGCCACAGGAACATGCAGCGAAACGCCGTTGAGCATGGCCTTCACGTGCGCAGGCATGTCGTCCGGCCCCTCGACATCGTGGATCCAAGGCGCGTCTTCCGGTGCCAGGCGATCGAGCGCGCTGATCAAATCGGTCTGCACATCGGGATCGGCATTCTCCTGGATGCAGAGTGAAGCCGAGGTGTGGCGCAGATAGACGAGCAGCACACCGTCGCCGGCATCGATCTTGGTCACGAAATGCTTCGCGTCGCTTGTGATCTCGGTGAGGCCGGCACCGGATGTATCAACACGCAGGCTCGCGCTGGCGATGAGCTCAGGCGTTGCTTGGACGATGGCGGAGAGGCGGCCGGCCATGAGAATGCTCGGGTTAGGCGATCAGTTCTTGCGCGTCATGTCGTCTTGGAGATTCTTCATCATCTCCATTAGCCGACGCCAGGCATTCTCGACCGCCGCTCGCGCACGCGCGATGTCCTCATCGGTCGGCATTTTCAGCCCGCCCCCCTGGTCGGACTTCGGCGTCAAATCGCCAGGCGGCCGCGGCGGCGATGGCGATGAAGGCGGCGACGCGCGCAACGTGGCGATCTCCTGCCTGAGATGCTCGACCTGATCGCGCAGCCGTTCGATCTCCTCCTCGAGCGCCGCACGCTCTTCCGGTACGGTCTGGCAGGCCCAGCCGACAGCATGCGCCGAGCACAATGTGACTTGGCCCGTCTGCGTGTCGAGGCGCAGGAAGCCGTCCTCCACGCGCCGGAAACTGTACCGCGGCGGCGGCGCGGCCGGAACCGGCGCAGGATTGTCCTGAGCTGACGGGGCCGGCGGCGCAGGCGGTTGCGCTCCGCCGGGCGGCTTCGACGGAATATCTGCCGGTGGAGTCGGAGGGGGAGCGGATTGAGTCTCCTGGACGGAGGTTGCCCCCGACACCGGCGTCGAATCCCCCACCACGATGATGCGCGGATCGGCGAGGGCGGACGCCGCAGCGAACGCAAGGGCGATGACGAACAGCGTGATCCGCATGACGGTGTCGCTCCTCCCTTCGCGGCCGCGATGTGGCGCGACCGTACCACCACAGACAAGCCACCTGCACCCGATCCGCCACACTTGCCTGTTGATGAGGCTTCAGCATCGCCCGGAAGGCTCGCAAGCAAGGCGGAAAATTACGCGTTTCCTCTCGCTTATCAAATACTTATGCGCAGATCACGGTTCCTTGACTCGCCGTGTCACGATCAGTATGGTCCGCGCGGCTTTTTAGGGCGGCGGGGACGCAAGCGAGGCCTTAAACACGCGGGTCGGTAAGCATGGCTGACGGCACGCGAGACAAGGGCAATCGCAAAGTACCGCCGGACGAGGAAGCTGCCCTCTCCGCGAGGCTCCAGCGTCTCGGCGAACGGCTCAACTCTGTGAGCCGGCCTTCCGAAAACGACTCCGGTCCTCGTCAGACGGTCGACGCTTCGGCCTTCGCCCGCGGTTTCCGGCTGTCGACCGAACTGGTCGCAGGCGTGCTCGTGGGCGCCGGACTAGGCTGGCTGATCGATCGCTGGCTGGGGATATCGCCGTGGGGGCTCATTGTATTTCTGATGCTTGGCTTCGCCGCCGGTGTACTCAACGTCATGCGGGCGGCCGGTGTCGCCCCCGATAGGCATTTAAGCGACTAGAGACGGACATGCACTTCGACCCAATCCACCAGTTCCGCATCGTCGATCTCTTTTCGTTCAAGATAGGCGACACACCAATCGCCTTCACTAATTCAGCTCTCTTCATGTTCGTGGTCGTGGGCTTGCTCACGGTTTTCCTTATCGGCGCCACTGCGCGGCGCGGGTTGGTGCCTTCGCGCCTGCAATCGACGGCGGAGATCTCATACGAATTCGTCGCCACCACGGTGCGGTCGACCGCCGGCGCCGAGGGCATGAAGTTCTTCCCCTTCGTGTTCTCGCTGTTCATGTTCATCCTCACGCTGAACATGATCGGGTTGATCCCCTATTCTTTCACCGTCACCACCCACATCATCATCACCGCCGCGCTGGCGATCACGGTGTTCCTCACCGTGCTGATCTACGGTCTGATGCGGCACGGCCTGCACTTCTTCAATCTGTTCGTGCCGAAGGGCGTGCCGATCTACATCCTGCCGCTGATCGTCGCGATCGAGATCCTGTCCTTCATGTCGCGGCCGATCTCGCACAGCGTGCGTCTGTTCGCCAACATGCTGGCCGGCCACATCACGCTGCAGGTGTTCGCCTACTTCATCGTTCTGTTGGGCACTGCGATCGGCGTGGTCGGCTGGATCGGCGGCATTTTGCCCTTTGCGATGATCGTCATCCTCTTTGCGCTGGAGACTCTGGTCGCGTTCCTGCAGGCCTATGTCTTCGCCATCCTCACTTGCATCTATCTCAACGATGCGATTCACCCGGGCCACTAACGGCCCGAAACGAACACGCGGAACCCAAAAAGGAGTTTGTTATGGATCCAGTGGCAGCAAAATACATCGGCGCGGGCATCGCCTGCATCGGCATGGGCGGCGCCGGCGTCGGCGTGGGCATCATTTTCGGCAACTACCTCGCCGCGGCTCTGCGCAATCCGTCGGCCGCCCAGGGCCAGTTCGGCAACCTGATTTTCGGGTTCGCCATCACGGAAGCGCTCGGCATCTTCTCGCTGCTGATCGCGCTGCTGCTGCTGTTCGCGCTCTAAGCAGAAGCGCGCCCAGGCGCTGGAGCTGACGATGGCCGAGACGACGCACACCACAGCGACCGAGCACGTTCCGAAGAACGAGGAACACGGCGGCTTTCCGCCATTCGACGCGCATACCTTTGCGTCGCAGCTCATCTGGCTCGCGATCGCCTTCGTCCTGCTCTACGCGCTGATGTCGAAGCTGGCGCTGCCGCGCGTGGCCGCGATCATCGAAAGCCGGCAGAAGGCGATCGATGGCGACATCGCCGAGGCCGGACGGCTGAAGACGCGGTCCGACGAAGCGGTGGCGGCTTACGAAAAGGCGCTGGCCGATGCCCGCGCCCGCGCGCAAGCCCTCGCCAACGAGACCCGCGACAAGCAGGCCGCCGAGGCGGGGGCCCGCCGGAAGACGCTCGAGGACGAGCTCAACGGCAAGCTGGCGGAGGCGGAGAAGACGATCGCCGCCACCAAGCAGGCCGCCATGGCGAATGTCCGCGGTATCGCCGAGGACGCCACCCGCGCCATAGTCGAGCGGCTGCTCGGCACCGCGCCGAGCGACCAGGCGGTGAGCGACGCCGTTACCGGCGCGCTCAAGAATTAAGAGGGCTGGCGATGTTCGAAGACACAGAAGTTTGGGTCACGCTAGCCTTCCTCGTATTCGCCGGGGTGCTCGTCTACGTCGGCGTGCCCAAGCTCGTCGCCAAGTCGCTCGACGAACGCGCGGCCCGCATCAAGGCCGAGCTCGACGAGGCCAGGAAGCTCAAGGACGAGGCGGCTCAGTTGCTGGCCGAGTATGAGCGCCGGCGGCATGAGGCCGAGACCGAAGCGGAGGGGATCATCGCCGGCGCCAAGGCCGAGGCCGAGCGAATGGCGATCGAGGCCAAGGCCAAGATCGAGGAATTCGTCGCCCGCCGCACCAAGATGGCCGAGACCAAGATCGCCCAGGCCGAGGCCCAGGCTGCCGCCGACGTCCGCAGCGCAGCGGCCGAGGCCGCCGTCACCGCCGCCGAGCACATCCTTACCCAGGAAGCCAAAGGCGAGCGCGCCAATGTGCTGATCGCCAAGGGCATCGAGGACGTGCGCAAGAAGCTCAACTGAGACGCAGCGCACGCTCCGCTGCGTTGAAATGGCCGGGCTTGCCCGGCCATTTTCGTTTTTGGGCCGAGGCGGAGTACGTCCCACTGCACACTCCGGCAGTCGCCCAGCGAAAGCAGCTTTTCCCCGTTATCCCCTTACCACCGTGACGGATGGCGTCTATGCCTGTCAGCGTGCGAGCCGTATCCTGCACAACTGATTCGTTTTCGTTGCGTGGGGGGCCGGACGAACCGGCCGCACAGCGTCGGGGGACCTGTGGTCATCTTCGATTGCAATGGTGTGCTCGTCGACAGCGAGCCGCTGGCAACGTCTATCGTGTCGCAGGAATTCATGCGCGCCGGCTTTCCGCTGACGCCGGATCTCGTCGCGCGCTACTTCACTGGGCGCCGGCAGACCGACATGTTCAGCGAGGTCGAGATCGCCGCTGGCCGCAGGCTCCCGCCCGATTTCGCCGCCACCGTCGCCGGGACCACGCTGCAGCGCTTCCGACAGGAACTGCGTGCGACGGCGCATGCCGCGCACGCGCTCTCCTGGCTTCGCGGGCCGAAATGCGTCGCCTCCTCGTCCTCGCTCGAGCGCATGCGCGTGAGCCTGGAGAGCACCGACCTGATCCGCTTCTTCGAGCCTAATCTGTTTTCCGCCAGCGACGTCGCCCAGGGCAAGCCGGCGCCGGACCTGTTCCTGCATGCCGCCAAGATGATGCGGGTGCTGCCGCGCGAATGCATCGTGGTGGAGGATTCGGCGGTGGGCGTCGCCGCGGGCGCGGCCGCCGGCATGACGGTGATCGGCTTCATCGGCGGCAGCCACGCAGGCAGCCAGCTCGGCACCAACCTGCTCTCGGCCGGCGCCCGCATGGTGATCACCGACATGCGCGCCCTCAAGAGCGCGGTGATGGATTTAAGGGGCTGGTAGGGGGCCCTTGTTCCGGACGCGGCGCAACACAAGCTTTAGCGCAGTGTTGCGCTGCTGATCCGGGACCGTATCAATCTCAGAATTTGCGAAGGTCCGGGGCCTGCGAAGCAAGCGTTCGCGGCGCTCAGGCTGCATCGCGCCCCGGGACAAGTCAGCTCTGCTTCGGCTTGGCGGCCGCATGCGACTTGCGCTTGGCCGGCGGCTTCTTCTCCGGCTTGGCGCCGAGCGGATCGAAGCCGATATAGACCACGTAGGCGTCGAGATCGCCGGCCGGCTGCGGCAGCGGGAAGGTGATGTCGGGCTCGATATGCGTGAAGGTGACGCGATCGACGTCGCCCGAGAGCGTCACCGTCTCCTGGCCGAATTTCGACGTGATGGTCTTTGGGTTGACGCCCTCCTGCACCACCGCGATGCGCATCGGAACGTTGACGGTGCCAGGGCCGCCGGCCGGGCCGGTGATGACGCGGCCCTCGATGCCGACCTTCATGGTCATCATGCCGGAATTGACATGGCACTCGCGCGCGGTACGGACGATGCTGCCCTGATAGCGCACGTCGAGCGCGGCCGGCTCCGCTTCGCCCGGCTTGCTGCCGACGACCAGGGTCGCCGCGCCGTTGCGGATCTGGACCCCCGGGCAGTCGATGTCGGTATCGACCTCGGGCGCGCCTGCCGCCGCGTTGGCGTTGGTGGCCGTTGCCTTCGACGACGACTTGAACAGATCGAGCGGCGATGTGCTCAGAATGCTGTTGGTGCTCATGCTGCCACAACCGGACAGCGCCAGCGCTGCCATGATCGCCAACGCGGCCCCCGCCGGCCCAGCGTGTCGGTTTCGCTCCCCACCCATCTTGTGTCGCTCGCGTTTCTCCAAGAGGTCCCCAAAGGCGGGCTTATAGCAAACCAAGCGTGGCAAGCCCAAGGCGATGTAGCGGTCCGGTTCAATCCGGGTCGTCCTTCAGCCGGGCATAAAGCAGATGGTCCTGCCAGGTGCCGTTGATGCAGAGGTAGCCCCGGGCATAGCCCTCGCGCTTGAAGCCGGTCTTTTCCAGGAGCCCGATCGAGGCGCCATTGTCGGGAATACAGGCTGCCTCCAGCCTGTGCAGCCGCAAGGTGCCGAAGCAAAATGGGATCAGCGCCCGCACGGCGGCGGTCATGTAGCCTTTGCGGGCAAAGGGCTGTCCCACCCAATAGCCAATGCTACCCGCCTGGGCGACGCCGCGGCGAATATTGGCCAGCGTCAGCCCACCCACAAGGGCGCCATCGTCGCTGCGGAAAATGAGGAAGGCATAGGCCAAGTCGCCGCGCTGATCCTCGGCATAGCGCTTGAGCCGCCGGCGGAACGCGCTGCGAGTGAGATCGTCGGCCGGCCAGGTCGGCTCCCAGGGCGTGAGAAAGTCGCGGCTTTTCTCGCGCACCGCCGCCCATTCGGCGTAGTCGCTGCTCACCGGCGTGCGCAACAGCACGCCGCCGCCGGTGATGGCTGGGATGATGTCGCCGAAGCTGACAGTGCGGAAGAACGCCATGACGGTGCCGGCGAGCGCTCCGGAGGTCTCAGGCCGCGCGCCGCACCAGACTTTCCGCGATTGCGGCTGTGCTTTCAAGTCCGCTGCCCGGGCCGAGGGCGGCGATAGCCGGACGTCCGCGCGCGACCAGCGCGCGGCCGGCGGCCCGCGTGCTCTCCACCGTCACGGCATCGACCTTGGCCACGATCTCGTCGAGCGCGATCGGCCGACCATAGGCCAGCATCTGCCGCGCGATCTGTCCGACGCGTGCCTCCGAGCTCTCCAGCGCCATCAGCAGGCCGGCCTTCATCTGCGCCTTGGCGCGGTTGACCTCGGCTTCGGTGATGGTCTCGGTGGCATTGCCGATCTCGTCGATGACGACGCGCATCAACTCGGGCGCATCGGCTTCGTCGGTGCCGGCATAAAGGCCGAACATGCCAGTGTCGCTGTAGGGCATGTGGAAGGCCTGAATGGCGTAGCAGAGGCCGCGGATCTCACGCACCTCCTGGAAGAGCCGCGAAGACATGCCGCCGCCCAGCACGCTGGTGAAGACCTGAAGGCTGTAGAGATTCTCGTTCTTCACTGGCAGGCCTTCGAGGGCCATGGCGATGTGCACCTGCTCGAGGTCACGCGTCTCGACGCGCATGCCGCCGCTGAAATGCGCCTGCTCCGGCGCCGGTCCCGCCGGGCCGACGAAACTGGCGAAGCGCTTCTCCGCCTCGGCAACGATCTGCTGGTGATCGACGGCGCCGGCTGCGGCCACAAGCATATTGGGGCCGCGATAGTTGCGCCCAAGATAAGCGCGCAGGCGCGCGGCCGTGAACGAACGCACGGTTTCCGGCGTGCCGAGAATGGAGCGGCCGACCGGCTGCTTCGGAAACGCAGTCTCCTGCAGGCGGTCAAACACCAAGTCATCGGGCGCGTCTTCAGTCGCGCCGATCTCCTGCACGATCACGTTCTGCTCACGCCGCAATTCTTCGGGATCGAAGGTCGGCTCCGAAAGGATGTCAGACAGCACGTCGAGCGCCAGCGGCACGTCGGCCCTCAGCACGCGCGCATAATAGGCCGTCGATTCGACGCTGGTCGCCGCGTTAAGATCGCCGCCGACCGCCTCGATGGTCTCTGCGATCTGCCGCGCGGTGCGCCGCTTGGTGCCCTTAAAGGCCATGTGCTCGAGCAGATGGGAAATGCCGTGCTCGTCCGGCTTTTCGTCGCGGCTGCCGGAACCGACCCAGACGCCGAGCGAGGCAGATTCCAGGTGCGGCATCTGGTCGGTCACAACCGCCAAGCCGGAGGAAAGACGGGTGACTTCAACGCTCATGCCATGACTCCTTCACGCGCTGCGCGCGATGCCGCTGAAACGAAACGCTCCACTGCTGCTTGATCCGCCGGCAAGACCGTGACGCGCTCAGGTCGCGCATATAGGTCGCCCAGCCAATCCGGCAATGCCGGCTCGACGCCGCAGGCCGCCTTGAC
>DASXOK010000364.1:0-9905 GCA_036494425.1 Pseudolabrys sp.
CATCATACGCCGGCCCAACAGATCGAATTGTTATCGCAGACGGTCATGCACCCACTCGACCGGCGCGCCGAAGCGATCATACGCCGCGCCAGCCTGCGTTCTTTCGGCATTGTCGCCATCAGCCCGACGGCAGTCACCGACGCAGTGTTCTTCGTTGCATGCGCCGTACGAATGGTGCGCGAGATTGCCGGCTGCTACGGACACCGGCCGACGGCGCTCGCCACCGCACATCTGTTGCGGCGCCTCGTGGTCGAAGCGGGAAAGCTTGGGGCCATCGACCTCGCCGGAGCAACGCTTACCCAGCAGATCGGCGGCGCCGTTGCCGAGCGCATTGCGACGAGCGCGGCGGAATCTCTTTATGCGGGGCAACGCATGGCGCGGCTCGGTCTCGTGACGATGGGCCTGTGCCGCCCCATTCCATTCGAGCGCAGTGAGGTCCCGGGTGTCTGGTCGTCGTTGATCGGCAACTTGTTCGCACGGTCAGCCGAAACTCCTCCCGATAAGCCTGCGCGTTAGGGCGCCGCGGTTGGCTCCCCCTTACCGGAGTCGAGCGTGACCGTGAAAGATTGGCCATCGACATCGGTCAAGCGAAGGAGCGTGTCGCCGGAAGCGTTACCCGCGGCGGGCAACGTGATGGTGGCAGCGGCGCCCATCGGCGCGCGGAGGCCGAACGGACCGGGGGCGAACTTGTTATAGGCATAGTCGTTGGCGAAGTCGGCCTTGGGCAGCTTGGAGAGGCTCGCCGCGTCCCAGCGGGCAACCACGCGGTTGTCATCGTCCAACAGGTCGGCCGCGACCACGTGCACCGGCGCTTCCGGCGTGCCGCCATCGAGATAGACGTGGAAACGCACTCCGCCATCCGGCAACAGCACGGCCTGGCTGAGCGCGAGATGATGCTTGGTCGGGCTCACCGGCCCGCCATGGAATGGCGAGATCACCGAGCCGCGATAGTAATCGTAGCTGCCGACGTTGAACACCAGGACGAAGGCCAAGAGGCCCAGCGCCAGTTTGCGGAAGCCCGCGTCGGTCTGCGGCAGCGGCAGGCTCCCCGACATCCAGCGAAACCACGGCCTATCCGCGAGATCGGGGTTGCGGCGCAGAAGCACATTGTCGAGTGAAAAAGCGCCGCTCCCGCCGAGGAGCAGCGTGGCGCCCATGGCGAGATTGCAGGCCGCCATCGTCCACTCGTCGATGCAGGTCGCGCCCTGCCAGCCGAACATCAGCATCAGCAGGACGGAGAATCCCATCGAGGCCAAGGCCGCGATGCGGGTCATCAGGCCGGTCATGAGCATCAGCCCGACCACGAGCTCGGCGGCGCTGAACAGAATGACGCCGGCATAGAGCAGATAGAAATGGTGGAGCATGAAGCTGATGACGTGATCCATGCCCAACAGCGCGCCGGGCATCGCCGTCTGGAATTTGTTCGCCATCCAACTGTGCGCGCCGCTCGGATCAAGCTTGGAGGGGGCGTAGATGAAACGCCGCGAGCCGCCGCCCCAGTAGATGAAGCCCTGGATGATGCGGACCGAGAGCAGTGCGATGGCGGCGATGCGCCAGGTGCGTTGCGCGTCGGTCATGGGCGAGGCGTGTTCAGCCACACGCGTGAACGTGGTTGCGGACATCGTCGTCTCCTGCGGAATGGCAGTGCTGGATCAGTCGGCGGTCGCCGCGCCGGTGTAAGGCTTGAAGCCGTAGCGTTCGAAGATGGTCAGGGCCGCGGGTGAGTGGATGTAGGACAGCCAAAGCTTCGCGGCCTCCGGGTGAGCCGCGCCTTTCACCGCGGCGCCCGCATAAATCGCGGTCGTGTTCTCGCTGGCCGGGATATCGACATGGGTGATCGGATGTCCCGCCTGCTCCTGGAACATCGCTTCGGATTGCCAGGTCACGCCGGCCTGCGCGCGTCCCTGCATGAGGAAGAGCGGCGTCTGCCGATGATGGATATGCGTGAGGACCGTTGTGCCGTCGGCAACCTTGGTTTTGTAGACCTTGTCGGCCAGCGCGTCGCCGCCCGCCTTGCGCAAGGAGGCCTCGATCTGACGCGCGATGCCTTCGAAGGCCGGGTTCGGCATCGCCAGCCGGATATCGGCTTTGCCGAGATCGGCGAGGCCGGTCACGTGCGCCGGATTGCCCTTCGGCACCATGATCGTGAGCGTATTGGTGACGTAAGGCACGGCGGGACCGCTCAGCAGCCCCTGCCCGATCAGCGCATCGACTTTTTTCAAGCCCGCGAAATAGGCGTCCGGCTTGGCGGTCCAGGTCATGTTGCCCGAGGTGACCGTCCCGCCTGCCTTGATCTGCTTGACGAGCAGACCGGGCGGGATCGTCTCCCAATAGATCCGGCCTTTGTACTCGGGATGCTCCTCCTCGAACTCCGCCACCAGCGGCGCCATTGCGAAGAAGTAGTTGCCGCCGACGTAGAGCATGAGCTTGGGATCGGTGATGTCGCCATGGAAGTCGGCGAGATCATCAACCTGCGGCACTGTGAATTCGAAGCCGCGATTGGTGGCGTCGTTGTTCTGCCCGTGCTGCCACGGCGGGAAGATGCCCGCCTCCGGGCCGGATTGGGCCGCGACGGAGGCGGCGGACATTGCGGACGCCAAAAGTGCCGCGGCCATCAGAATGACCCGGAGGGGCATCTTGCGCATGTCGGCCTCACGCTGCGTAGTGGAAACCGGCCCGCTGAAGCTCGGGGATCGTCGCGACGATTCCCGGCGTGAGCACGGCGCCGTCGATGAGGTGATTGGTCAGCTCGGCGGTGATCGCTTCGTGCGACTTGTGATCGGGATTCACGCCCAGACTGAGCAGCTTCGCGGTCAATTCCCAGATCGCGTTGTGGCAGGCGAGGAACACGACCCCTCTGCTCTGCAGCGCCGGGATGATGTCCCCGGCCGCGCCGAAGACGCTCTTCGGATCTTCGAAATCCGAAAGGCTGGAGGGCACATGTTCGGGGACGATCAGCGTATTCGTCTTGAAGTCGCCGCCTGCCAGCTTGGCTAGTTGGTATTTGTCCCAGGTCGGCTGATCGAAGAGCGCCAGATGCGCCGAACCGTGCGTTGCCGATACGGCAAGAAAATCGGGGTGCCTGAACGAGAACACTTGCGCGTTGATGGAATTGCGCATCAGGTTGAGCCAAGGGCTGCCGATGCCGGTGTTGTCCCAGACCTGCTTATAGGCGCCACGGTAGCCGATCACTTCATTGAGAGCGGCGGCATCCCAGAGGTCGGGATGGTCGAGGATCATCGGGACAGTCTTGAAGTCCCGCCGCCGCGGCGCCTTGGCGAGACGGGCCGAAAGGTCACGCAGTCCGGTGGCGCCGTGCACCATCGGGCTCTCCGCGGCAACAGCGCGGCCGGCGTCGGCGCTCAGCGCCGCAGCGCCCAGGGCGGCTGCGCTGAAGCCAAGAAGTGCTGATCGGCGGCCAACGTTTATAGACATTCCAAATCTCCTCGCGTGCTCGTGTTCGATGCCCGTTACGTGTGCGGCCGGCCTTCCGCCGGTGAGGCGCCCCATGGTTCAAAATGAATTGCATCGGACTCTCGCGCGTCGCGTCCGCATGCCGCGTCTCGCGCCGATGCATGGGAGGTGGGGCACCAGATCGCTCAAATCCAATGAGCGCTTTCTATCGTTCTCATCGGCCCCCGAGATTGCTCGCGGCGTTGAGCCTCTCGCCATGCGGAACTTCGGCCGCTATGACAAAGACTGCGGGCGCACCATCGCGGTGCCCCCGAACGACCGTGACCGACACGAGCGATGGCGTGAAAAATCTTGATCGTATCGTCAAAGAGATCGCCGACGAGATGCGGCAGCGGCCCGATCGCGGCGAGGTGGCAAGCTATATCCCGGAACTGGCGCGCGTCGATGCCAAGGCCTTCGGCCTCGTGGTGGTCGACGCCGAGGGCAACGTCGCGGCCGCCGGCGACAGCGACGTGCCGTTCTCGATCCAGAGCATCTCCAAGGTGTTCACGCTCACGCTGGCCTTGGGCAAGGCCGGCGACAGGTTATGGCAGCGCGTCGGCCGCGAGCCATCGGGCAGCCCGTTCAATTCGATCGTGCAGCTCGAATTCGAGCGCGGCATCCCGCGCAACCCTTTCATCAATGCCGGCGCGATCGCTGTCACCGACCTGATCCTGTGTGGACATCAGCCGCGCGAGGCATTGGGCGAGATTCTGCGCTTCATGCAATTCCTTGCCGACGATCCGACCATCATTATCGACGAGGCGGTCGCAGCCTCCGAGCAGCGCACCGGCTTCCGCAACATCGCGCTCGCCAACTACATGAAGTCGTTCAATGTGCTGGAAAACCCGGTCGACTACACGCTCGGCGTCTACTTCCACCACTGCGCCATCGCCATGTCGTGCCGCCAGCTTGCGATGGCGGGACGCTTTCTCGCTTATAACGGCCGCAATCCATCGACCGGCCTGACGGTCGTGCAGCCTGAGCGCGCGCGGCGGATCAATGCGGTGATGCTGATGTGCGGCCATTACGACGGCTCGGGCGAGTTCGCCTACCGGGTTGGCCTGCCCGGCAAGAGCGGTGTCGGCGGCGGCGTTCTGGCGATCGCCCCCGGCAAGGCGTCCATCGCTGTGTGGGCGCCCGGCCTCGATGGCAACGGCAATTCACATCTCGGCCGCGTGGCGCTCGAGGCGCTCACCAAGAGGCTGGGTTGGTCGATCTTCGGCGCGTGAGGGCGTCAGTAACGTCAGTTCTTGCGATTCCGATCGGCTTCTTTGATCGCCTCTTGAATTGCTTCTTCGTGATACCAGGCGTCACCGATCACGACCCTGGTTGTCCGCGGCGACGCAAGCTTCGCGGAGTCGTCGCGATGGCCGCCGAGCGCGAAGCGCCCGCGTGCCGGAAACGCGTATATCGTGGCGGATCCGCTGTGAGAATTCGTCGTCATCGTTCGCCGCTCCTTTGATGCTCCGCCTATTCCCGAGTCTTGGTTGTTGTTTGGAATATAACGTCTTGGTTGTTGTTTGGAATATAACGCCGCCACGGCCGTTTTGCTCCTCCTTTACGCAGAATGCTCAAAATTACCTCAGCGAATGACGTCATTATAGGCACGTCCATTTTCGCGTCTTTGATAGCATTTCGACCGGCGACGAAACGCTGTTGACGCTGCGCGCCGTAAGAGCCGGAGCCTCATCAGCATACCGATTGGCATATTAAATGCTTGGGATAACTCAGGAGTTTGGCGGCCAAGCACGCTAAGAAATTCCCCCACACTCCCCGTCATCAGCTTGCGAGAGAACCGCAATGACAAAGTATAAGCTCGAGTACATATGGCTCGACGGATACACGCCGGTCCCAAACCTGCGTGGCAAGACACAGCTCAAAGACTTCGATTCGTTTCCCACCGTGGAGCAGCTTCCGCTGTGGGGCTTCGATGGAAGCTCGACGATGCAGGCGGAAGGTCACAGCTCCGATTGCGTCCTTAAGCCGGTTGCCGTCTATCCGGACGCCGCGCGCACGAATGGCGCTCTCGTCATGTGCGAAGTCATGATGCCGGATGGCAAGACCCCGCACGTGTCCAACAAGCGCGCGACCATTCTCGACGATGCCGGCGCCTGGTTCGGTTTCGAGCAGGAATACTTTTTCTACAAGGACGGCCGTCCGCTCGGCTTCCCGTCGTCAGGCTATCCGGCGCCGCAGGGCCCCTACTACACTGGCGTCGGCTACAAGAACGTCGGCGACATCGCCCGCAAGATGGTGGAAGAGCATCTCGACCTCTGCCTCGCGGCCGGCATCAACCACGAAGGCATCAACGCCGAAGTGGCGAAGGGCCAGTGGGAATTCCAAATCTTCGGCAAAGGTTCCAAAAAGGCCGCTGACGAGATGTGGATCGCCCGCTACCTGATGCTGCGTCTCACCGAGAAGTACGGCGTGGATATCGAATTCCACTGCAAGCCGCTCGGCGACACCGACTGGAACGGCTCCGGCATGCACGCCAACTTCTCGACCGCGTACATGCGCGAAGTCGGCGGCAAGGACTACTTCGAAGCCCTGATGAAGGCCTTCGAACTGGCCCGCGAAGATCACATCGCGGTCTACGGTCCGGACAACCACATGCGCCTGACCGGCAAGCACGAGACCGCCTCGATCCACCAGTTCAGCTACGGCGTGGCGGACCGCGGCGCGTCGATCCGCGTGCCACATAGCTTCGTTAACAATGACTACAAGGGCTATCTCGAAGATCGCCGCCCGAACTCGCAAGGGGACCCCTACCAGATCGCGTCGCAGATCCTCAAGACGATCGCGACGGTCCCGACGTCCGCCAAGGCCAGCGCCGCGGCGTAACCAGCGTTCATCGCGCGACACACATCGGCGGGCGCTTCCCACAAGGAGGCGCCCGCTTTCTTTTGCGATGCGTGATGTGCATGCGGGCCGCGCCCGCACGCGACGTCAGACGATCAGATAAATGATGACCGCGAGCGCGGCGGCAACGCCGGCAATGGTCGCCAGCACCTGACGGCGATGGCGTTTCG
This sequence comes from Pseudolabrys sp., assembly GCA_036494425.1. GTDB lineage: Bacteria > Pseudomonadota > Alphaproteobacteria > Rhizobiales > Xanthobacteraceae > Pseudolabrys. The sequence goes on from DASXOK010000364.1 coordinate 6,486, forward strand.
GTCCATAGACGCCGGCGGCGCGGCGCGCGGCGATCAGCGCGGCTTCGAGCTCGGCCGAAGAGGAATAGGCGCAGGCCAAGGCCGCGCCGGCGTGCTCGGCATAGGCCTCGAGCGCGCTCAGATCGGCGCTGGCTTGTCCGCTGTGAACTGAACCCGACATGCGGGCATGCTAACGCGTCTATGGTAAACGAGACGTTGCCTCGGCCGCCGCCGGCACCGGCCGGCGCACGATGCTCTTGCGCAGCCGGAACGGGATGGTGTTGTCGCGCGGCGCCTCCGCCGGCTTCTCGTCTTCGACCGCGTGAAGGCGGTTACGGCCGGTGTGCTTGGCGTGGTAGAGCGCCTCGTCGGCGCGCTGCAGCAGCGCATCGATGTCGTCGACACGGGCATGCGAGGTAGCGGCGCCGACGCTGACCGTGGCGCCGATCGCGTGACCCGAGATGGTCACGCCAGCGGCTTCGAAGGCGCCGCGCAGGCGCTCGCCGATCTTGCCGGCGACTTCGAGATCGCCCGGAACGATGGCCGCGAACTCTTCGCCGCCGAGCCGTCCGATGACATCGGTCGCGCGCATATTGGTGCGAGCGACCTCGGCGAAGACGCGCAAGGCGTCGTCGCCCACGGCATGGCCGAAGCGGTCGTTGATCTTCTTGAAGTGATCGAGATCGAACATCATCAGCGTCACCGGCGTGCCACGTGCGCCATGCAGCGCGCAGAGATTCACCGCGTTCTCGAGGAAGGCACGCCGGTTGAGCAGCCCGGTGAGGTGATCGGTGAAGGCCGCCCGGCGATAGACGTGGACGTGGTGGTCCTTGACCATCAGCACGACGATGAACGCGGTGCCCACCGCGTAGATCAGCGTTTCCATCGCGAAGATGGCGAGCCAGCCTCCGGAGACGACGCTCGGAGCAAGTATCTGCAAGGCGAGCGGCATCAGGAACACGCCGGCATGCAGGCCCGGCACGACGAAAGCCGCGGTACGCGAAAACAGCGACTTACGCCGTTCGCGCCACAGTTCGAAGGCAATGACGAAAGTGTAGCCGGCGACGACCAGCGCGGCCGCGGCGACGCGGGCGTGGCTGCCCGGCGCCAGCAGCGGAAACTGGCAGGCGATCAGCCAGCCGATCGGCGCGGCATAGGCACCGGCCGCCAACAGCCGGCGGCCGTGAAACAAGCGGATGCCGTTCCAGATGAGCCCGCAGGCAAGGAATGTGAGTGCCTCCGGCAACTCTGACGGCAAGGCAAGCCACGGCGACGGCGTGCTCCACAGCACCATCGCGGACGCACCGATCAGATAGGCCGCGCCCCACCAGGCGAGCGCGCGCACGTCGCGCTGCTGGAGCCAGGACAGCACCAGATAGAGCCCGATCAGCCCGCCGAGGCAGACGGCCACGAAAGCAAGCGTCTGCACGTCGAGAGACAACGGCTGCAGTTGACCTGCGACCGGCATACGAACAACCCCCCTGCCGGCGCCCGATCGAAAAAACAGTTCGGGCCGGCGGGAACAAAGTTGCACAGGCCGTGTCAGCAACAGCTTGCGGAATCCGTTCCGCTTCGAGGAAAGACTTGCGCGAATTGATCTAAATATCGGCCGATCGCGGTAAAATCAGGCGCCTGCCGCTTTGCGCCAGGTGCGCCGTTCGCCGTATTTGGCGCGCTGCGCCGGAAACGCGGGAGCATCCGCCGTTGCCGGCCCGCTCTCCACGCGATTGCGGCCACCCGACTTGGCGCCGTACAGGGCCCGGTCAGCAGCCGCGAGCAGCCCCTTGACCGTGAGCTGCTGCGGATCATGGCCGAAGGTGACGCCGACGCTGACCGTCGGCATCAGGTCACCCGTTCCATGTAGCGCTGCATCGTTTTCGAAATTGCATCGGACGCGTTCGGCCAAGGCAACTGCCTCACCGAACTCATTCACCGCTACCGCCGCGGCGAACTCTTCGCCGCCGATGCGGCCGAACAAGACCTCCGGCCCGAGAGCTCGCGTCGCCGTCGCCGAGAAGGTCTGCAAGACGCTGTCGCCGGCGGCGTGCCCGAAGTGATCGTTGATCTCCTTGAACCGGTCGAGATCGAACAGGATCACGGCCACGGGTTCGCGACTGGACTGGCGCTGCGTGAGCAGCCGGGTGATGCCCTCGAGAAAAGCGCGGCGGTTCGGGACGCCACACAAGGAATCGACCAGCGAGGCGGTCTTGTGCCGCAGCTCCAGGCGCTCCTTCGTCATGTTGAGCAGCAGGAACGCCAGAACGACCGTGAACAGAAGAGTCCCGAACGACAGGGCGGTGAATGCCACCCCGCTCATGAGCGGGGCATCTTGCAGCATTGGCGCCAACAACGTCATGACGATGCGTCCGATCATCGCGCCTGCGTAGGTCAGCAGCGTAACGATCGTCGGCCAGCGCGACATCAGCGGTTCAGCGCGTCCGCGCCATATTTCCCGGGCGATCACCACCGCGACGGCCGCAAGCAATCCCGACGCCCAGATGATGCGCAGATTGATGTCCGCCAGAAAGGCCGGAAACGCGCACGCAATCAACCACAGGCCCGGGGCCACCAGCACGAGAGAACGGCGCACCGGCCGTCCGTCGAAGACGCGCGCACCCGCCCAGATCAGCGAAATGCCGAACAGAACGAGCGCGTTCGAAACATTGATGGAAAGCCAGTCCGGAACGAGCCCGCGTGCGATGACAAGGCCAAGGCCAACGGCCGCGATCGCAAAAGCGATGCCCCAGATCTTCAGCGCGCGCACCGCGCGGTTCTGAACGCCTGCGAAGACAAGCAACGCTCCGAGCACGGCTGTGACGAAAACCGTCACTACCGCAAGCGTCTGGAGGTCAATTGGCATTGCAACCACACCATCTCCACCCGCCGCCTGATTAGGCCGCGAATGGTATGATTGGGGTTACTGGCCGGCGCGCAGACACGCAACACGGTTGCCGCCGCGTAAACAGAATTCGTGACAATATAGATGGACAAGACACGTTCGCGCGCCGCGCAATCGGGATAGGGGGGAGTCTTGCGACTCCTCCCCTCCCACACCACCGGACGTACGGGTCCGTATCCGGCGGTTCGCTGGATTGAGCAATGGTGATGATTTTGCACCAGCGCCGAAGGCATGGCTCACTGAGTCCGCCGCGCCGGTTGCGGTCCCTTCGAGCGGCGCCGTCCGGGCTTCACCCTTTCCCGTCGCTCCAAAGGCCAGATACCTGGATTTTCGGCCGTGTGGCCGGTTCGAGGTCTCCGTGGCTTCGCGTTCTTCCCAGCGTCCGGGCCTTCGGCGAAGCGCGCTCCACCTACTATGCCGTCTGCTGACTTCTGCGCTGCGGTCAGGCCGCCTTGCGGCGGCCTCAGTCCCGATTCCGAGACACAACGCAGACCTCCCGAGGTAAGACCGACCGCCTTCGCCGCACGCCCGCCGGATTTACC
>DASXOK010000365.1:0-2936 GCA_036494425.1 Pseudolabrys sp.
TAAACTAGCCGCGTCTATTCTCGACCGATCGCTCCGGCGACTGGCCGGCACATCGGATCACAATGCCGTTCAGTTTAGCCCGATTGTCGCCCGCAGAAAGGCGGGCCGTCCGGTGATCATCGAAGCCCTTCCAGTTCCGCCGGCGGCCAAAACTCCCTTCGTACGCGCCCGGGCTCTTCTGACATTTACGTCCTTGGATTCGAAGCCTGCGCCCAACCCAAGCGTATTAGCGGCGGTGTTCGGCCTAACACCTGCCGAAGTACGACTCGCGTCTATTATGGCTACCGGCGCCAATCCTGAGCTCGCCGCCGAGCAGTTGCATATTTCGCGGGAGACCGTGCGCAATCAATTAAGGGCGCTGTTCGCCAAAACGGCGACGCATCGCCAAGCAGAACTCGTTGCGTTGCTTACCAGGTTGGTGAGTTTGCCATAGCCCTACTCCGTTCGGGCCATCCGGGTGCATAGGACCGTTTGGGTCGGGCTGGGTCGGTTGCGGATCGGAGATGCCGATGCTAATGCCCGCAACATGCCGCCACAAGACAGATGGCAACGACTCCGCCCGACCGCCGGAACCAGACACACTCGGAGCATTTCCGTCGCATTGAGCCCCCAGCCAGTTTACGCGTGTCCGAGCATTTTGACCGAGACAACAATGACGAACGGCTCTCAATCGCAACCCGATGAAATCGAACGGGTTGCATGCTCAGGATGCAGCGGCTTCTTACGCCTTGAGACATCAGCGCCCGAGTGTGTGGGCTATCCTCGCTATGACATAATGCGCTGTGTCAGCTGCGAGTTTAGTCAGTGGATCGCGGACGAAAATTCTTCCGCCGGACCCATTTTTACAGGCGGTACGAACGCTGAGCCGGCTACGGACGAGCATCAGCTGTTCGGTTTCCTCACGATTGAACCGAACTATGTCGTCGGCGCGCTAAACCGAGACTGCTGCGGATCGTCGTTCGATCTCCAGAGCCACTTTGGCGAAGTAGCGCTCTATGTCACCGCGCCACGGCCCGTTACCGGCCACAGCGCCTCGACGTGGGCCGCAGGCGTTCCCAGGCCGCGGACGCCGACATACCAGTCGTAAAGATTGACGGTCGGATCGCAATGACCGGGGACCAGCAGCACCGTCTCGCCCCAGGCCAAACGCGGAGCGCCGTCCGCGAACGTCAGGACGCCGTGCTCGTCCGACGGCCGATGATAGCTGATGTCCGGCCTCTGCCAGACCGCGGGGAAGCCACTGTCATTCGACAGCGCCTTGTGTCCGGCATCGACGACGGCCAGATCGGGCGTCGTCATGCTCATGACCGTCGCCAGCACAAACAGCGCATGATCGAAGGCCGCGGCGCCGTGCGTGTCGTCCAGCGTGTTCTTGGCGTAGTCGCGATCCATGAACACGTAGGAGCCCGGCTGCACTTCATTCCAGACGCCGGAGCGTCCCTCGATCTGGAACGTGCCCGTCCCCGCCCCGGTGATCGTCTGGCAGGCGAAGCCGGCCTCCGCGAGATGACGGACGGTTTCAATGACTCCCGCCTTGGCCGCTTCGATCGCGGCGCTGCGCTCGGCCGGCGATCGGAAATGCTGCGCCGCCCCGTGATAGGCCTGCAGACCGGCGAAGCGGAGATTCGCATTGCGGCTGATCTGCGCGGCAAGCTTGCTCGCCGCGGCACCGGGCGCAACGCCGCAGCGGCGTGCGCCGACATCGATTTCGATCTGAACGTCGATCTGCGATCCGGCCTGTTGCGCCGCGTCGGCCAGAAGCGCGACGGACTCGGCCTGATCGATACAGACGCCGATGCGGGCCTGCCGCGCCAGGTGCGCCAAGCGCGCGATCTTGCGCGCGCCGACGATCTCGTTGGTGACCAGCACATCGCCGATGCCGCCGGCGACAAGCGCTTCCGCCTCGGACACCTTCTGGCAACACACGCCGACCGCTCCCAAGGCGATCTGCCGCGCGGCGATGACGGACGACTTGTGCGTCTTGGCGTGCGGCCGCAGGCGGACGCCGAGGCGCTTCACGAGCGCTGCCATCTTTTCGAGATTACGCGTCAGCGCATCGAGATCGACGATCAGAGCGGGGGTGTCGATCTCGGATATGGGCGCGCCAATTTCGGCCGGGGGCAAGGTTGGCATTCTTCTGATCCTGGTGCGCGTTCTCGGACGAAACAGCGTACCCCTTTATAGGGCCGCTGCGGTGGCGCGTCACAGGCCTCCGTAAATCGGCGTATTCGCCGTACATCAACGTACGGCCCGGCGTAAACGCACCCAGGCCGTTATTCCTTGGCAAAGAATCGATTGGTCGGACGCGGAAGTCCGAGATGATCGCGCAGCGTCGTGCCACTGTATTCCTTGCGGAAGATGCCGCGACGTTGCAGCTCCGGCACGACCTTGTCGGCGAAGTCGTCGAGGCCCTGCGGCAGGTAGGGGAACATCACATTGAAGCCGTCGCTGCCTTCGGTAACGAGCCATTCCTCCATCGCATCGGCGATGGTCTTCGCCGTGCCGACGAAGGCGAGCCCGCCATAGCCGCCGAGCCGCTGCGCAAGCTGGCGCACCGTGAGGTTCTCCTGCTTGCCCAGCGCGATCGCGCGCTCGCGGCCGCTCTTGCTGGCATTGGTTTCAGGCACGTCCGGCAGTGGTTTGTCCGGATCGAACTTCGACGCGTCGTGGCCGAGCGCGATCGACAGCGAGGCAATGGCGTTGCTGTAGTTCACCAGACTGTCCACCCGCGCACGGTTTTCGCGCGCCTCGTCCACGGTATCGCCGACCACAACCAGCACGCCGGGCAGGATCTTCAGGTGATCGCGGTTGCGGCCTAGCTTGTCCATGCGGCCCTTCACGTCCGCATAGAAGCGGCGGCCGTCGGCCAAGTTGTTCTGCGCGGTGAAGACGGCTTCAGCGGTTTCCGCGGCAAGCTGCTTGCCCGCATCGGACGC
>DASXOK010000366.1:0-2250 GCA_036494425.1 Pseudolabrys sp.
GGTGATGCGCCGCCAGGCGCGCGCCTGCGCATCGGTATAGATGCCCGGACAATGATAGGTCTTGCGCGCGCGTTCTTCGACCGACGTTTCCTCGACAAAGACTATGCCGGCGCCACCCATCGCGAACTTGCCGAGATGCACGAGGTGCCAATCAGTCGGCTCGCCATTGACGGCGGCATATTGCGACATCGGCGAGACGACGATGCGGTTGCGCGCGGTCAAGCTGCGCAACATGATCGGCGTGAAGAGGAGCGGCTGAGCCGGCGCAGCCGATGGATCGATTGTCGCCTTGAGATTCCGTTCGCTCTGCATTGTCACCGCCTCACGAAGTTCCGCGCCAAAACCCGGAAGTACAGCAAATGTCGGGCCATGCACCATGCACGGCCCGCAATGTGATGACGTAACGCTTTAACTCACCCGAGATCTAGACCGTGATGCCGGTGAACTTCATCTGCGAGAACTCTTCGATCGCGTAACGCACGCCTTCGCGGCCGACGCCGCTGCGCTTGACGCCGCCGAATGGATAGATGTCGAGGCGGAAGCGGGTGGCCTCGTTGATCCACAGCGCGCCGACCTCGAAGTCGTCTGAGAAACGCAGCGCCGCGGCGAGATCGCGGGTGAAGACCGCGCCCTGCAGGCCGAACGGCGAATCGTTCGCCAGTTGCAAGGCCTCGTCCACGGTGTCGAAGGGCGCGACCAGAACGATCGGGCCGAACACTTCCTCGCGCCAAAGACGCGCATCCTTCGAGACATCGATCACGATGCCGGGCGATACGCACGCATCCTGCCGGGCGGGCTCGAGCGCGTAGCGTGCGCCGCGTTTCACAGCGTCCTCGCACATCGCCATGACCCGCTCAGCCGCAGCCAAGCTGACCATCGGCCCGACGTCGGTCTTCGGGTCGGTGGCGTCGCCCACGTTCAGCCGGTTGGCGGCGGCGACGAAATAGCCGAGGAAGGTATCGAGCACGGGCCGCGCGACCAGCACGCGCTGCGCCGAGATGCACTGCTGCCCGCTCGCTTCGAAGGCGGCGGCCGCGATCTTCTTCGCGGCGGTCTCGATGTCAGCGTCTGCCAATACGATGTTCGCGGCATTGGAGCCGAGCTCGGCCACGAACTTCTTTGCTCCCGCCGCGCGCGCCAGAGCATCGCCACCGGCGGTGCCGCCGGTGAAGGAGACCGCGCGCACATCGTCGTGCGCCGCGAGCGCCAATGCGGACTCACGATCGCCGGTGACGACGGTGAAGAGGTTCTTCGGCCAGCCGGCGTCCTGGAAGATTTGCGCGAGCTTGAGCGCCGTGCGCGTTCCGGCCGGCGCCGGCTTGGCGACGATCGCGTTGCCGGCGGCAATGGCGGGCGCGACCTTCTGCACCAGCAGATTGACCGGCGCGTTGAACGGCGTGATGCCGGCGACCACGCCATAGGGCACATGACGGACGTAGCCGAAATGGCCGGCGCCGGTCGCGGTGATATCGAGCGGTAATGTCTCGCCGCCCAATTGGGTCAAAGCCGCAGCCGTCGCTTCGAGAAATTCCGCGCCGCGCTTCACTTCAAACGTCGCCATGCGGATCGGCTTGCCGACATCTTCGCAGATGAGTGCTGCGATCTCGCTGCTCGCCGCGGTCAAGGCTGCGGCGGCGGCCTTGAGCCACGTGATGCGTTGATGCGTCGGCTGCTTGCGGTTGGCGGTGAAGGCTACCGCGGCGGCCTTCACGGCACGATCGACGCCGGCAGCGCCGGCTTCCGAAATCTGGCCGATGACCTTGCCCGACTGCGGCGCGACGAGATCGAAGAGGTTCTCGCCGGGCACGGTCATCTGCCCATCGATGAACGACGCGAATACGGGACGCGCTTGAACTGCCACGGTGCTCACTCAGCGCGACTTGCGCAGACGCTGGATCTGCATGTTCGCGAGGAAGGGCACCAGCGGATGCGTTCCCATCTTCACGATGGTCGGCATGTCCATCTTGATCAGCGCTTCGCGCTGGTCGGCCGAGAGCTTGAACTTGTCCGCGTAGGCGGCGGAGTCGGTGATGAATTGGGTCCGCTCCTCCGGCTCATGCGCGAGCGCGTGCAGCGCGGAGGTCAGTTCGACGAGCTCCGGCTTGATCGACGGATAGTGCGCGGCGCGATCTTCCGCCTGCGCGCCGTACCAGGCGAGGGACGCGTAGTTGTGATGCCAGCTCGGATCCATGGACACGACGTCCGGCTTGCGTTCGCCGAGCGCGCCGGCGGCGCAGGCCCAGCAGCGCA
>DASXOK010000367.1:0-3883 GCA_036494425.1 Pseudolabrys sp.
CGCGGCGAGCAGCCGCATCAGCCCGATAACAACGGCGGCCCCCGCCATGTCCCATTTCATGTCGCCCATGCCGGCAGCCGGTTTGATCGAGATGCCGCCGGTATCGAAGGTGACGCCCTTGCCGACAAAGGCGAGGGGTTGGCTGCGCGCACCGCCCGAGCCTTTGGCGCCGTGCCACTGCATGACGACCATGCGGGGCGGGCGGGCGCTGCCCTGCGCTACCCCCAGCAGCGCGTTCATTCCGAGCTCGCGCATTTCGTGCTCGTCGAGGATCTCGACGTCGATGCCGAGCTCGGCGAGCCGCCCGGCTTCTGCTGCCAGCGTCTCCGGGTAAATTACGTTCGCCGGCTCCGAAACTAGGTCGCGGGTCATAAACACCGCTGCCGCGGTCTTCTCGAGCGGCTGATAGGCGCGTTTCGCAGCCTTCGCGCCGCCGGTAGCGACCGTCAGGCGATTGAGCGACGGCTTCTGTTCCGGCTTCTGCTTGGTCTTGTATTTGTCGAAACGATAGGATCTGAGCTGCGCGCCAAAGGCTAATTCGGCCGCTGCCTCGGTCGGACCGATCGATGCTCCCTCGGCAGCGTCGATCATCAACGTCGCCTCCTGCTCTCCGGCGCCGTTCAGATGCGCAACCAGATTTCCTCCGAGTTGCTGAAGTGATCGGGAGTCGGCCGATTCGGGCTTACCGAGGCCGGCAAGGACAATCCGGCTCACCGAGAGATCGGGGGGCCCGACAATGGGCAGCAGCTCGTCCTTCTTGCCGCTGAACCGAGATGCGGCGGCGAGCGCACGGGTGATGGCGCTTCCGGCCGCCTCGTCGAGCCGTCTTGCGGCGGGCGTCAACACCTTCCCTTCCCATACCCCGACCACCACGGCGCCGGAGCGGGGCAAGTCGGGTTCGGCAAAGCTGATCTTCATCGCGCGACCTCTATCATCCGGGAGCGGGAGCCGCGGGCGGGCCGGCCTCCGAGCCAACGAGTAGGTTACATAGTCGAGAGCCGTAGTTGACGCCAGGGAGGCGTCGGAGCTGGTTGTATACGTCAGCGCCGATCTGCTGCTGTTCATTCCCGATCGCCGCAATCTGAAGTCGTGTCGAGGTCCGGCGGGGCTGTGCCCGCAGCAGATCTACAGCGAAATTTCCCTAAAAGTGTCGGCTGCAGAATCGATGAGCGACAAAACGAATCAGAGTTTGCGCGCCCCTTGCGGGTGCGCAGGCTCGGTTGAACGAACGCGTCTGACTGGGGTGCAGTCGGCGGGGTAGTGGGACGGGCCTATGGAGGTTTCTACCGCCGCGGGTGGCCGTTGAGGCAGTAGGATGAGGCAGTCGGCAGGTTGAAGGGCAGCGTGGGCCCGATGGTCGCTCGCTGATGCCAGCCGATTGGCTGGTAATATCGCTGCGGTGGGGCGATTTCCGAGGATTCTGAGGTGGCGCCGGGCGAGCGCCGACGATCCGGCGACAGAACGGCGGAAGGGCGGCATGGGGTCGGAGGTGTTTGCGTTGGCAGCATGGTGATCATCACGGGCCTTGCGGCCGGGCAGGCGACAGCCGGCGCAGCAGTGTCAGATGGCCGGTCTCGCAATGTGGGCAACGGCGCGGCGATGGCGGGGCCTGGGGGTCGGCGTCAGGCTCGGGTCCGGCGGGTTCGGCCGGTGGGCTGGCGGGTTGCGCCAGCAAGAGAAGGTTCCTCAGGTTGCGCAGCGGTTCGCGGCGCGAGGCATGCCACAGGCCGTAATAGCGGACCTTATGGAAGCCGGCCGGCAGGACGTGCTGGAGGAAGCGCCGGATGAACTCGTGGCCGGCGACGGTTTCCCTGCGCTGGCGGTCGGCGGCGCGGTCCTTGTAGCGATAGGTCACGGTGGCGTCGTCGACGGCCAGGATGCGGTTGTTGGTGATGGCGATGCGGAAGGCGTAGCGGGCGAGATAGTCGAGCGCGGCCTGTTGTCCCTCGGCCCATGGCGTGATGTGAACGACCCAGGGGATCTGCCAGAGATGGGGCGGCAGGTTGGCGTCCGGGCAGAGCTTGGCGAAGGCATCGCGGAAGCGGGCGCGGGCAAGGGTGGCGAGCGCGGTCTTCGGGAACAGAAACGTCTTGCCGGCGGGATGCCAGGTGGCGCCGTCGTCGGACAATCCGCCGCCGGTGACGAGGCAGTGAACGTGCGGGTGGAAGACGAGCCGTTGCGTCCAGGTGTGCAGTACGGCGAGCACGCCAACGGTGCCGCCGACCCAGCGCGGATCGCGGGCCAACACGATGATCGCCTCGGCGGCGGCCTTCATCAGCGCGCCGTAGCCGTCGATCTGATGCCGGCGCAGCGCGGCCCGCAGTTCCTCGGGCACGGTGACGGTGACGTGGAAATAGGGAACCGGTAATATCTCCTCCCGACGCTGTTCGAGCCAAGCCTGCGTCTGCTCGGCGTGACACTTCGGGCAGGCGCGGTTGCGGCAAGAGTGGAAGACGTGCAGCAGGGTGCCGCAGTGATTGCAGCACCACTGCTGTCCGCCGAGCGCTTCGGTGCGGCAGGCGATGATGTCGGCGATGGCGCGACGATGCGATGGCAGCATCGCCGCGCCGTGAGCTGCCACATAGCTGCCTGCGAAGCGGCGGAACGCGTCCGCCACTTCGGGCATGCGTCAGAAGCCGCTCATCACCTTGTCGAGCAGCTTGCGCAAAGACACCCGCGTCGGTTCCGTCAGGTGCGTGTAAATCGTCGTCGTGGCGATATTCTCGTGGCCGAGAAACGCCTGGACGACGCGGGTGTCGACCTTGTTCTCGAAGAGCCTGGTCGCGTAGGCGTGGCGCAGAGTGTGCGGCGTCGCGCGGCGACCGCCAGGGAGATTGGCCGCCTTGACGGCCTCGGCAAAGGTGCGGGTCAGGACATGGGTGGTGACGGGACCGGTTCGCCAGCGGTTGGGGAAGAGCCAGCGCGGATCGCGATGGTCGTTGGCCTGCCACATCCGCCGCAAGCCGTCGTGCACCTCGTTGGGCACGGGCACGAGCCGTTCCTTGTTGCCCTTGCCGACGACGCGCAGGACGCCGCTGGTCTTGTCGATGGCGGTGACGGGAAGAGTAGCGGCCTCGCTGATCCGCAGGCCGCAGCCGTAAATCAGGCTGAAACAGCCGCGGTGTATGGGATGGCGGACCGCGGCGAGAATGCGCCGCGCTTCGGCATGAGAAAGCGTCTGCGGCAGCCGCCTCTGCTTGGGAAGCCGGATCTTTTTTTAAACAGCGCCCAGTCCAGGCCCAGCGTATTTCGGTAGAAGAACTGGATACCGTAATGGCTGGTCTTGAAGCTGCCGCGCGCGTTCCGCTCACGAACATCCAGCAGATATCGCCGGACCTCTTCCTCGGCCAGCAGCTCCGGCGACCTATTGTAATGCTTCGCCAGAGACCTGACCGCCTGGAGGTAGATCTCCTGGGTTGTGGCCGCCAAGCCGGCCAGCTTCATGTCCTCAATCATGCGAACACGTAACGGTGACATCGTCTGCTCCTTCGTCATCGAAGACGGGACCATCCCGTCTCGATGCAGACGATAGCTTCACCAGCGACCCTCAGGCGATGCCGCGGCCCCCTACGGCGTAGCCGTTCCGTTCAACTCCCTGCTAACAGGAATTAGGCGTCAGCGACAGGTTCGCAACAACATCAACGCCAAAGCCGAAGGCATCGAAACCAAGCCGGCGTTCCGCGAGGCGTTCCAGCGCCGCCGCTGTCTCGTGCCGGTCGATAACTTTTACGAATGGGCGAAAACCGGGACCGGGAAGCAGCCCTACGCGATTGCGCTCGCCGACCGCAAACCGATGGCGCTGGCGGGCCTGTGGGAGAACTGGAAGTCTCCGGAAGGAGAATGGATACGCAGCTTCGCGATCGTGACCACCACGCCGAACGAG
>DASXOK010000368.1:0-10980 GCA_036494425.1 Pseudolabrys sp.
CCGATCGCGACGGCTCCGACGATGTGCCACGGATAACGGCCGAGCCAGCGCATGAAGACCGCGATCAGCAGCGCCGAGGCGACATAGATGCCGAGATAAGGGATGACGAAGACATAAACCGTGGTCGGCACTACCACCGCCAGCACCAGGCGGAGCTGCGACCACGCGGCAAATAACGCGCCATCACGCGGACGCAGCAGGAGCTGCGCCAGATTGACGGCGCTGGCGATGATGAGGCTCGACCCGATGTAGAACGGAAAGAACCCGGCCTGCGGGCCTTCTCCGCCCCAGCCGGCGCCCACTTTCAGGCTGCCGACGATGGCGGTGAGGCCGATAGCCGCCATGACCACCGTCACACCGATTTCGACACCCCGGTGGGACGGCCCCGTCCCACCGGTTTCATGCGTGGTATCGCTCATGATGTCCTCGACTGACGGAGCGCCGAACTAATTCGATTTGGCGAGGAAGCCGGCCTCTTTCATGAGGCCTTCATGCAGCGTCTCGGCATTGCCGACCCACTTGGCGAATTCCTCGCCAGTCATGAAGGTCTGGTTGAAGGCGCCGTCGCTCATCAGCTTCTGCCAATCCGGCGTCTCGCGCACCTTCTTGAACAGGTCGACGTAGTAGGCGACCGCGTCCTTGCTCACGCCCGGCGGCATGAAGTAACCGCGCAGCATGACATATTCGACGTCGAGACCCGCCGACTTGCAGGTCGGGATCGAATCCCAGGCCAGATCACCCGCGATTTTCTCATGGTAATCGAGCTTCTTGGAATCGAACACGCAGAGCGGCCGCAGCTTGCCGGCGCGCCAATGCGCCACCGCCTCGATCGGATTGTTGACGGTCGAGTCGACGTGATCGCCGACGAGTTGCACGGCCACTTCACCGCCGCCCTTGTAGGGGATGTAAGTGAGCTTCTTGCCGGCCGCCTTTTGCAGTGCGACCGTTATGATCTGGTCTTCCTGCTTGGAGCCGGTGCCGCCCATCTTGAACTGGTTGTCGGGCGCCGCCTTGATGGCGTCGACATAGTCCTTGGCGGTCTTGTACGGCTTGTCGGCGTTCACCCAGAGCACGAACTCGTCGAGCGCCATCATCGCGACCGGCGTCATGTCCTTCCAACTGAAGGGGATGCCGGTGGCGAGCGGCGTGGTGAACAGGTTGGACAGCGTAATGATCAGCTTATGGTCATTGCCCTTGGAATTTTTGACGTCGAGGAAGCCCTCGCCGCCGGCGCCGCCCGACTTGTTGATGACCACCACCGACTGCTTGGACAGATTGTGCTTGGTGATGATGCCCTGCATCGCGCGGGCCATCTGGTCGGCGCCACCGCCGGTGCCGGCTGGAACGATGATTTCGATGGGGTGGGCCGGTTCCCACGCGCGCGCGGACACCGGCGAGAGCGCAAGCAGCGCGCCGACAAGGGCGGCGCCCAGGCGCAGTTCGGCTTTGAACGACATAGATCCTCCCTGTTGCGTTTCCTCTGCGGGCCGATCTCCGCCGGCCCCCCGAACATAACGTGCGTCTAAAGTTCTAGGCTCACAGTGTAATCAAAGCATAAAATTAATGTCTTGGTATACATTATTTCAGGTGAGGCACGCTTAAAAGTTGCCTCTTCGAAACCCGGGGACATGGAAATAGGGCCGCTGGGAGGGTGTCCAAGGCCTAGGAGGGCCGGTTCGACATGCCGGCGCGTTGTGCGGGCAAGACCTTCTGCGCTCAAGTGCCGCAAGCGAAGCCTCAACCAAAAAGTATATTGTTTTATTTGTTCTCGTATAGCGAGAAGCAATTGCGGACTCTGGGCAACAGCTCCCGATTCAATCACCGTCAACTGGCGATTTTGCAGGAATTGCGGCAGTCACGGCCGTCCGATCTGTGGCAAGAGACCGGCAAGACCTGGACGCAACGAGAAGATCGCGGACCGTGATGGCGCTGCGGCGTTATTGCCTCTCCCGCGTCACCGTTGCCCCGACTTAATTCACGCCTGAATGAACCCGGCCAATGCGAAGGCGGGATCGTTCGTCGGCGCAAAAAGGGGGTCCATGGGGCGGCCATGATTGCCGGCCGGCAGGGACATTGCATGAAGCGCTCGAAGCGAGCGCCGCCATTTTCGCGCCTCCTTTGGTGACCGCATTCCGGTGTCGGCGACCCGGAGCCCGTACGGGACAGCGTATTACCACGGACGGGTTGGCCCCTCTTCTTCGCCAAACGCACGGACTATGGACTGAAAGGACGACCGCTAATGGTCAAGCGTATGATCTTCATGTTGGTTGCAGTCGGCATTGTGTTCGGCGCGATCTTCGGATTCCAGATCTTCAAGGCGAAGATGATCAAGCAGGCGATCGCCGCGCTGAGCAATCCGCCGCAGACCGTGTCCACCATCACCGCGAGCTCGCAGCAGTGGTCGAGCAACATCGACTCCGTCGGCAGCCTGCGCGCCGTCAACGGCGCCAATCTGAGCACCCAGGTCGCCGGCATCGTCTCGAAGATCCACTTCGAGTCCGGCTCCGACGTGAAGCAGGGCGACCTGCTGTTCGAACTGATGGCCGAGGACGACATCGCCCATCTCAACGCACTGAAAGCGACCGCCGAGCTCGCACGCATCACTTATGAGCGCGACAAGCGCCTGGTGAACACGCAAGCGGTGAGCCAGCAGCAGGTCGACTCCGACATGTGGACGCTGAAGAACGACGAGGCCCTCGTCGCGCAGCAGCAGGCGCTGGTCGACTACAAATTCATCAAGGCGCCCTTCGCCGGCCGTCTCGGCATCCGCCAGGCCGACCTCGGCCAATACATCGCCGCCGGCACGACGATCGTGACACTGCAACAGCTCGATCCGATCTATGTCGACTTCTACGTGCCGCAGCAGGCGCTCGCCCAGCTCAAGGTCGGGCAGCCTGTGTCGGCGCATGTCGACACCTATCCGGACCTCTCGTTCAGCGGGAAGGTGTCGGCGATCAACTCGCTGGTCGACGCGGCCACACGCAACGTGCAGGTGCGCGCCACCATCAGTAACCCGGACGACAAGCTGCTGCCCGGCATGTTCGCGCGCGTCACCATCGATGTCGGCGCGCCGCAGCAGTACGTGACGCTGCCGCAGACGGCGATCGCCTATAACTCGTACGGCAACATCGCCTACATCGTCGAAGACAAGGGCAAGAACGAGAGCGGCCAGGAGCAGCTCTTCGCCAAGCAGACCTTCGTCACCACGGGCGCGACGCGCGGCGACCAGGTCGCCGTCCTCACCGGCATCAAGGACGGCGAACAGGTCGTCACCGCCGGTCAGATCAAGCTGCGCAACGGCTCGCCGATTCTGATCAACAACAAGGTGCAGCCCGCGAACGATCCCGATCCCAAGCCGCTCGATAAGTAATCCGGTCCGCCCATTATGAGCTTCACCGACATCTTCATCCGCCGGCCGGTGCTGGCGACCGTGGTCAACCTGATGATCCTGGCGCTCGGGTTGCGCGCGATCGGCGCACTGCCGATCCTGCAATATCCGCGCACGGAGAACGCCGTCGTCACCGTGACAACAACGTACTACGGCGCCGACCCGGACGTGATTGCCGGCTTCATCACGACGCCGCTGGAAAATGCCATCGCCCAGGCGAACGGCATCGACTACATGAGCTCGACCAGCCAGAGCAGCGTGAGCACGATCACCGTCTATCTGCGGCTCAACTACGATCCCGACAAGGCACTGACCGAAATCAACACCAAGGTGAATTCGGTGTTGAACCAGTTGCCGACCGGCTCGCAGCAGCCGGTCCTGACCGTGAAGGTCGGCCAGACCATCGACGCCATGTATCTCGGCTTCGATAGCGACGCAGTCTCGCGTAACAAGATCACCGACTATCTGGTGCGCGTGGTGCAGCCGAAGCTCCAGGCGGTACCCGGGGTGCAGACCGCGGAAATCCTCGGCGGACAGAACTTCGCGCTGCGCGCCTGGCTCGACCCGGCCAAGCTCGCCGCCTATGGACTCACCGCGGCGGATGTCAGTGCGGCGCTGTCGGCGAACAACTACATCTCCGGCCTCGGCAACACCAAAGGCCAGATGGTGCAGGTGAACCTCACCGCGTCGACCAACCTGCATTCGGAGAGCGAATTCGCCAACCTGATCATCAAGCAGGCCAATGGCGCCATCGTGCGGCTCAAAGACGTGGCCAATGTCACGCTCGGCGCCGACGACTATGAATCCCAGGTGGGCTTCGACGGCAAGCAGGCGGTCTATGTCGGCATCCAGGTGGCGCCATCGGCGAACCTGCTCGACGTCGTCAACGGCGTGCGCAAGATCTGGCCGGAGATCCAGGAGCAACTGCCGAACGGTCTGCGCGGACAGGTCGTCTACGACTCCACCGACTTCGTGAACAGCTCGATCAACGAGGTGATCCACACGCTCGTCGAAGCGCTGATCATCGTCAATCTCGTCGTCTTCCTGTTCCTCGGTTCGGTCCGCTCGGTGCTGATCCCGATGGTGGCAATCCCGCTCTCGCTGGTCGGCACGTTCACGCTGATGCTGGCCTTCGGCTTCTCCATCAACCTCTTGACGCTTCTGGCGCTGGTGCTGGCGATCGGTCTGGTCGTTGACGACGCCATCATCGTGGTCGAGAACGTGAATCGCCATCTCGAGGAGGGCAAGAAGCCGATCGCCGCCGCGCTGCAGGCGGCGCGCGAGCTCGGGCGGCCGATCATCGCCATGACCGTGGTTCTGGTCGCCGTCTATGTGCCGATCGCGTTCCAGGGCGGCCTCACCGGCGCCCTGTTCACCGAGTTCGCCTTCACGCTGGTGGGCGCGGTGACCATCTCGGCAGTCGTCGCCTTGACGCTGTCGCCGATGATGAGCTCGCGGATGCTCAAGGCGCACGACCCGGCGCATCGGGGCTTGCAACAGCGCTTCATTGAATTCATCGACCGCAATTTCGAGAAGCTGCGCGTGCGCTACGCGCGTTGGCTCACCGGCAGCCTGAACTATCTGCCGGTCACCTTCGTCTTCGCGCTGCTGGTGCTCTCCAGCATCTACTTCCTCTATTCGACGGCGCAGAGCGAGCTTGCACCGCAGGAAGACCAGGGCGTGGTGATCGCATCCTCGACGCCGGCGCCTAACGCCACCCTGCGGCAGAAGCTGCTCTACTCGCGGCAGGTCTACGAGAGCTTCATGACGCATCCGGAGACGGCGCACGTCTTCCAGATCGACGTGCCGGGCCAATCCATCGCCGGCATGGTGCTCAAGCCGTGGGACGAGCGCACCAAGAGCAGCAACCAGCTCCAGCCGGTCGTTCAGCAGGAACTGAGCCACATTGCCGGCGTGCGGGCGGCGGCGTTCCAGTTGCCGCCTCTGCCCGGCAGCCAGGGCTTGCCGGTGCAGTTCGTCATCACCACGACCGACTCGTTCGACCGTCTTAATCAGGTCGCGCAGCAGTTCCTGCAAGAGGCGGTGAAGAGCGGCGATTTCATCTTCCTCGACTCGGACCTCAAGATCGACAATCCGGAATCGACGGTGATCATCGATCGCGACAAGACCGCGCAACTTGGGCTGCGGATGAGCGACGTCGGCGCGGCCATGACCTGGATGCTGGGCGGCGCCTACGTGAACTATTTCAGCCTCGACCAGCGCTCCTACAAAGTCATCCCGCAGGTGCAGCAGCGCGACCGCCTGAACATCGATCAGCTGCGTAACTACTATGTCGCCAGCGTCAACGGCATCCCGATCCCGCTGTCGACCATCGCGCGCATCGAAACCAAGACGGTGCCGGAGTCCCTCAACCACTTCCAGCAGCTCAACAGCGCAACCATCCAGGGCGTCGCCGCGCCCGGCGTTGCGCAGGCCGACGCGCTGAACTTCCTCAAGAACCTCAGCACGCGGTTGCTGCCGCAGGGCTACACGGTCGATTACGGCGGACTGTCGCGGCAGTACGTGCAGGAGTCGGGCGGCTTCGTCGCGACCTTCGGCTTCGCGCTGATCATCATTTTCCTCTCGCTGGCCGCTTTGTTCGAGAGCTTCCGCGATCCGTTCATCATCCTGGTGTCGGTGCCGATGTCGATCGCCGGCGCGCTGATCTTCATCAGCCTTGGCATCGGCGGGGCGACGCTGAACATCTACACGGAGGTCGGTCTGGTCACGCTGATGGGCCTCATCAGCAAGCACGCCATCCTGATCGTGGAGTTTGCGAACGAGCTTCAGCAGAGCGGCAAGTCCAAGCGCGAGGCGATCGAGGAAGCCGCCGGCATCCGCCTGCGGCCGATCCTGATGACCACGGCGGCGATGGTGCTCGGTGTGATCCCGCTGATCACGGCGTCCGGCGCCGGCGCGGTCTCGCGCTTCAACATGGGTCTGGTGATCGCGGCGGGCCTCGCCATCGGGACGCTGTTCACGCTGTTCGTGGTGCCGGCGGTCTATATCCTGATCGGAGCCGATCATTCACGCCACGCGGAAGAGGAAGCCGCGCCTCCGGCCGGCGCGCAGCGGGCGCCCGGCGTCTGACATAAGAAAAGCCGCCCGGGAGCGAGGCTCTCGGGCGGCGTTTTGTTTGCTGCTTCAGGCTTTGCCGGTTGGCAGCGCGACGAAGCGCGTCGCGTCGGCCGTCTTCACCCGCGCCAGCACGTCGGGCTTGCCGTTCGCTTTGGCGTCCTGCAGAGCCTGGCGGACGTCGGAGCCGGAAGCGACAGGCTTGCCGCCGACGTCGAGGATGACATCGCCGGTCTGGATGCCACGCTGGGCAGCCAAGCCATCGGGGTCGACATTGACCACCGCAAGGCCCTGACCGCCGGCACCGGCGACGTCCTGCGCCGGCGCCAAAGTCAGGCCGAGATTCGGCACGCCGCTGCCGGACTGATGGTTTTGCGTGTCGTTCATGGCGGTCTTCTCGGCCGGCATCTGACCGAGCGCGACGGTCATGTCCTTGACTTCGCCGTTATGCACGACGGTCAGCTTCACCGACTTGTCGGGCGCCATCATGCCGATAGTGCGGGCGAGCGCGCGCGAGTCGGTCACCGGCTTGCCGTCGACCGCTGTGATCACGTCGCCAGCTTTGATGCCGGCCTTGGCGGCCGGGCTGTTGGCCTGCGGCTCGTCAACGATCGCACCTTCGGCCTTCTTCAAGCCGAGGCTGTCGGCGATGTCGGCTGAGACCGGCTGCACCTGGACACCGAGCCATGCGCGGCTGACGTGACCATGCTCCTTGAGTTGCGCGACGATCATCTTGGCGGTGGATGCAGGGATATCGAAGCCGATACCGACCGAACCGCCCGACGGCGAGAAGATCGCCGTGTTCACGCCGATGACGTTGCCGTTGGTATCGAAGGCCGGGCCGCCCGAGTTGCCCTTGTTGATGGGCGCGTCGATCTGGATGTAGTCGTCATAGGGGCCGGAGCCGATGTCGCGGCCGCGCGCCGACACGATGCCGGCTGTGACCGTGCCATGAAGTCCGAACGGATTGCCGACCGCCACGACCCAGTCGCCGATGCGCGGCGTGTGCTCAGCAAACTTCACAAAGGGGAAGGCCTTGTCGGCATCAACCTTGATCAACGCGAGATCGGTCTTCGGATCGGTGCCGATGACCTTCGCCTTGTAAGTCGTGCCATCGACGGTCGTGACCTGCACGTTCTTCGCATGATCGACGACATGATTATTGGTGACGATGTAACCGTCGGGTGAAATGAAGAAACCCGAACCTTCGCCGGTCATGATTTCCTTTTGCTGCGGCATGCCGCCGTTGCCGAACTGTTGCCCGAATTGCTGGAAGAAATGCTGCATCGGCGCGTTCGGTGTATCGTCAGAGCCGAGGCTGGGCTCGGCAGTATTCGCAGCCTCTTCGATGCGGACACGGACCGAAACGACGGCCGGCCGGACCTTCTGGACCAGATCGGCAAAGCCGACCGGCTGCTGCGCTGGCGGCGTCGCGTCTTGGGCATGCGCGGCTTCCGTCCATTGAAGGGACTCATAGCCTCGGCCAGCGACAAGGCCGGCAACGGCAACCAGGGCTACGCTGGTGAGCAGGGCGACGCGCCGCTTGGCCACACGTCGCGGCTTGGGCGCTTCGTTCGGATCATCGTGAGTCATGACAGGTCTCCATCGCCAAAAAAAATCGCCGACTGCGTCAGCGTGTTGGCTGAAACATAGCGGCCGCCCATTACGGCGGCCTGTCCCCGTCATTTAGATTTGGTAATACGCGCCCTGCGGGCGATCATCTGGATGTGATCGGGCGTGGCCGAACACCACGCCACCCTATCCGGCTAAGCTATTGGAAACTTGGAGCTTTCTGGGCCATGCCGCAGATGTTCGACGAATCGCGAGTATTTGGTTGCGGGGGCAGGATTTGAACCTGCGACCTTCAGGTTATGAGCCTGACGAGCTACCGGGCTGCTCCACCCCGCGCCAAAATGCTAAACGCAAAGCATCGCCCGCGCGTCGCGACCGCTATTTAGCAACCGCGAGACCGAATGGGAAGTGCGAATAATGCCTCTTTTCACGGACCTGTCATGAAACCGGTTCAAAAAATCGCCATGGCAGGGGCGGCCACACCCGCGGAGGGCGGTTTTGGCGACGGTCTTGCGGCCGCGGCGCGCTCGATCATCGCCGACGCGCACATAGCGCTGACCGATCCCAAGCTCTCCGAAGCCGAGGCCGTGCACGATGTGCGCAAGGCCTTCAAGCGCTGGCGCGCGTTCCTGCGCCTCCTCGAGGCGCCCTTGGGCGAATCAGCCAATCAGATGCGCGCGGAGGCGCGCGAATTGATGCGGATGCTGGCCGGCGCGCGCGACGTGCAAGCCGCGCTCGACGCGATCGACGACAGCAGCAAGGGCGAAGTGGCTCTTTCCGCCAACTCTGTGACGACGATCCGCGGCCGCCTGACGACGTTGCGAGACGCTGCCGAGGCGGCAAGCTTCACGCCGGCGATGCGCGAGCGTCTGATGCGCTATCTCGATTATGCGACACTGACGGTTGAGCGTTGGCCCTTCGCCAGTATCGGTTTCGATGCGGTCGCCGACGGGCTGACCGTGACCTACCGGCGCGCACGCCAGCTCATCCCGGAGAACTGGCAGGAAGCGGATGCCGAGCATCTGCACGATCTGCGCAGGCGCGTGGTCGAACACCGGCACCAGCTCGATTTGATTGAGCCGCTCTGGCCGCGACTCGCGAGAGTGTGGGGAGAGGAAACGCAACGGCTGCGCAACCGGCTTGGCGCCTGCCAGGATCTGGCGGTGCTGATCAATTTCACCGCACCGCACCATCCCCTCGCGCCGTGGCGCTCTCGGCTCGCGCCGGCGATCGAGGCCCGGCGCAACGCGCATCTTAGGTCAGCCGCGAGGCTTGCCGGGCAGTTGTTTGCCGAAAGGCCGAAGGCATTTCGCAAGCGCATCGTCGCGCTCTGGTCTGCGCGGCAGAGTAACGGCAAATAAAGCCCACATTGTCGAAGAGCGGTGCCGGAACGGCACGAGAATCCGTATCGGGACGTCGGCCGCAACGATCCCCTGCCCGTGCGGCAGTGGCAGGAAATTCAAGACGTGCTGCCTGCAATGAGGGCGGTCCGCGCGCGCCGAGCCATCCTAGGAACGCGATAACAAAAAAGCCCGGCGCATGGCGCCGGGCTTTGAGATTCTAAGGGCCTATTCGCTCTTTACGCGACGAGCGGCTTCAACGCCGGATGCTCTTTGACGAACCGCAATTTCTCCATCCAGGCGTCGAGGCCGAAGACGTGCCCCGCGCGCTTGACGATCAGGTAGCCGAGCACGCCGGCATAGACGAGGTGGTAGTCGATGATCAGGTTGTTGCTGTTCTCGATGAACGGCCAGTCCATGTGCGCGAACCAGTAAATCGCCATCAGCAGGATGCCGAAGGCCGCGCTGATGCGCACCATCAGGCCGGTCAGCAGCGACAGCCCGATCAGCAGATGACCGTACTCGACCAGGAACGTGGTGATCGGCGCCATGGACGGCGTGGTGAAAATCGCGAAGGCGTCGTGGAAGGTTTTCGTGTGTTGTAGAAAACCGACGACGGTGAAGCTCGGCACGAACACCTGGTGTGACGCGGCATAGAGAAACGTCCACGCCATCGTCATGCGAAAATAAAAAATCAGACCCTTTTCGATTGTCGAATTGGATTCGAGTGTCGCGTTGGACATGGGATGCAGCCCTCCATCGGCATGAATGTCGCCGGATGGAAGGATCGCCGCATTAGGATGCCGCGGCCTTGATATGGCGCAAATGCGGCAAGCGACAAAAGAACCCGTTCGCAGCCCAACGAAAAGCCGCCGCGGATGCGACGCCGCGGCGGCCAACTGTTTTCGGAGGGCAGCTCCGAAAACAAAACGGCCGCCATTGCTGGCGGCCGTTTTTACGGAGCGAAGCGGACTTCGCGAAAACGGTCATCGTGTTGAGGAGATTGTCGTCCTTGGCAGGCCTGGCAGCGACCTACTCTTCCAAGTCTTGAGACTAAGTACCATCGGCGCTGGGGAGTTTTACGGCCGAGTTCGAGATGGGATCGGGTACAGGCCCCCCGCTAAAACCACCAGGCCGGCCAAGGACGAATGAAGCAAAGCTGTTTTTCTAACCAGTACTCACACGCTTCCATCTCGGAAGCTGTGGGCATTGATAAATGAGAGCAATCAAGCCAATCGAGCTATTAGTACCGGTAAGCTCAATGCATTGCTGCACTTACACACCCGGCCTATCAACGTGGTGGTCTACCACGGCTCTCAAGGGAGAACTCGTTTCGAGGTGGGTTTCTCGCTTAGATGCCTTCAGCGATTATCCCGTCCGCACGTAGCTACGCTGCACTGCCGCTGGCGCGACAACAGCTCCACCAGAGGTGCGTTCATCCCGGTCCTCTCGTACTAGGGACAAATCCTCTCAATTCTCCTACACCCACGGCAGATAGGGACCGAACTGTCTCACGACGTTCTGAACCCAGCTCACGTACCACTTTAATCGGCGAACAGCCGAACCCTTGGGACCTGCTCCAGCCCCAGGATGTGATGAGCCGAC
>DASXOK010000369.1:0-3810 GCA_036494425.1 Pseudolabrys sp.
GGCGCGCAAAATGCATTGCGCTATCATGCGGTTAGTTGCAGCATTCCGACGAAAGCATCCCGGTAGGGCATTGGCGCAAAAAACGGCAGAAGCGATGACAGATTTGTTTCAGGACGACAGCATCTTCGTCGGCAAAGGCACCAAGCCCGAGTATCTCGCGCTCAAATTCGCCAATCGCCACGGCCTGGTGACCGGCGCCACCGGCACCGGCAAGACCGTGACGCTCCAGGTCCTGGCGGAAGGCCTCTCGCGCGCCGGCGTTCCCGTGTTCGCCGCCGACATCAAAGGCGACCTGTCCGGCATCGGCGCACTCGGCGAGGCCAAGGACTTCCTGGTCAAGCGCGCCGCGGACCTCGGCTTCAAGTATCAGGTCGATGAATACCCGGTCGTATTCTGGGATCTGTTCGGCGAGCAGGGGCATCCGATCCGCACCAGCGTGTTCGAGATGGGGCCGCTGCTGCTCTCGCGCATGCTCAACCTCAACGACGTGCAGGAAGGCGTCATCAACATCGCCTTCCGTTTCGCCGACGACGAGTTCGGCGCGGCCGACGCCGAGAACAAAGGCCTGATCGATCTCAAGGACCTGCGCGAGCTCCTGTCTTATCTCTCGAAGAATGCGAAAGAGATCGGCGCCAAGTACGGCAACGTCGCCGGCGCGACCATCGGCTCGGTGCAGCGCCAGTTATTGGTGCTGGAGAACCAAGGCGGTGCCAAGTTCTTCGGCGAACCGGCCCTGTCGATCGCCGATCTGATGCGCACCGACCGCGACGGCCGCGGCATCATCAACATCCTCTCCGCCGACAAACTGATGGAAAATCCGCAGCTCTACGCCACGTTCCTTCTGTGGCTGCTGGCGGATCTGTTCGAGAAACTCCCCGAGGTCGGCGATCTCGACAAGCCGAAACTGGTGTTCTTCTTCGACGAGGCGCATCTTTTGTTCAACGATGCGCCGAAGGCGCTGCTCGACAAGATCGAGCAGGTCGTGCGGCTGATCCGCTCGAAGGGCGTCGGCGTCTTCTTCGTGACGCAGAATCCGCTCGACGTGCCGGACAAGGTGTTGGCGCAGCTCGGAAACCGCGTGCAGCACGCGCTGCGCGCCTTCACGCCGCGCGACCAGAAGGCGGTGCGCGCGGCCGCTGAGACGTTCCGGCCCAACCCGAAGCTCGACACTGCGCAGGTGATCACTGAACTGGGGAAGGGCGAAGCGCTGGTGTCTTTCCTGGAAGGCAACGGCACGCCAAGCATGGTCGAGCGCGCGTTGATCTGCCCGCCGGCCGCGCGCATCGGTCCCCTGACCGCGGACGAGCGTAAGGCCGTGATCGCCAAAAGTCTGATCCGCGGCAAATACGATGAGACCATCGATCCGGAGTCGGCTTACGAAATTCTGCAACGGCGCGTGCAGGAGGCGCCGGACGCAGCCCCACCGGCGCGCGGCCGCGCCACGCAGCCGTCGGCTGGCCAAGGTCCCGCAAACCAAGAATCGCCGCCCGCATCTGGCGGTATGTGGGGCGATGTGCTCGGCGGAATCCTGGGCGGCGGCTCGTCGGGTGGCGGGCGCTCGCGCGGCCGCATGTCGACGGGCGAAGTCGTGGTCAAGCAGGTCGCCCGATCTGTGGCGTCGCAGGTCGGCACTCAGGTCGGCAGAGCCCTGGTCCGCGGCCTGCTCGGCAGCCTCGGCGGTGGACGGCGCTAGCGGAACGAATCGTTCACTCGGGCGCGCGCGGCCTGCGCACCATCGACAGCATCAGGTCCCAGGCGTTGCGGATATTCACGCTCAGCAGCAGCAATAGGCCGCCGGCGAGGAAGTCGAGCCCGAACTCGCGTTCGGTCAGGATCAGGACGGCGGCGGCGAGCAGCGCAAGATAGCCGATCGCCGGAAGCACTCCGTAACACAAATAGTCTTCAAAATAATTCGTCCACGCGTTGCGGACGAGCTGGATCGTCGCATAAGCCGCCACGCTGAGACCGGCAGCCGCAAAGGCGCCGATCAGGACCGCGAAGAAGATCGTCTTGTGCGACGGAATGAGCGCAGTCGCGGAAATAAGAAAGATTTCGGTGAAATGGATCACCACCGGCGAGAAGAACGCGCGTGTGGCCGCCGCCCTTTCTTCGGTCAGGAATCCGGTGCCCAGCGATACGGCAACAAAGAGCAGTGCGACCAGCGTCGCGCCGGCGGTGCCGAGCAGGAGATAGAAGTCGTGCCAGTGCTCCAACTCGGCCGCCATTTTCGTCCGTCTCAGCCCCTCCCGACGAACGGCATCGTATTGGCCATCACCGTCATGAACAACACGTTCGTGTTGAGCGGTAGACCGGCCATGTAGACGACCGCGTTGCCGACATGCTCGGCGTCCATGCGCGGTTCGATCATCTTGCGCCCGTCCGGCTGCAGCACGCCGTCGCCCTGCACCATGCGGTCGGTCAAAGGCGTTGCGGCATTGCCGATGTCGACCTGCCCGCAGCAGATGTCATATTGGCGGCAGTCGAGCGAGGTGGACTTGGTCAGGCCGGTGACGGCGTGCTTGGTCGAGGCATAGGCCACCGAGAACGGCCGTGGCGCATGCGCCGAGATCGAGCCGTTGTTGATGATGCGGCCGCCGCGCGGCGACTGGCTCTTCATGATTTTGATGGCTTCCTGCGTGCACAGGAACATGCCGGTCAGGTTGGTCGCCACCACCTGCTGCCAAGTCTCGAACGGCAGGTCCTCGAGCGGCACCGGCGGCGCGCCGATGCCGGCATTGTTGAACAGCACGTCGAGGCGGCCGAAGGCCGACTTCACCGTGGCGAAAAGTTGAAGGATCGACTCGCGCTTGGAAACATCGGTCGGCACGGCGAGCGCCTGCGCGCTGATGGCGTTGATCTCCCCGGCGACCTGGTCGAGCATTTCCTTGCGGCGTCCGGCGAGCACGAGGCTATAGCCGGCGTTCGCCAGCGCGATCGCCACGGCACGGCCGACACCCGTTCCCGCTCCGGTCACCAAAGCAATTTTCGCAGTCATCTTTCGTCCTTTCCTCTCCCAACAATTTTCTTCTTTCTTCCGCATATCACAAAGCGGGGGTCGAGCCAGCCCGCGTCGGAACCATGTCGGGGCTTCCGCGTTCGCGTGGCTGGGGTCAATTTCCGTCCCTCGGAGGACCATTGCCGCGTCGCGTCATTACCCCTCTCGCCCTGGCCCTCATTTTGTCCGGTTGCGCTGTCGAGCAGCACGAAATCGCCGAAAGCGGCAAATCGATGCTGGTCGGCATGAGCGACACCGACATCCGCATGTGCGCCGGCCATCCCAACAACGAGGACAAGATCAAAGGCGGCGCCGTCTGGATGTATGAGCATGGCGCCGCCTCGCCAGGCGGTCTGACGGTCGCGCCGGTGCTGCCGGTGCTTCCGTTCGGTGGCGCAACTGTCGGCGAGTCGGACAACGGCTATTGCCGCGTGCAGCTCCGGATCGAGAAGGGCAAGGTCACGGAAGTGTCATACGCTGGCGCCAACAGCGAACTCGGGGAGACCGACGCGGTCTGCGCGCCGATCGTGCGCAATTGCCTCGATTACAAGCGGACGCATCCGTCGGGCTGAGATCAGCTCGCCAGCGCCTGCGGCACGTCGACCTGCGGCACGTCAATGGGCTGGAACAGTTCCGGCTCGGCGAGCCGCGCGGTGATCTCTGCCGGCGTCACTGCCTTGCCGAAGCGGAAGCCCTGCATCGAATGCACGCCGGCGGCGCGCAGGAAGAGCTGCTGGTCGGCGGTCTCGACACCCTCCGCCGTCACCTTCATGCCCAGGCCGCGGCCCAAGCTCACAACAGCGTGTACGATCGCC
>DASXOK010000370.1:0-6943 GCA_036494425.1 Pseudolabrys sp.
AGGTTGAGCCCGAAGGTCTCGATCGCCGGCGTCGACACCACCTCGTCGCGGCCCGCCGCCACCATCAAGAGCGGCTGGCGAATGTGGCCGGGATAGGCCGGATCGGCGAAGCGCTTCATCAGCCGCAGCGCGCCATCGGCCCAGGCGATAGTCGGCGGGCCGAGCCCGAGCTCAGGCTCCTCCTCCAGCACCGCGGCGTTGCGCGCGTAACGCACCGGATCGGACGTGAGCACATTGCCGATGAATTCCTGCTTTCCGGCCACGCCGTCGCGTGTCGGCACATAGGCGCCGCCGCGGCCCAGCAATCGCACGAACCGTGCGAGAGGTCCGGCGGCCCGGGTCAACGCCCCCGACGGCAGCGCGATCATCGGCGCCGACAGCACCACGCGCTCGAACCAGCGGCTGCCGTCGTAACAAGCCTTGATGGCGATGGCGCCGCCCATCGAATGTCCGAGCGCAAAGATCGGCGGCGGGCAGTCGGGCAGCACCACCTGTGACATCACCGCGTCGAGGTCGCGGCCGTAGTCGGCGAAGTTGCGCACATAGCCTTTGTTGCGGTCGGCGAGCTTGCGCTCGGAGAGGCCCTGCCCGCGCCAGTCGAAGGTCGCCACCGCGAAGCCGCGCGCGCGCAGGTCGCGCACCGTCTCGTAATACTTCTCGATGAACTCGGCGCGCCCTTGCAGCAGCACCACCGTGCCTTTGCGCCCCGGCGGCGGCGCCCAGCGCGCAAAGCGAAGCGTGACCCCGTCAGAGGTCTTGATGGCGCCGGACACGACATCGTCGGGCACCGGATTGGCGGGGATGTCGACGAGCTTCATGAAAAGCCGGGAATCGGTGGGTCCGAGGGGCCTTCGCGCGTTATAGCAGGGCCGCGCGGCACCTCAATCGGCCGCGCGTGGCGGGCGAAAAATATCCGAGATTCAGTCGTTTACGGTGCGGCCTACGGCCTCTTGCGGGGGCAAATCACGCTTCCTACATCCGAAATGTCGCAGGCCATGGTGGCTGCGCAACGGTCAGGTCCGGCCATCCGGCGGACCACCGCATGTCGCTCAACGAAGGAGGATATGCCATGCGTACATTCGATCTTGCTCCCCTTTATCGCTCCACCGTCGGCTTTGACCGGCTGTTCTCGATGCTGGACGGCTTCGAGTCCGCCCCGGGCTACCCGCCCTATAACATCGAGCGCACCGGCGAGAACGCCTATCGCATCACGGTCGCGGTTGCCGGCTTCGGCGAGAGCGACCTAACGATCGAGGCGAAAGAGAACACGCTGACGATCAAGGGCAACAAGCAGGCAAAGGAAGAGCAGAATGGCGAGGTGCTCTATCAGGGCATCGCCGCGCGCGCCTTCGAGCGCGTCTTCCAGCTTGCTGACTATGTCGTCGTAAAGGGCGCGAAACTTGAGAATGGCTTGCTGCACGTCGATCTCGTGCGCGAGATTCCCGAGGCGAAGAAGCCGCGTCAGATTCCGATCGGCAATGGCCAGGCGCAGCCGAAGGTGATCGACACCCAGGCCGCCGCCTAATTCCGGCGTCTTGATCTCTCTCCAAAATGAGGAGCGCCCCGGATGCCCCCGGGGCGCTTTTTTACTGGCGGCCGAGATTCCTCTCGCCGGACGGCGCCGCGGTGATTGTTTGTGCCGTTTCCGGCTTCTCGGTGAAGCGTGGTGTCGGATAGATCGGCGTCAGGCTGTTCGGGCTCGGCGGCGGCGCGGTCAGCAGTGTATGCTGGTCGGCCTCGGCCCTGCCGAGATCACGGCGCGGTGCAGGATTGTCCTGATGGCTCTGCGGCTGCGGCACGTCGATGATGCGTGGCGGGCGATCCTTGGGCGAGACCAGCGCGACAGGACCGGCGGGCACGACCGAGAGAATGTCGCCAAGCTGCGCATCGGCGACGACACGCACTTCCAGGCCGCGCCGGTCATAGGCGTGGAACACATAGTACGGCCCGCGCCGCAAGGGCTTGCCGGCCGGCACGAGCCCCATCTCGCTCGCGATGGCGAGGATCTCGTCGATCGGCCGCAGGTCGGCCGGCGCGACGGGCTGCGGCGGTTGCGAGCGCGCCGCGACCAGGGACAGCGTCGCGGCGAGCAATCCGGCAGCCAATCCAATGGTCATTGCCGTTCGCATGGGCTACCGACGCGCAATGAAGCGAATGACGGCATCGACCGAAATCTGGCCGCCGCCCATTGAGATAAGCACAAGCAGGATCGACGCCCAATAGACATGCGTCGTCCACAGGGCCTGCGGCATCACGAAAAGTTGGAGTGCCACCGTCAGCGCCAGCAGCGCCAAAGCTGAGAACCGGGTGGCGAAGCCGATGAGCAGGCAGATCGGCAGCACGAACTCGGCATAGCTCAGCACGTAAGCCGCCAGCGCGGGCGGCACCGGCAGCGGCGGGATTTGCGTGAGGAAGGCGTTGACAGTCGCCGCCTTCACCTCGAGCGGCAGCGTCACCGAGACGCTGAAATCCTGCACGTTGAGCGGCACGTGCGGGCCGTCGATGCGGGTCTGGCCGTCGAGGAAGAACACCCGCGCCATGGTCAGGCGCAGCGCCAGCCCCACGAGCGCATAAGGGAGCAACGAACAGGCTGCCACGAAGCCATCGACCATCATGCCGACGACCGAGCGCGAGCGCCGCGCCCGTTCGGCCGCTCGGGCCGAAATCGCCACGCTGGTGGCCAGAGCTGCGGCGACCGCCGGCGAAGGCCGCGGCATCGAGGTTGACGGCAATGCGGTGAGGCCGGAGGGCGCAGTCGGCGGCGCCATTTCGAGCAGCCGATCGGCAAGACGCGCCATGGCGACGTC
This sequence comes from Pseudolabrys sp., assembly GCA_036494425.1. Classification (GTDB taxonomy): domain Bacteria; phylum Pseudomonadota; class Alphaproteobacteria; order Rhizobiales; family Xanthobacteraceae; genus Pseudolabrys. Next base: position 2,808 of record DASXOK010000370.1, read on the forward strand.
TCCGGGCAGATTGCTCATACGTTGTGACGCGGCCGCGACCCGATCGGACATGACTCCCTCCACCCCCTGTTCTCGCGATCATAGCGAAAGGTAGAATTGGCGCGGCTTTTTCCCGATTCCACGGTTAAACGGTTAACCTCCGCGGCGTTTCCGTGGAGCCCGGCGCAAACGCAACGCCATTGCGCGCGGACGCCGTCCATGGTCCTCTTCTTGCTTGGGTGTGAAGTGCGGCCGCAACAAAGCGAAAGGCCCACGAATTCGGGCGTGGACCAGCCTTGTCTGGCGGTGCAAAATTTGGCATGGTCTATTAGGACAGTAATGCTGTCCTAATGGCGGTTGCCACGGTGGCAGGCGGGCTGGCATCGCGGACACCAACGGGAGCAGCCGGGCGGCGATAAGCCGGGCTGGGCTGCCCCTTCTCGAGATCGGTTGTAGTTTGGCCGCGGCACCCTAGGTGCGGTGAATGCGGCGGGTACGGCGAAGGCCGAACGGCTGAGCCGGCGAGGTAGGACGAGATGAGCGAGCGAATGAAGAGCGCGAAGACAATCGAACGCGAAGCGGCGCCGCGCGCCGACGCGGCCGCGCTCAAACGCATTGCCACCGCCGATCCCGGCGTGCCGGAGGCGCAGGGTCTTTACGACCCGGCGCTCGACAAGGATTCGTGCGGCGTCGGCTTCATCGCCGACATAAAGGGGCGCAAATCGCATCAGCTCGTCGAAGACGGTCTGCGCATTCTCTGCAATCTCGAACATCGCGGCGCCACCGGCGCCGACCCGCGCATGGGCGATGGCGCCGGCATTCTGGTGCAGATCCCGCACGCGTTCTTCGCCAAGGAAGCCGCCCGGCTTGGCTTCACGCTGCCGGCTCCAGGCGAATACGCCGTCGGCTATCTGTTCATGCCGGTCGACAACAACTGGCGGCAGATCATCCGCGACATCTACGCGGAAGTGATCGCGCGCGAGGGGCTGACGCTGCTCGGCTGGCGCGACGTGCCGACCGACAATTCCACGCTCGGTGAATCGGTCAAGCCGACCGAGCCGAAGCACATGCAGGTGTTCATCGGCCGCGGAAAGAAGAAGTTCTCCGAGGACGAATTCGAGCGCCGCCTCTACATCCTGCGCAAGTCGATCTCGAACGCGATCTACAAGCGCCGTGAGCGCCGCACGTCGGGCTATTACCCGGTGTCGATCTCGTGCCGCACGGTGATCTACAAGGGCATGTTCCTGGCCGACCAGCTCGGCACTTATTATCCCGATCTGCACGATCCGGATTTCCAGAGCGCGATCGCGCTGGTGCACCAGCGCTTCTCCACCAACACCTTCCCGACCTGGTCGCTGGCGCACCCGTACCGCTATCTCGCCCACAACGGCGAGATCAACACGCTGCGCGGCAACGTCAACTGGATGGCCGCACGGCAGGCCTCGGTCGCCTCGCCGCTGTTCGGCAAGGACATCAGCAAGCTCTGGCCGATCTCCTACGAAGGCCAGTCGGACACCGCCTGCTTCGACAATGCGCTCGAGTTCCTGGTGCAGGGCGGCTACTCGCTTGCGCACGCGATGATGATGATGGTGCCGGAAGCCTGGGCAGGCAATCCGCTCATGGACGAGGAGCGCCGCGCCTTCTACGAATACAACGCCGCGCTGATGGAGCCGTGGGACGGTCCCGCCGCGCTCGCCTTCACCAACGGCCGCCAGATCGGCGCGACGCTCGACCGCAACGGCCTGCGTCCGGCGCGTTATTTCCTCACCCGCGACGACCGCATCATCATGGCGTCCGAGATGGGCGTGCTGCCGATCGCGGAAAAGGACATCGTCAAAAAGTGGCGCTTGCAGCCGGGCAAGATGCTGCTCGTCGATCTCGACGAAGGCCGCCTCATTCCGGACGAAGAGTTAAAGGCGACGCTCGCCAAGAGCCACCCCTACAAGGAGTGGCTCGAGCGCACCCAGATCGTGCTGGAAGAGCTTCCCGGCACGGCCAATGTGGCGCCCATTTCCAACCTGCCGCTGCTCGATCGTCAGCAGGCTTTCGGCTACACGCAGGAAGACCTCCGGGTGCTGATGACGCCGATGGGCACCACCGGCGAAGAAGCCGTCGGCTCCATGGGCAACGACGCGCCGATCTCGGCGCTGTCGAGCAAGCCGAAGTCGCTGTTCACCTACTTCAAGCAGAACTTCGCGCAGGTCACCAACCCGCCGATCGATCCGATCCGCGAAGAGTTAGTGATGAGCCTCGTATCCATCATCGGGCCGCGGCCAAACATCTTTGACCTCGAAGGCACATCGAAGACCAAGCGTCTCGAAGTGCGTCAGCCGATCCTCACCAATGACGACCTGGAGAAGATTCGCGCCATCTCCGAGATGAGCGGCGATCATTTCAAGTCGTACACGTTCGACATCACCTATCCGGCCGAGCACGGCATCGATGGCATGGGCTGGGCGATCGACGCGCTGTGCGAACGCGCCGAAGAGGAAGTGCGCAACGGCTGCAACATCATCATCCTCTCCGACCGCAAGATGAGCGCCGATCGCATTCCGATCCCGGTGTTGCTGGCCTGCGCCGCCGTGCATCATCATCTCATCCGCAATGGCCTGCGCACCTCGGTCGGCATGGTGCTGGAGACCGGCGAGCCGCGAGAAGTGCATCACTTTGCGTGCCTGGCTGGCTACGGCGCGGAAGCAATTAACCCGTACCTCGCCTTCGAGACGCTGATCGGCATGAAGGACGAACTGCCGCAGAAGCTCGAGGACAAGGAAATCGTCAAGCGCTACATCAAGTCGATCGACAAGGGCCTCCTCAAGGTGATGTCCAAGATGGGCATCTCCACCTATCAGTCCTATTGCGGCGCGCAGATATTCGACGCGGTGGGCCTGAAGCAGGACTTCGTCGACAAGTATTTCACCGGCACCCACACGCGCATCGAAGGCGTCAGCCTCGCCGAGATCGCCGAAGAGTCCGTGCGCCGCCATCGCGATGCCTTCAGCGACGCGCCTATCTATCGCTCGATGCTCGACGTCGGCGGCGACTATGCCGTCCGCGTGCGCGGCGAAGACCACGTCTGGACAGCCGAGACGGTGCAGCGCCTGCAACATGCCGTGCGCGGCAACTCGCAGGACAGCTACCGCGCCTACGCGCAGGTCGTGAACGATCAAAGCGAGCGGCTGCTGACTATCCGCGGCCTGTTCCGCATCAAGACGGCGGAGGAAGACGGCCGCAAGCCGGTGCCGCTCGATGAAGTCGAGCCCGCCAAGAACATCGTGCGCCGCTTCTCCACCGGCGCCATGTCCTATGGCTCGATCTCGCGCGAAGCGCACACGACCCTCGCCATCGCCATGAACCGCATCGGCGGCAAGTCGAACACCGGCGAGGGCGGCGAGGAGAGCGACCGCTACAAGCCGCTGCCGAACGGCGACAGCATGCGCTCGGCCATCAAGCAGGTGGCGTCGGGACGCTTTGGCGTCACCGCCGAGTATCTCGTCAACTCGGACATGATGCAGATCAAGATGGCACAGGGCGCCAAGCCCGGCGAAGGTGGCCAATTGCCCGGCCACAAGGTCGATAAGACCATCGCCAAGGTGCGTCATTCGACGCCCGGTGTCGGCCTGATCTCGCCTCCGCCGCACCATGACATCTATTCGATCGAGGACCTGGCGCAGCTCATCTTCGATCTGAAAAACGTCAACCCGGCCGGCGACGTATCGGTGAAGCTCGTGTCCGAGATCGGTGTCGGCACCGTCGCCGCCGGCGTCTCCAAGGCGCGCGCCGACCACGTGACCATCGCCGGCTACGAGGGCGGCACGGGCGCCGCTCCCCTCACCTCGGTCAAGCATGCCGGCTCGCCGTGGGAGATCGGCCTCGCCGAAACGCATCAGACGCTGGTCGCCAACCGGCTGCGCGGCCGCATTGCCGTGCAGGTCGACGGTGGGCTGCGCACCGGCCGCGACGTTGTCGTGGGTGCCCTGCTCGGCGCCGACGAGTTCGGCTTTGCGACGGCGCCGCTGATCGCCGCCGGCTGCATCATGATGCGCAAGTGCCATCTCAACACCTGCCCGGTCGGCGTCGCGACGCAGGACCCGGTGCTGCGCAAGCGCTTCAAGGGCCAGCCCGAGCACGTGATCAACTACTTCTTCTTCGTCGCC
>DASXOK010000371.1:0-3891 GCA_036494425.1 Pseudolabrys sp.
CGGCGCACTTACATCGGCGCGCTGCCGGGCAACATCATCCAGGGCCTCCGCAAGGCGGGAACGCGCAATTGCGTGATGATGCTGGACGAGATCGACAAGCTCGGCACCGGCATCCACGGCGATCCGTCGTCGGCCATGCTCGAAGTGCTGGACCCGGAGCAGAACAACACGTTCCGCGACAACTATCTCGGCGTGCCGTTCGACCTGTCGCGCGTGGTGTTCATTGCCACGGCGAACATGCTCGACACGATACCCGGGCCGTTGCGCGACCGCATGGAGATCATCAGCCTCGCCGGTTACACCGACACGGAGAAGCTGCAGATCGCCTCGCGTTATCTCGTGCGCCGCCAGTTGGAGGCGAACGGGATCAAGGAGGGCCAAGTCGAGATCACCGAGGCGGCATTGCGGGAGATCATCCACTCCTACACCCGCGAGGCCGGTGTGCGTGCGCTCGAACGCGAGATCGGCAAGGCGCTGCGGCATGCCGCCGTGCGCATCGCGGAAGGCGAGACCGGTCCGATCCGGATCGATGTCGATGAGCTTGCGGCCATTCTGGGTCCGCGCCGGTTCGAGAACGAAGTCGCGATGCGCGTGAGCGTACCGGGCGTCGCGACCGGGCTTGCCTGGACGCCGGTCGGCGGCGACATCCTCTTCATCGAGGCGACGCGCGTGCCCGGCAATGGACGCTTGATCCTGACCGGCCAGCTTGGCGACGTGATGAAGGAGAGCGCGCAAGCGGCGCTGAGCATCGTCAAGAACCGGGCGAGCCTGCTCGGCATCGATGCGAGCCGCTTCGAGAAGTCGGACATCCACGTGCACGTGCCGGCAGGCGCGACGCCGAAGGACGGACCGAGCGCGGGCGTCGCCATGTTCATGGCGCTCACCTCGCTGATGACCGACCGCACGATCCGCAGCGATACCGCCATGACCGGCGAGATCAGCCTGCGCGGCCTGGTGCTGCCGGTCGGCGGTATCAAGGAGAAGGTGATCGCGGCGGCGGGCGCGGGCTTGAAGCGCGTCATGCTGCCGGCGCGCAATCGCCGGGATTATGACGACATCCCGGAGGAAGTGCGGCAGCAGCTCGAGTTCGTCTGGCTCGAGCGTGTCGAAGAAGCCGTCGCCGCGGCGCTCGAGCCCGCGGCGAAGGCCTCCGCAACTTCGCAAAATGGGGCGACGGCACACGCCGTCGCCTGATGCGGCTGATGCGTGCGGTAAAAGCGCGCATCAAGCCCCGCTTTTACCAGCCTGTTTCATCGCAATGACCGCTGTAACGCTATTCCCTGCGCAATGGCGTGTTCCGCCGGAACGCGCACTCCCTGTGCGACGTTAACTTGCCAACAAGGACATCAGTGGAGAGGTGCGATGAAATTTAAACTCATGATGACCGCAGCGGCAGTTGGCGCGAGCTTGCTCTTGGCCGCACCGGCCGCACAAGCGCAACATTGGCATGGCGGCGGCGGCTGGCATGGTGGCGGCTGGCGCGGCGGCGGTTGGGGTGGCGCGGCGGCAGGCTTCGCGGCCGGTGCGATCGTCGGCAGCGCAGTTGGCGCGGGCGGCTATTATTACGGCCCCTACGGCTATGGGTACGGCGGCGGCTACGGCCCGGACTACGCCTATGACCCCGGCTATGCCTACGGTCCGGCCTATGACGACACCTACGCTTATGAGCCGGGCTACGCCGAGGGCGGCGTTGCCGTCGCATCAGGCAACGGTGCGTCGTACTGCGCCCAGCGTTACCAATCCTACAATCCGAGGACCGGGACCTATCTGGGCTATGACGGACGGCGGCATCCCTGTCCGTAAGCCGACATGAGTGAGGCGACAGGCGCGCCGGTCCGATCCCGGCGCGTTTTTTTTCTTATTTTATGCCTGCCGTTTCTATGCCTGTCGCTTCCGCGCCGGTGGCGGCTCGAAGCCGAAGACGGAGCGGCCGCCGTAGGCATGCGACTGCTCGAACTCGTTTGCAATGAGCGTTTCGAGCGAGGGGCCGGTCGCGTGACGTTCGAGTCTGCGCGCCTGATCGTCGAGCCGCTTGAGCCCGCCCAATTCTTCGTCGCGGCCGAGCTTGGCTTTCTGCACCGCCGATTTCAGCACTCCGATGGTCTCGTCATAGACCTTGATCGGCACCGGGGAGGGATGCCGGTCCTTGCCGCCATGCGCGAGCGAAAAGCGCGCCGGATCGGCGAAGCGATAAGGCGCGCCGTGCACTACTTCCGCGACCATGGCCAGCGCGCGCACGGTGCGGGCGCCGACGCCGGGCGTGAGCAGCAGATCGGGGAAATCGGCCGCCCCGCGATCGGCGGCGGCGGCGAGATTGCCGTGCAGGCGGCGGGTGATGACGTCGCTCGCGCGCATGTCGTGATGCGCCGGCATGATGAGATGCGGCAGCAACGGTTGTTCCTCGGGCGCGGGCGCGCGGCCGTCGAGCTTGGCAAACTCCGCCGCGACCTTGTCGGGGCCGAGCGACGACAAGAGATCGAGCTGCGCCGCGCGTGACGTCTCGGCGCGGTGGTCGGCGAGGTTGACGATCTCGCCCTGCCCCGTTCCTTCGATGGCCGTGTGCGGATTATCGACGAAGCTTGTGAGGCCCTCCGAGAGCCAATGATAGCGCCGCGCCTGCTTGCGGTCGCCATTCATGCCCTGCTGCACGACCGTCCAATGGCCGTCGTCGGTGACGAAGAAGCCATGCAGGTAGAGATCGAAGCCGTCCTGCACCGCCGCGCTGTCGACCTTGGCGATCAAGCGGCTTGCGGTGGCGAGCGCGCCGCCGTCGAAGCCGACGCGGTCGCCGATGGATGTGAGCTCCTGCGGCGTCTGTCGCGAATGCTTGCCGCGACCGCCACAGACATGGATGCCGAGTTCCGCCTGCAAGGGCGCAAGGCCGCGCTTGAGCGCGCCGATGACGCTCGTCGTGATGCCGGGCGAATGCCAGTCCATGCCCATCACGCAGCCGAACGACTGGAACCAGAAGGGATTGGCCAGCCGCCGCAGCAGTTCGTCGCGGCCGTAGTGATGGACGATGGCCTGCGCCATGACCCCGCCGAGCCGCGTCATGCGGTCGGCCAGCCATTTCGGAACCTGGCCGCCGTGCAGCGGCAGGTCGGCGGAGCCGGATCGCCGCGCCATCAGTCCACAGTCTCCTTCATGTGCATCGACAAAGCATAGTGTTCATGCTTTGTACATAAGCTGGCGAGTCGGGGCAAATGCACGAAATGACACGCGGAATCGGCCCTTCGGTAGCCCGGCGCGCGGCGGCGGCCCGCGCATGACCGCGGTTGCCTATCTCGACAAGCTCAATACCGACCAGCGCCGCGCCGTTACGCATGGCGGCGAGGCGCTGCACGAGGCCGCGCCGCTGCTCATCATCGCCGGCGCGGGCTCGGGCAAGACCAACACGCTGGCGCACCGGGTCGCGCATTTGATCGTCGCCGGCGCCGATCCGCGCCGCATTCTGCTACTGACGTTCTCGCGGCGCGCGGCGTCGGAAATGCAGAAGCGCGTCGCGCGCATCGCCATGCAGGTGATGGGCGACAAGGCCGCGCCGATGACGCAGGCTTTGAGCTGGTCCGGCACCTTCCACGCCATCGGCGCGCGGCTCGTGCGCGAATACGCGCTCGAACTCGGGCTCAATAACGCGTTCACGATTCATGATCGCGAGGATTCCGCCGACCTGATGAATCTGGTGCGGCACGAGCTTGCCTTCTCCAAGATGACGAAGCGCTTCCCGATGAAGGGCACGTGCCTGTCGATCTACTCGCGCACGGTGAACGCGGAAGCCGATCTCGGCGAGGTGCTCGGCAATTATTTTCCCTGGTGCGTGGAGTGGCACGGCGAATTGCGCGCGCTGTTCGGCGCTTACGTGGAAGCGAAGCAGAAGCAGAACGTGCTCGA
>DASXOK010000372.1:0-1988 GCA_036494425.1 Pseudolabrys sp.
CAATCCGGGTGCGGAACGTCCTCTGTCCATATCTCGTCCTGCCGCGCAAAGAAGAAGTTCAAGGATAGGTGCAAGCGGGACGCTACGGGAAACACATGCCGGCGATCGTCACCGTGCCAAGGCCATGCGGAACACGCCGGAGCCCGGCACCTGCCGACGTCCATCTCGAACCAAGATGTAATGGTAACATGAGCAAAAGTGTTGGCAGTGCCTGATAATTCTCTTGCCGCGGCTCGGGGTGGTCGATTCTCTAGGGGGATGTGTCACCGCCACCGTCGCTTTCCGGTCTGAGCCGTGCAGAGCTGGAAGCTCTGCTGGTGGAACTGTTTGGCGAAGTCGCGGCGCTGAGGCAGGTTGTCGTTGGGTTGCGTGCGGAGATCGCGCATCTGAAGGACTTGCCGAAGCGTCCGAGGATCGGGCCGAGCGGCATGGACAAAGGCACCGAACCGGCGAAGCGCGATCAGCCGGAGGATCGGCGGGGCCGAGGCAAGGTCACCCCTCGGGTCGCGATCGACGAGCAAGTGGTGTACGCGTCGGTGCCGCCGGGATCGCGGTTCAAGGGTTACGAGCCGTTTCTGGTGCAGGATCTGGTGATTTCGGTGCGCGCCACGTGTTACCAGCGCGAGCGTTGGGTCACGCCGGACGGCGGCACGGTCCTGGCGCCGTTGCCGACGGGGATCGCCGGGCATTTCGGCGCCGAACTGCGCCGCTTCGTGCTGATGCAATACCATCAGTGCCAATCGACGCTGCCGCGGCTGTTGGTGTTGTTGCGATCGATGGGCGTGGCGATCTCGCAGCGGCAGTTGCAGCGTCTGCTCACGGCAAAGCATGACGGCTTCATAGCCGAAGCGCAGAACGTTCTACGCACCGGACTGGCGACGGCGAATTGGGTCACTGTGGATGACACCGGCGCACGCCATGCAGGAAAGAACGGTTTCTGCACGCAGATCGGCGACGATCGGTTCACCTGGTTCGGCACGCGTGCATCGAAAAGCCGGCTGAACTTCCTCGATCTGCTGCGTGCCGGCCACACCGACTACGTGTTGAACGACGCCGCCTACGGCTACATGCGAAGCCAGGGCCTGCCGGCGGCAACGATCGCGCATTTGAAGGCTCAGCCGGAAGTGCGGTTTGACGACACTGCGGGCTGGCTGGCGCATCTCGACCGGCTTGGGCTGACCGCGTTGCGCGTCACGCCGGATCCGCAGCGGGTCGCCACCGAGGGCGCATTATGGGGCAGCCTACAAGCGCACAAATTCCTGTGCGACGCCGTGGTTCTGAGTGACGATGCCGGGCAGTTCAACATCGGCCGGCACGCGCTCTGCTGGGTTCACGCCGAACGGCTGGTGCACAGGCTGGACGCTTTCAACGACCACCATCGAGCCGCCCAGCAGCAGGTTCGTGGCCTGATCTGGGACTTCTACGCCAGCCTCAAGGCCTACCGGCTCAAACCCAGCCAGCGTCAGCGGCTCGCGTTGCGCGCACGGTTCGACCGCATCGTCGGCCGCCGCACCGGCTTCGTCACGCTGGATCGCCTGCTGGTGCGGCTGCATGCCAACAAGGACGAGTTGCTGATGGTGCTGCAGCGGCCGGAGATCCCGCTCCACACCAATGGCTCAGAGAACGACATTCGCTGTTACGTCACGCGCAGGAAGATCAGCGCCGGGACACGCAGCGATGCCGGCCGCGATTGCCGCGACGCCTTCCTGAGCCTCGCCAAAACATGCAGCAAGCTCGGCATCGCGGTCTGGGATTATCTGGGTAGCAGGCTCGGTGTGGCCGGCTGCACACCTATCGAATCGCTCGAACATTACGTCAGAGCGCGATCCAGGCCCGCCTGACCGGCCGTGCCGCCCACACTTTTGCCCGTGTTACCGGATACGCCGGAATCGATCCGCCGTGACATCGAGATCATCAAGAAGGAACTGCCGCTCGACATATTGGAGTTCTTTTGCCTGACGCCGCTGCCCGGCTCCGAGGACCACAAG
>DASXOK010000373.1:0-7042 GCA_036494425.1 Pseudolabrys sp.
ATGAAACCGCGAAGTAACGTAAATGGAGATTAAAAGTGCTTGCTTTCACCTCTCCCCGCAGCCGAAGTCGGATATTTCCGACTTCGGCCAATGTGACGTGACCGAACTCGGGTGAACCCGAGTTCGGTGTGCGGGGAGAGGGAAGAATTACACCCCCGCCTTCGCCGGCTTCTTGTTCTGCCGGTTGTTCACCAGGTCGTCGACCACGGCCGGGTCGGCGAGCGTCGAGGTGTCGCCGAGACTGCCGTATTCGTCCTCGGCGATCTTGCGCAGGATGCGGCGCATGATCTTGCCCGACCGCGTCTTCGGCAGCCCGGGGGCGAACTGGATCATGTCGGGCGATGCGATCGGGCCGATCTCCTTGCGCACCCAGGCGACCAGCTCCTTGCGCAGCTCTTCGGTCGGCTGCTCACCCGCCATCAACGTCACGTAAGCGTAGATGCCCTGGCCCTTGATGTCGTGCGGATAGCCGACGACGGCGGCCTCCGACACTTTCGCATGCGCCACCAGCGCGCTTTCCACTTCGGCCGTGCCCATGCGGTGGCCGGCGACGTTGATCACGTCGTCGACGCGGCCGGTGATCCAGTAATAGCCGTCCTCGTCGCGGCGGCAGCCGTCGCCGGTGAAGTACTTGCCCGGATAGGTCTTGAAGTAGGTGTCGATGAAGCGCTGATGGTCGCCATAGACCGTGCGCATCTGCCCCGGCCACGAGTCGGCGATGCACAGGTTGCCGCTGGTCTCGCCGTCGAGCACCTTACCTTCGGCATCGACGATCTCCGGCTTCACGCCGAAGAAGGGCCGCGTCGCCGAACCGGGCTTGAGCTTGGTCGCACCGGGCAGCGGCGTGATCAGGATGCCGCCGGTCTCGGTCTGCCACCAGGTGTCGACGATCGGGCAGCGGTCGTCGCCGACCACGTGATGGTACCATTCCCAGGCTTCCGGATTGATCGGCTCGCCGACGCTGCCGAGCAGGCGCAGTGATTTGCGCGAGGTCTTCTTCACCGGCGCGTCGCCGCCTTGCATCAGCGCGCGGATCGCGGTCGGAGCGGTGTAGAGGATGTTGACTTCGTGCTTGTCGCACATCTCCCAGAAGCGCGACGTGGTCGGATAGTTCGGCACGCCTTCGAACATCAGCGAGGTGGCGCCGTTCGAGAGCGGCCCATAGACGATGTAGCTGTGGCCGGTGACCCAGCCGACGTCGGCGGTGCACCAGTAGATGTCGCCGTCGTGATAGTCGAACACGTATTGGTGCGTGATCGAGGTGTAGACGAGATAGCCGCCGGTGGTGTGCAGCACGCCTTTCGGCTTGCCGGTCGAGCCCGATGTATAGAGGATGAACAGCGGATCCTCCGCGTGCATCTCCTCGCACGGGCATTCGGAGGTCACGACGGCGGCGCCTTCGTGGTACCAGACGTCGCGCAGCGGATCCATATCGATCGCGCCGCCGGTGTGTTTCACAACGACGACGAAATCGACGCCGCCGACCTTGGCGATGGCGGCATCGACATTGGCCTTGAGCGGGACCTTTCGGCCGCCGCGCAAGCCTTCATCGGAGGTGATGACGACCTTCGATTGGCAATCCTCGATGCGGCCGGCGAGCGAGTCCGGCGAGAAGCCGCCGAACACCACCGAATGCACGGCGCCGAGCCGCGCGCAGGCGAGCATGGCGTAGACTGCCTCCGGGATCATCGGCAGGTAGATGGTAACGCGGTCGCCCTTCTCGACGTTGCGGTTGCGCAGAATGTTGGCCATCCGGCACACCTCGTCGTGCAGCTCCTGATAGGTGATCGCCTTGCTGTCCTTCGGGTCATCGCCCTCCCAAATGATGGCGACCTGATTGGCGCGCTTGGGTAGGTGGCGGTCCACGCAGTTATAACAAGCGTTCAGCGTGCCGTCCTCGAACCATTTGATCGAGACGTTGTGCGGGTCGTAGCTCGTATTCTTGACCTTGTGGAAGGGTTTGATCCAGTGAATGCGCTTGGCCTGCGCGGCCCAGAAGCCGTCCGGATCCCTGATCGACCGCGCATACATCTCCTGGTATTTGGAGTCGTTGATCCAGGCCTGTTGGCTCCATTCGGCTGGAACGGCATAGATTTTTTCGTCGGACATTGGACTCCTCCCATCCCGCTTAGCGACGCGCGGGCACCCGGTCGTTTCGTGATTAGGCCCATTATGCGACGGCGCTCGTCCGCTGGACAAGGCGCGAATGGTCACCCTTTGGCAAGGGGTTGGATTTGATATGGATCAGCGCGGCTACCGGGGTGCGGTGCACCGGGCCGCTACAGGGCGCCCATCTTGCAGACGAGCTTCCAATCGTCGGCGGTGATCGGCTGCACCGACAGGCGCGATTGCTTCAGCAAGGCCATGTCCTTGAGCTTGGGCTCGCCTTTGATGGCCTCGAGCGTCACCGGCTTGGGCATCGGCTCGAGCGCCTTGACCTGAACGACGACCCAGGGCGAACCGGCTTCGGCGGTCGGGTCGGGGAAATGCTCGCGGACGATCTCGATAATTCCGACGATCTCCTTGCCGATGTTCGAGTGATAAAAGAAGGCGCGGTCGCCCTTCTTCATCTTCATCAGGTTCAGCTTGGCGGTATGGTTGCGCACGCCGGTCCAGGCTTCGCCCTTGGCGCCTTTCTTGACTTGCTGGTCCCACGACCACGCATCGGGCTCTGATTTCATCAGCCAGTAGGCCATGTCACGCTTCCGCTTTCAGGGGACGGGCGAGGAGAGATTCGATCGCCTCGTCCACGCTCATCTTATTCGCCAGCACGGTCGCAACCGCGGTCGAGATCGGCATCTCGACATTCTTCTCGCGCGCCATTTCCAAAAGCACCGGCGCGGTGAACGCGCCTTCGGCAAGCTTGCCGCGCGCGGCGCCGTCGGGCCTATCGCCTTTGGCGAGCGCGACGCCGACCGAGAAATTGCGCGACTGCGGCGTCGAGCAGGTGAGCACGAGATCGCCGAGGCCCGAGAGCCCCATCATCGTTTCCGTACGCGCGCCGTAGGCCTTGCCGAAACGCGCCAGCTCGGCGAAGCCGCGCGTGATCAGCGCCGCGGAGGCGCTGGCGCCGAGCCCGCGGCCGGTGACGATGCCCGACGCAATGGCCAGCACGTTCTTGGTGGCGCCGCCGAGCTCGACGCCGCGCACGTCGCTCGAATGATAGGGGCGGAAGGTGCCGGAATTCATCGCGTGCGCCAAAGCTTCGGCCACGCTCGCGTCTTCGGCGGCGATGGTCACGGCGGTCGGCAGTCCGCGCGCAACGTCTGCTGCGAAGCTCGGGCCTGACAATATCGCCGGCACCGCGTTCGGCGCGCATTCGGCGATGATCTCTGTCATGAACTTGTGCGTGCCGTGCTCGATGCCTTTGGCGCAGGCGATCAACGGCGTGCCGTGCGGCACGGTCTGCGCCAGCGACTTGACCACCGACCGCATGGCCTGCGCCGGCACCACCAGCAGGATGGCGTCGGCCCGCGCGGCCTCGGCCAGCGCGCGCGTGACCTTGACCTTGTCTTCAAGCTTTACGCCGGGCAGGAAGCGGCTCTCGCGCTTGCTCGCGAGATGCTCGGCGTTACCGGCGTCGAATTCCCACAGCGTCACGCGGCGCCCGGCGCGCGCGCCGGTCTGCGCCAGCGCCGTGCCCCAAGCGCCGCCTCCGAGCACGGCGATGGATTGGATGGTCATGGGGTCTTGCTCACTTCCACGCCGCGGTCTTCGGCTTCGCTTTGGCCGCGGCGATCTCGTCCAGCGGCCAGCGCGCCCGCGGTGCGACTTCGAGCGTGTCGCTCAAGCCAAGAGCGAGCCGTTCCACGCCCGCCCAGGCGATCATGGCGCCATTGTCGGTGCACAGCTCCATCGGCGGCGCGACCAACACCGTGCCGGTATCGGTGGCGACCTGTTGCAGCACGTTGCGGATCGCCTGGTTGGCGGCGACGCCGCCTGCGGCGACCAGCGCGGTCGGCGCACCATATTGGCCGCGGAAGATGCGCAGACCCGCGCGCAGCCGGTCGTGCACCACATCCACCACCGCCTGCTGGAACGAGGCGCAAAGATCAGCCACGTCCTGGTCGGACAAAGGCGCGATCTGCTCGGCTTCGATGCGCAGCGCGGTCTTCAAGCCGGACAGCGAAAAGTCGGCGTCCTTGCGATGCTGCATCGGCCGCGGCAGCGCGAAGCGCTCAGGATTACCGCGGACGGCCTCCTTCTCCACCTGCGGTCCGCCGGGATAGCCGAGGCCGAGCAGCTTCGCGGTCTTGTCGAAGGCCTCGCCGATGGCGTCGTCCATGGTTGTGCCGAGGCGCACGTAATCGCCGACGCCGCGAATGGCGAGGATCTGCGTGTGTCCGCCGGAGGCGAGGAACAGGCAGTAAGGAAATGGCGTCGCATCGGTCAGCCGCGCGGTGAGCGCATGCGCTTCCAGGTGATTGACCGCGACCAGCGGCTTGTTTTGCACCAGCGCGATCGCCTTGGCTGTCGTGAGGCCGACAATGACGCCGCCGATGAGCCCGGGGCCCGCCGCGGCGGCAACGCCGTCGATCTCCTCGAAAGTCAGCCCCGCTTCCAGCATCGCCTTGGCGATGATGAGGTCGAGCGCCTCGACATGCGCGCGCGCCGCGATCTCCGGCACCACGCCGCCGAAGGCCGCGTGCTCGTTCACCTGCGAGAGCACGATATTCGAGAGAATCCGGCCGCGGCCATCGGGCGTGCGCTCGACCACCGCTGCTGCGGTCTCGTCGCAGGTCGTCTCGATGCCGAGGACGATCATGGGCTTTTGCGTATCCCTATCATTGTCATTCCGGGACGCCCCGGAGGGGCGGGCCCGGAATCCATACTCCGCAGCGCTGGGGTTATGGATTCCGGGCTCGCTCGTTGCGCTCGCGCCCCGGAATGACGGGGCGTGAGGACCCTCCCATTTCAGGGGAGGGTGAACTAAAAGGTGCCTAACATCGTGAGGTCCCATGACGCAATCCGCCACCCCCATCCTGCGTATCGGCACGCGCGGCAGCCCGCTCGCCCTGGTGCAGGCGCGGACGGTGCGCGCGCGGCTGCTGGCGGCTTTGGGCGCGGCCGAGGAAGCGATTGAACTCTTCATCATCCGCACCTCCGGCGATACCATTCAGGACCGGACTCTGGCCGATGTGGGCGGCAAAGGGCTGTTCACCAAGGAGATCGAGGAGGCGCTGCTCTCGGGCCGCGTCGATCTCGCCGTGCACTCGACCAAGGACATGCCGACTTTCTCGCAACCCGGCCTGATGCTGGCGGCGTGTCTCGAGCGCGAAGATCCCCGCGACGTGTTCATCAGCCGCATTGCCGGCTCGCTCACGGAGCTGCCGCAGAGCGCGACGCTCGGCACGGCGTCGCTGCGCCGTCAGGCGATCGCGAAGCGTCTGCGCCCGGACCTCAACGTCGTGCCGTTGCGCGGCAATGTCGAGACGCGCCTGCGCAAGCTCGACGAAGGCCAGGTCGATGCCACGCTCTTGGCGCTCGCCGGTCTGCGGCGGCTCGGCCTGACCGAGCATGCGACGCGTATCATGAGCGTCGACGAATTTCTCCCGGCGGTGGGACAGGGCGCGATCGGCATCGAGACGCGAGAGAGCGATCTGCGCGTGCGTGACATCCTCGCACGCATCGATCATGCCGACACATCGGCGGCCATCGCCTGCGAACGCGCCTTCCTCGCCGTGCTCGACGGCTCGTGCAAGACGCCGATCGGCGGCCACGCCACGCTGTCGGGCGGGCTGCTGCATTTCCGCGGGCTGATCGTGAAGCCGGACGGCAGCGCCGCGCACGAGACCTCGGTAGCCGGTCCACGCGCGAGCGCAACGACCATCGGCGCCGACGCCGGCCGCGCGCTCAAACAATATGCCGGTCCCGGATTCTTCGATTAGGAGTACACCCGCTCGTCCCCGCGAAAGCGGGGACCCAGGGCTAAGAGTTTCGGAGTTTGCGACTAAAGTGCTGGATTCCCGCTTGCGCGGGAATGAGCGGAGATGTGGTTCTAGCCATGTACGTCCTCGTCACCCGTCCCGAGCCCGCCGCCCAGCGCTCCGCCGCTGCGCTGATCGCGCGCGGCCACAAGGTATGGAAAGTGCCGCTGATGCAGGTCGAGCCGGTGGACGCCGATCTGTCGGGCGACTGGGGCGGCGTCATCATCACCAGCGCCAACGCGCCGTCTGCAATCGCCGGCAATCCGAAGCGCGACGCATTGACCGCGCTGCCGCTGCTCGCGGTAGGCCAACGCAGCGCGGAGGCGGCGCGCGCCGCCGGCTTTACCGAAGTGACCTCGGCCGGCGGCGACGTGCGCGACCTGCTGCGCACGCTCGCCACGCGCCGCCTCGATCAAGTCGCGCCCTTGCTCTATCTCGCCGGCGAGGACCGCAGCACCGATCTCGTGGCGGAGCTTGCCGCACACCGCATCGTGGCCGAGATGCGCGTGGTTTACCGCGCCGTCACCTTGCCGTTTCCGGACGAGTTGGTCGCGGCGCTGGAAGCGGGCGACGTGCAAGCCGTTCTGCATTTCTCCAGGCGCAGCGCCGAGAATTACCTCGCCGGCGCGGTCGAAGCCGACATCGCCGAACAGGCGTTAATGGTGCGCCATTATTGCCTCTCCGCGCAGGTGGCCGAGCCGCTGCAGGCCGCCGGCGCCAAGCGGGTCGCCGTCGCGCCCGCCCCGCAAGAGGCGGCGTTGATTGAACTTCTGCCGGTGACGCCGGCTTAACGTGGCGCAGCCACGCCAATTGCGTTATTTCGGGGTTGCGGGCTTGGGGCGATTCGCCGGATCCAACAGATGACAGACAAGCGCAAGCGCGCGGCGCCGACCATCGACCTGAAGGCGACGGAAATGCCGGGGTCGAAGCCGGTTGCGGCCGACAGCGTGCCGGCGCCTGAACAGCAAGAGACGCCCGCGCCGCCCCCGCCGCCGCCGCCCAGAGAAGGGGCCCTGCCGCCGCGCAGCGAAGCGCCGCCGCCCTCGCCACCGCATGATTTCGTCAAGACTTATGCAACGCCGGTCGCCGCGGCTTTTGCCGGCGCCCTCCTCGGC
>DASXOK010000374.1:0-13984 GCA_036494425.1 Pseudolabrys sp.
GAGGTCGGCAAGGCCTCCATAGACGGGAATGGTAACGGCTTGCGTCAGAAAATACGCGGAGAAGACCCAGGTCAGCGATTCGAATCCGCCGAGCGCGCCGACGATTGTGGGCATTGACGTCGAGACGATGGTTCCTTCGACGGCAGCAATCACGATGACGGCGATCGAGGCGACGAGAATCCAGATACGGCCGGATTGGCGTCCCGCGACATTGTCGCGAGCCGACATCAGCGCGATGCTGTCAGAATTGGTCTCTGTCACGCACGTCCCGTGTGCCCGTTGTGTGTTTCATCCCGAAGAAGCCGCGATCGCTGATCAGCGCGGACTTGATTGCCCTCGTTTTAGGCTGAATTGGTATAATGCGCCAGAACATGTCAGACATGACAGAACAGGGGGCGCCAGAGAGTCGACGCCCCGATCCGACGAATCGTCACTCTTTCAGCCCATCAAGCTTCGGGGACTTGGAGTATCGTTCGGGTACTCTGGATTGTCTCAAAGGCGCGGCTGTCAGGATGAGGCGTGGCGCCAGTGCGTTGCTAGCCTCTCGTCCCGCGTGGCACACGAATGACCGCTTCGGGTCATGAACGGCCTAAAGGCGACGTCTGCCTTGAGGCCGCTCTAGGCCCCAACTGCGGGCGTTATTCGGCCCGATTGGTACGGCCGCAAAGTGCCAGCAGCGCATTCGATCAGAACCACTGCTGCGCGCCTAAAGCAGACATAAGCTCACGTTCGGGAATTGGTGGCCACGCCCTTGTCCCCGGGCGCCAGAGATTGCTCTGCCGTTTGGCGTTGCTTGTTCTGATCTGGAGGCCAGCTTTTGGGCGCGGACAGTATGGCAAATGTTTCCGGGGCTAATGACGCCCGCAAGGGATGACTGGATGACGCTTATGACGATGTGCCCACCTGTATCATCCGGCGCGGGGGCGCTCTCCGATCAAGAAACTTCAGGAAGTCGCCCGTCGCCTATCGGCGGATGATTCTCACCGGAAAGAATGCGCTAGATCCGATTTTTTTCTAAGCGGGCCATCCTTGCATGACGGCATCGACCACGGCGTGAAGATCCTTGCGCGTTGCAGTGCCTGCAGCTTGCACCGCCATGCCCTGGCTCACGGTGGCGATATAACGCGCCAACCCGGCGACGTTGATGTGTCGCGGCAGGTCACCTTCTTCGACGGCGCGTTCAAGCCTATGCCGTAAGGCGACCTCCTCCGCGACACGCCGGAAGCAAAGCTCCTCTTTTATCGGCTCGGCTGCGTCGCCACAGGATAGTGCACCTTGCACGAGCAGGCAGCCGGGCGGACTCTGCGGATCGGTGAGTTGGTCGGCAGTTCCGCGCAGAAGTTTTTCGACAACTTCGCGTGCATTCGGCGCGCTGAACGCCTCGCGGGAAAAATCCTCGCGAATGCCAACATAGCGATCGAGAGCCTTACGGAACAATTCTTCTTTGCTCCCGAAGGCGGCGTAGAGGCTCGGCGGATTGATGCCCATCGCCTCTGTAAGTTCAGCAATCGATGAACCTTCGTAGCCTTTGCGCTGAAAGACAACGAGTGCCTTTCCGAGCGTCTCTTCTGCGTCGAAAGCTCTAGGGCGTCCTAATCCCACGGCTTTCCCCTTGATTTCTTTACTGTTCGATACATAAGTAGGCGCGGCGTCGTGTTTTGTCCAGACGAGCCATTACCCCCCGCCCAAATCACTAGGCGAAAAATCAAGGCCGGTCCTTGATATGCCGCGGCGCAGCAAATAACTGTAGCGATCGATACATAACTACACACGGCCGGTCAGTGGGCCGGCTGTGCGCTGTTGGGTCCAGCAGAAAGTCTGGAATTAGACATGAACGTCGTGCGTTTCGCTTTGCATCGCCCGTACACATTCCTCGTGCTGGGCATTGCTATTGTGCTTCTTGGCCTCTCGGCCATCTTGCGAACGCCAACCGACATCTTTCCAAACATAGACATACCGGTCGTGACCGTCGTCTGGTATTACGACGGCCTCAACAATAACGAGACAGAAAAGCGAATCACAACCTATTCTGAATTCTCGATCAGTTTCTTCGTCAACGACATTCGGACGATCGAGAGCCAGACGATTCCGGGGCTCGTCGTCGAGAAGATTTATTTTCAGCCGGACGTAAATGTCGACTTGGCAATGAGCCAAGTCGTCTCCGCCACGAATTCGATCCGCGCCTTCCTGCCTCCCGGCGCGCAGCCGCCGATAATTATGCAATACAGCGCCTCGACGGTGCCCGTCTTGCAATTGGCCCTGAGCTCCGACCGGCTCTCCGAGTCCGAATTATACGACTACGGCGTTTACCGTATCCGTCAGCAACTCGCGCCCATTCCAGGCACGATGTTGCCGCCACCGTATGGCGGTCGCATTCGTCAGGTGATGGTTGATATCGATCCCGCCGCGCTCTCGGCCAAGGGAATCACGCCCCTCGATGTCTCCAACGCGATTAATGTCCAGAACCTTTCCCTGCCCATGGGCGATGTCAAGTTTGGCAACAAAGACTATGACGTTCGCGTCAACAGTCTCGCCGATGCGGTCGCCATTCTCAACGAAGTGCCGATCAAGAAAGTCAATGGCGCGATCATTCGAATCAAGGATGTCGCGCAAGTGCGCGATGGCTACGCAATCCAGCAAAATATCGTGCGCAGCGAAGGGCGCAGGTCAGTTCTTCTGTCCATTCTGAAAAGCGGTAACGCGTCGACTCTCAATGTCGTCGATCGAGTGAAGAATGATGTCTTGCCGGTCAGCCGCGCAGCGGCACCCCCGGGCATGAAGATTGAGGAATTGTTCGACCAATCGGTGTTCGTTCGGTCGGCGATTACCGGCGTTGCGATCGAAGCAACAATAGCGGCCCTCCTCACATCGGCGATGATTCTGCTGTTTCTCGCGAGCTGGCGCTCGACGCTCATTGTCGCTGTTTCAATCCCGCTATCAATTCTTTCCTCAATCGCCATCCTTTCGGCGATCGGCGAGACGCTCAACATTATGACGCTCGGCGGCCTCGCCCTGGCCGTCGGCATTCTCGTCGACGATGCGACGGTGACGATCGAGAACATTCATCGTCTGCGTCAGGAGGGTCAGAGGCTGCCCCAGGCGACTTTGGAGGGCGCGGCGGGCATCGCCTTACCGACCCTCGTTTCCACGCTGGCAATTTCGGCCGTCTTCATTTCCGTCGAATTTCTCGTCGGCCCCTCCAAGTTCCTCTTTACCCCGATGGCGCTCGCGGTGGTCTTTGCGATGCTTGCCTCTTACGTCCTCTCGCGCACGCTCGTGCCGATCCTCGCGGGACTCCTGCTTTCCAATGAACGTCACGGCGACGCAGAATCGGACCGCAAGCCTTCGATCTTTGCGCGTTTCTCGCGCGCCTTCGAGGCGGCTTTCGAACGGTTACGCGACAGTTATTCGGCGACGCTCGAAAAGCTGATCGAAAGCAACTGGAAGGTCCCGACCGCCGCGCTGGCGGTTCTCATGGTCGGTGCGGTTCTTTTCACGCTCATCGGCCGGGATTTCTTCCCCGCGATCGATGCCGGCGAATTCAAGCTTCACGTTCGTGCACCATCCGGCACGCGCATCGAAACGACGGAGCACATTTTTGAAAATGTCGAGAATGTAATCCGAAATGTCATTCCTAACTCCGAACGCGATTTGATCATTGACGATATCGGCGTTCCTTTCCGTTACGCTCTGCCGTTTGATGACGGCACGACTGTTGCCGGCAACGATGGTCAGATTCTCGTCTCGCTCAAGGCCGGTCACAAGCCGACCGCCGCCTACATCAAACGCCTCCGCGACGTACTCGCAGAACAATTTCCGGATGTGACATTCTACTTCCAGCCGGGAGACATCGTCACACAGATACTGAATTTCGGCCTTCCTGCACCGATCGATGTGCGCGTCGTCGGCTACGACAAGACGAACAACGTGCGTATCGTCAAGGCAATGCTCGACGAGCTCAAACACGTCGTCGGCGTTGCCGACGCGCATCTGCACCAAATCGTCGATGCACCAGAGCTGACAGTAGCGATCGACCGGCAACGGGCTCAGGATCTTGGGTTGGACATGCAGGACGTCGCCCAGAACGTCATGGTCGCGCTGGCGTCGAGTAATACGGTGACGCCGAACTTCTGGGTCGATCCGAACACGGGCATTCAATATCCAATCGCGGTTCAGGTGCCGCAGCAAAAGCTCGCGTCTCTCAGCGACGTCAGCGGAACATTGGTTGGTACGCGCGGCACCGCTTCGGCTGGCACGATCCCAACTCTGTTGGGCAACGTGGCCACTTTCCACCGAGACGCCGCGCAGACAGTGACGAGCCACTCCAACATTCAGCCGACGTTCGACGTCTATGCCAATGTCGAAGGTCGCGACCTGGGCCGCATCTCATCGGACATCGATCGGATCGTGGCCAAATATCGCGCGCAACTCCACCCTGGAAACCAAATCGTCGTCGAAGGCCAGATAGAAAGCATGCACTCGGCGTTCGTTCATATGGGCATCGGTTTGCTCGTCGCGGCTGTCGTTGTCTATTTGCTGATGGCCGTCAACTTCCAATCCTTTGTCGATCCGTTTGTGGTCGTACTCGGGTTGCCTGGCGCGATGGTGGGCATCATGTTCATGCTGTTTGCGACCGGTACCAGCTTGAGCGTCCCATCTCTGATGGGCGCGATCATGAGTGTCGGCGTTGCTTCGGCTAATTCGATCCTGCTCGTTACCTTCGCGAAGGAACAACGCGCCTTCGGCCTCTCGGCACGCGATGCAGCGATCTTGGCCGGACGCACCCGCTTGCGGCCTATCATAATGACCGCACTCGCAATGATCGTCGGCATGATTCCCATGGCGCTCGGGCTTGGTGACGGCGGCGAACAGAACGCGCCACTTGGCCGCGCGGTGATCGGAGGCCTGATGTTCGGCACCATCGCCACGCTCTTTCTTGTTCCTTGGCTTTACAGCCGCTTGCGCAAGCACGAACGAAGGTTGATGCAGGACTTTGCGAATGTCTAAACCCCAAACGACTGAAGACTTTGAGTTCGCGCCTACGCGGCCAGCGACGGCCGGTCGCCCAAGAACGCGTCCGCTCGGGTGGATCGCCTTGATCATCCTGGTGGGCGGTCTTAGTTACGGCGCCGGCCAGTATAGATCGACCGAATCGGCCGCCGAAGCCGCGACCAATGCGCGGCTCCAGATGATCCCGACAGTGAGGACAGTAACCGCGAAGCTTTCGACGGGAACCGTGCCGCTCGACCTGCCGGGCAGCCTCGAAGCCTTCGAAACCACCGCGATTTTCGCGCGCGCCTCCGGCTATATCTCACAGCGCTCCGTCGATATCGGCACACGCGTGAAGAAAGGCGACGTCCTCGCGGTCATTCGCTCGCCCGAGCTCGATCAGCAGGTAACGCAAACAGAGGCGGCGCTGGGCCAAGCCAAGGCAAATTTCGATCTCGCGCACGCCACTGCTCAGCGTTCCGGCGCCTTGGTTCAGCGCGGCTGGGTGACCGCCCAGCAATATGACCAAGACCGTCTGACAGAGGCGGCCCGCGCCGCGGACGTCCGCGCGGCGCAGGCTTCTCTCGCGGCCATTTCGCAACGGCGCAGCTACCTCACCGTCGTGGCGCCCTTCGCTGGCGTCGTCACGGCTCGCAATGTCGAAGTGGGCGATCTCGTCAGCGCCGACACGACAACCGCGCATCCAATGTTCAGTATCGCCCGGACAGACAAGGTCCGTGTGCAAGTTTATGTCCCGCAGGACGCTGCCGAAGGGCTCAAAAACGGTGTCGCCGCATCCATCTCCGTGCCCGAAATGCCGCGGCGCACCTTCAAGGCCGTCGTCGCGCGCACTGCACAGGCGCTCGATGCGACGTCGCGCACGTTGCTGACAGAAGTGGACATCGACAATCTGGACAATGCCCTGACAATCGGCACCTATGTCCGTGTTCACTTCGACCTCGCATCGCCGACGCCACACGTTCGTCTCGACGCAAATGCGCTGATCTACGACGCGGACGGTCTCCGAGTCGCCGTCGTCAAGGACGAGCATGTTCAGCTTGTCCCGGTGCACATCGTGCGCGACTTTGGCGCAGAGGTTGAAATCGGCCAGGGTCTAAAGGGCGGCGAGACCGTAATCTTCAATCCCCCGGTGGCGCTGAAGAATGGGGGCGCGGTTCACATCGCAACAGATTAACGGCCTAAGCTTCAATTGATATTCGATTGCCCCGCTAACGAACGCGCCCAGCCTTCATCCGCCGACCGCCGTCCGCCACGATGCGCTCGACGCCGCGCTGACGACGTGCGCGAGATCGACCTGATCTTCGCCCGGCACGCGGATGCGCTTGAACTTCATCTCATCGACCGCGAGCGGCTTAGTCGCGTCGAGGCCCATTTTGGCCCCAACGCCGTTGCGGGTCGAGGGATCGAGCTTCGAGCCCTGGCTTTCAGGGATGACGACCAGATCGCGGTCGGCCTGGAAGCGCGTCGCCACCGCCCATTCGACTTCCGCCGGGTTATGGATATCGACGTCCTCGTCGACCACGATCACCTGCTTGATGTCGTAATGGCCGGCGAAGGCGCCCATCATGATGTTCTTCGCCTCGCCTTCTTGGCGCTTGGCGATCTGCACATAGAGGTGATAGCGGCAGACGCCGCCAAGCGCGAGATGGACATCACGCACATTCGGGAAGCTTCTGCGCAAGTGCGCCAGAAGCGTGGCCTCGCGCGGAATGCCACCCAGTAATAAGTGTTCAAGTCCGCCGCCGACGATGGTGTGGAACATGGCGTCCTTGCGCTGCGTCAACGCCGTCACCTCGATCACGTGGCGCTTCGCCGGCTCGCCGTAATATTGCGGGAATTCGCCGAACGGCCCTTCCATCTCGCGCAGGTCCGGCAGGAGCCGGCCCTCGACCACGATCTCGGCTTCCGCCGGCACACGCAATTCGCTGGTCACGCATTTGACGACCGGCAAAGGCGCGCCGTGCAAGGCGCCGGCGATGGTCAACTCGTCGAAGTCGATCGGCGCGATGGCCTGCGACGACAACAGCGTCAGCGGATCGACGCCGATGACGATGGCGACGTCGAGCGGATGCCCGGCACTTTCCGCCATATCGAAGAACGCATTGGTATGGCGCGGCAAGAGCAAAGCCCCGAGGCGCTTTGGCCCGCTGACTTGCAGCCGATGGATCGAGACATTCTGCACGCCGGTCACAGGATTGCGCGCGATCAGCAGGCCGGCGGTGATGTAAGCGCCGTTGTCGTGCTCGTTATGGGTCGGGATCGGCAATAGCTTGGACAGGTCAACCTCGCGATGCACCACCTCCTGCACCGGCGCGCGGTGGACTTCCTTCCACGGCAGAGGATTGAGCGCCGCGTCCTGGAAGCGCGCAAGAACCTCACTCGCTTCGACACCCATCGCATCGGCGATCCATTGCCGGTCGGAGACGAGGCCCGAGAGCACCGGCATCGGATGATTGCCTGGACGCGGGAACAGCGTCGCCTTGTGACCATCGAGCCGCTTGGCAATCGCTGCCAGTTCGAAGCGCAGCGCCGTTCCCGGCCGGATCACCGCCAGCCGGTCGCGCGCGGCGAGATGATCGAGCCAATCACGCAGCGTCGTGATCGGCTGCGGCCGGTTCGTCGGCGCGATGGAGGAGGAAGATGTCTCGATCGTGGTCATGACGGTGTCCTTCGCGGCGAGAACATTCCATGCGAGACGTTGCGCTGGCAATCGCCCGCAAAGCAAGGGAACGGCGATAATCTGTTTTCGACTTTTTCTCTAGCGGTTTATGCGCAGCCAGGCGTTGCCGGCGAATGCCCTGCACCGCAAAGCGCATATGCGCCGCTGGCAGGGGACGCGGGTTCGCCCGCTGCCGCGAAGTGCCCGCCATTGTGCAGCGCAACGCGACTGATGCGGCCATTGCAGAGCCGCCACGCCTCTTGATTGCAGCAGCGCTTGCCTCCTGAAACGGGCCCGCAGTCAAAAACCATTGAAAATCAGCGGCTATTCGCCGCTTGCCGGATGCGCTAATTAGGCAAGAATAGAGTGAATTGACCGATGACCGCACCGGCCGGGTGCTAAGAAGCAGAATGTCGACAGCGCTGCGCATCACACATGGAGTTTTCGGCCGTGTCGCGTTGCTCGACATGGACCGCTCGCTGGTGCGTCATGCGCATCCACATTGCCACGTCTTGATCAAGGCCGACGGGGCCGACACGCAGTTCGCGGTTGGCGACAATCTCGTGCAGTTGACTGACCAGCAGGCTGTATTGATCAACACCTGGGAACCGCACGCATACGTTCATTACAAAGAGCGTCCGCGCACGATCATCCTGGCGCTCTACATCGAGCCCACTTGGCTCAAGAGTTTCCGGCCGAACTGGGCGGCAAGCGGCGCGCCGGGCTTCTTCGAGAAGCCGGCAGGCGAAGTGTCGCCGCGCATCCGCCGGCTGTCGATGGATCTCGCGGCCATGATGCTGGCCGATCCGGGCGCCGGCTCCGAACAGGAGCAATTGCTGTCGGACCTGATGATTTCGGTCATCGAACGCTTCACGCCATGGCGCACGCTGTCGCGCCGTCTGGCCGACGTCGACCGCAATCGCGACCGTTTCGATTGGCGCATCCGCCGCGCCGTCGATCTTCTCCGCCTCGAGCCGCAGGCCGCGCAAGACGTCGACGCACTCGCCAAGGAAGCAGGGCTCTCGCGTGCGCATTTCTATCGCCTGTTCGAGCGTTCCACGCGAATGACGCCGCACGTCTATCTCAATCTGCTGCGCATGGAATTGGCCGTGAAATCTGTCGTGCACCGCGACGACAGCTTTGCCGCCGTAAGCGACACTCTTGGTTTCAGCGCGCCGAGCCATTTCACGCGCTTTTTCCGCGACCATGCGGGCGTGAATCCGAGCGAGTTCCGCCAAGTCGCACGCATGGGCTCCGCCGCCTGCGCCTGACCGATTGAAATGAGACTTTTCGGTAAGTGATGAGACGGGGCGGTATCGCTCCTCTCGTCCGCCCGTGACAGCGTCCCGGGCATGCGCCCATCAAGAGCGCAGCGGAGGGACGCGAGAGGAATGTCCGTCGAAGCGAGCCGGTGGTGCGGCCAGTCGGTCGAGCGCGTGGAAGACGCCGCGCTGCTGACCGGACGCGGCCGATTCATCGACGATATCGGCACCAAGCCCGACACATTGCACGCCGCCATCCTGCGCTCGCCGCATGCTCACGCGCGCATCTTGGGCGTCCACACCGCCGATGCCGCAAAAGCCGAAGGCGTGGCCGCTGTGCTCGTCGGCGCGGACATCACCAAGCTCTCCGCGAGTCTCGTCGTCGGCGTGAAGGCGCCGATCGAGTGCTGGCCCATCGCGGTCGATCGCGTGCGCTATGTCGGGGAGCCGGTGGCTGTGGTCGTCGCGGCCAATCGCTACCTCGCCGAAGACGCGCTCGATCTGATCGAAGTCGATTACGAGCCTCTGCCGGCGGTGGTCGATCCCGCCGCCGCGCTCGATCCGGCGCAGCCGATTTTGCACGATGGACTGCGTTCCAATCTCGCCAGCGAGCGCTTGTTCCGCTACGGCGATCCCGAAAGCGCCTTCGCCAGCGCGGCTCATCGCGTGTCCGTCACCATCCGCTATCCGCGCAATTCCTGCACGCCGATCGAGACCTATGGCCTCGTCGCCGAATACGATCCGACCGAAGACTTCTACGACGTGCTCGCCAATTTCATGGGGCCTTTCAGCCTGCATGCCGTGATGGCGCGCGCTCTGAAAGTGCCCGGAAATCGCTTGCGTTTGCGCACGCCGCCCGATTCCGGCGGTAGTTTCGGCATCAAGCAGGGGCTGTTTCCTTACATCGTGCTTATGGGCATCGCGGCCCGTGCATCGGGACGGCCCGTGAAATGGATCGAGGACCGGCTCGAACATCTCGCAGCGTCCGTTTCCGCCACCAACCGCGTCACCACGCTGGAAGCCGCGGTCGATGCAGACGGGCGGGTACGTGCGCTCGCCTGGGATCAGCTCGAAGATGTCGGCGCGCACATCCGCGCACCCGAGCCCGCCACGCTCTACCGCATGCACGGCAATCTCACCGGGGCCTACGACATCCGGCATGTCTCGGTGCGCAACCGCGTCGTACTCACCAACAAGACCCCGACCGGACTGAACCGCGGCTTTGGCGGCCCGCAGGTCTATTATCCGCTCGAACGCCTGATGCAGCGCATCGCCGTCGAACTCAAGCTCGATGCGGTCGAAGTCATCCGCCGCAATCTCATCCCGTCTGGCGCCTTCCCCTATCGCACCGCGACCGGCGCTCTGCTCGATTCTGGCGACTACGTGCAGGCCTTTGAAGCGGCGCTGAAAGACGGCGGCCTTGCGGAGTTGCGCGAGCGGCAGATGAAGGCGCGTGCCGAAGGCCGCATCTACGGCATCGGCTGCGTTGCTGCCGTCGAGCCCAGCGTCTCCAACATGGGCTACATCACGACCGTTCTCACGCCGGAAGAGCGCCGCAAGGCCGGCCCGAAGAACGGGGCGCAGGCAACCGCGACGATCGCGCTCGACCCGCTCGGCTCCGTCTCAGTGCATGTCTCCTCGGTACCGCAGGGCCAGGGCCATCGCACCGTCGTGGCGCAGATCGTCGCCGACGAGCTCGGCCTCAAGCCCTCCGACATCCGTGTCGTCACGGAGTTGGACACCGCGTGCGATGCCTGGTCGATCGCCTCCGGCAACTATTCCAGCCGTTTTGCCGCCGCGACCGGCGGCGCGACGCACCTCGCCGCCTCGAGGATCAAGGCCAAGCTTGCCAAGACGGCCGCCGCGCAGCTCAATGTCGGCGTGGACGAGATCGAATTCGCGAACGGACGCGTGCGCGCGCGCGGCAATCCCGACAATGCCGTGCCGTTCGCGCGGCTGGCCGCCACCAGCCATTGGTCGCCCGGGCTGGTGCCTAATGAGAACCAGGCGCTGCGCGAGACCACCTTCTGGACGCCGCCCGAGCTCACCCCGCCGACCGAAGCCGACGAGATCAACTCCTCGCTCTGCCACGGCTTCATCTTCGATTTCTGCGGCGTCGAGATCGACCGCGTCACCGGCGCGGTGCACATCGACAAATACGTCACCATGCACGACTGTGGCCGCATCCTGCACCCCGGTATGGTGGCGGGGCAGGTCACCGGCGGCTTCGCGCACGCGGTTGGCGCCGCACTCTATGAGGAATACGCCTACGGCGACGACGGCAGTTTTCTCACCGGCACCTTTGCGGACTATCTCGTGCCGACGTCGATGGAAGTGCCGGCGCCGGTTATCCTACATACGGAGACGCCCTCGCCTTTCACGCCGCTCGGCACCAAGGGCGTCGGCGAAGGTAACTGCATGTCGACGCCTGCATGCCTCGCCAATGCGGTGGCCGATGCGCTCGGCATCGCGGCGGTCGATCTGCCGTTGACCCCGGCAAAGATCGCCGCCCATCTGCACGGCGAAGAACGCGCGCCGCGCACCGTCAAGGCGCCGATGCCCGTCACCGGCAAAGGCCGCGCACTGCGCGGCAGCGGCGACGCACAGGTCACGGCGACGCCCGACGCTGTGTGGCGCATGCTGCTCGACCCGAAGACACTCGAAGCGATCATCCCCGGCGCGCATGGAGTCGAGAAGCTCTCCGATACCCATTTCCGCGCCGACGTGACGCTTGGCGTCGGCCCGGTCACCGGTCGCTACAAAGCCGATATCACGCTCTCCGATCTCGACGCGCCGCGCGCGGTCACGCTGACCGGGGTCGTCACGGGCGCCCTGGGCGACGCACGCGGCACCGGCCGCATCGAACTCGCGCCGACCGCCGACGGCGGCACGCATGTGACGTACGACTACGATGCCGAGATCGGCGGCAAGGTCGCTTCCATCGGCGGCCGTCTGCTCGACGGCGCGGCGAAGGTGGTGATCAAGCAGTTCTTCGCCGCGCTGGTGCGCCACACGGGCGGCAAGCCTGAGAAGAAGCCGGGCCTCCTCGCCCGGCTGTTCGGGAGGGGCGCATGAAGCCCGCCCGTTTCGATTACATCCGGGCCGCGGACATCGCCGAGGCCCACGCCGCACTCGCCGAGCATGGCAAGGACGCGCGTGTCATAGCCGGCGGCCAGACATTGCTGCCGATGCTGTCGATGCGGCTGGTGCGGCCCAAAGCGCTCATCGACATTATGCATCTGCCGGAGCTGCGCAAGATCGCGGCGGGCGGTAACGCCATCCGCATCGGCGCCGGCGTGCGCCAAGCCGAGTTGCTGGCCTGGCCGCAGGTCGGCGATGACCTGCCCCTTCTGAAGGCCGCCCTGCCCTGGGTCGGCCATGCGCAAACGCGCAGCCGCGGCACTGTGTGCGGATCGGTCGCTCATGCCGATCCAAGCGCGGAAATTCCGCTCGCCTTGCTCGCGCTTGATGGCGCCGTTGAGCTCTCCACGCGGCGTGGCCGCCGCCGTGTAACCGCGAGCGATTTCTTTGTCGGCATGATGTCGACCGACCGCGCCGACAACGAGCTGATCGAGGCTGTGGTCGTTCCCAAAAGGAAGATCGGCCACGGCTACGCCTTCCAGGAATTCGGCCGCCGTCACGGCGACTTCGCCATTGTCGCCTGCGCAGCGGTCGTGTCCGACAAGACGACGCGCCTGGCCGTCGGGGGCGTTGCCGACAGACCGACCTTGCGTCAATTCGACGATCTGGACGGCAGCGCGCTCGACGATGCGCTCGACGCCTTCGCCTGGGAGCTCGATGCGCGCGACGACCTGCATGCGACCGCGCGCTATCGCCGCGAGCTGGTGCGCCGTATGGGCCGCGCAACAATCGAGGAGGCGCACCGATGCCGCGCCTGAGCGCCAATCGCCGCTATCCTGTGCGCTTCACGCTCAACGGCCGCCCGGTCGCAGCCGAGGCCGAGCCGCGCATGCTGCTCACCGATTTCCTGCGCTACGAGTTGGGCCAGACCGGCACCCATGTCGGCTGCGAGCACGGCGTCTGCGGCGCCTGCACCGTCGAAATCGACGGCGTCCCCGCGCGCGCCTGCCTCACACTTGCGGTGCAGGCCGACGGCGCCACGATCCGCACCGTGGAAGGGCTGGCGCCGGAGCCTGGCCGCCTCTCAGTTCTTCAGGAGGCCTTCCGCCGCCATCATGCCTTGCAGTGTGGCTTCTGCACCGCCGGCATCCTGATGTCACTCGACAATTACCTCAGCCGCCGGCCGGATCCGTCCGAGGATGATCTACGCGAATTCCTCGGCGGCCATCTGTGCCGCTGTACCGGCTACGTCCCGATTCTGGCCGCGGCCATGGATGCGGCCAAAAGACTGCGGGAGGCCCCTGCCGATGCTTGACCTTGGCAACAGCTTTCTCGGGAGCGTCGAGCGCGATCCTAACGGCTTGGCCATCGTCGACGGTGACGTGCGTCTGACCTATACCGAATGGTACGCTCGCATCTCTGCCGTGGTGGCAGGCTTCGACGAACTCGGTCTGATGCCGGGCGATCATCTGATCACCGTGCTGCAGAACCGCTGGGAGGCGGCCACCATCCATTGGGCCTGCCAGTTCGCCGGCATCGTCATTACGCCGATCAACTGGCGCTCCAAGGCCGATGAGATCGATTTCTGCGTCGGGAATTCCGAAGCCAAGGCGGTTGTCTTCGAGGACGTTTCTGCTTCAGCGATGCGCGAGTCCAAGGAGGCGCAAGCGCGCATCCGCATCGCGCTCGACGCCGCGCAGGGCGACGAGATCAAGTGGGCGAGCCTGCTCGCGCGCGAAGCCGCTAGTGCCGAGCCACGCGTCGGCGCCGATGCCTGGTCGGTGATGCTCTACACGTCCGGCACCACGGCCAAGCCGAAAGGCGTGCCGCGCCGTCAGCGCGCCGAGCGTGCCGCCGCCGTCGCGCATGTGGCGCAGAACCAGTACGCCAACGGCGAGCGCACGCTCGGCGTCATGCCGCTCTACCACACCATGGGCGTGCGCTCGCTGTTGGCGATGTCGCTGATCGGCGG
>DASXOK010000375.1:0-1571 GCA_036494425.1 Pseudolabrys sp.
GCGGTTCTCCTGCAGATGCGTGCGGCCTTCCTCGGTGATGGTGTAGAGCTTCTTGGCGCCCTCTTGCTGCGCGGTGAGGAAGCCCGTCTCCTCGAGATAAGTAAGCGTCGGATAGACGATGCCGGGGCTCGGTGAGTACCAATCCGAGGTCTTCTCCTCGAGCGCTTTGATGATGTCGTAGCCGTGCCGGGGTTGCTCGTCGATCAGCGCCAGCGCGATCAGGCGCAGGTCGCCTTGGGCGAGCATGCGGCCCGCGTGCATGGTGTCGTCGTCGCCCATGCCGTGGCGTCCGCCAAATCCGTGGCGTCCGCCGAAGCCGCGATGGCGACCCCGTCCGTGCCGTCCGCCGGCGCAGTCATGGCCGAAGCGGCCTTCCGAGTGTCGGTGATGATGCATTCAAAACTCCTGTTATTTCAGTGAGATATATCGATTTCGAATAGAAAGATATATCTTTTGATGCATCATGGATAGGCCAAACGGAGATGTAACGCAAGATATATCTTTGGCGCGGCCAATCACACTCCGCTCATTCCCGCGCAAGCGGGAATCCAGCTCTTTCACGAGCCGCGGCAAAGTCTGGATGCCCGCGTCCGCGGGCATGAGCGGAGAATGGGGATAAGAAGCCGCTACTTCTTGCTGGCGGCGGCCGCGGCATCGGCGGCGGTGAAGAACCGCACCATCACATCCGACGCCTCGGGCGGCGGCGAGGCCAGCCGGCTCTGGAATTTCAGGTTTTCGCCCGGACCGAGGATGCTGCGCTCCGGCTTCAGCATCCAGGTGTAGATCTCCTGGCCGGAGGCATTGCGCGCGGCAAAGCGCAGGCGCGGCAGTTCGACCGCCTTGTCGGAGGCCGAGACGATGTTGCCTTCGACCATCAAGATGGTGACGCCGTCCTGCATTTCCTTGGTGATGCGCACGTTTTCGAATTTCAGATGCCGCAGATTGACCGGCATTCCGATCAGCGCGAAGAGCGACGCCGTCTGCGGCAGATAGCGCACCACCTCGTTGCGCGCGCCGACCAGCGCCACGTTGAAGGCGAACAGCACCAGGATCACGGCCGTCCAGCGCGACGAGCGACGCGAGGTCTTGCGCTTCGTTTGCAGCCGCTTGCGGCGGGCGGCGAACGACTCGACATCCTCGGAATCAGGCGCGGCATGTAGCGCGCCCGGGTCCAGCATATGCTCGATCGGCGGCACCAGCGACGGCGCATCGGTGATCGGCACCGTTTCCTCGGCCGCGACCGCGAATTCAGGCATTGGCGGCAGGTGCTCGGGGGACGGCTGCTCGGCCGGCGGCCATTCGGGACTGGCCTCGGGCATGTCGCCGCCCGGGACGGATTGGAAGCTGAAATCGTCCGCCGGCGGCGGACCGTTGTCGGGCGGCGCGCCCGGCGGCATCGCGCCGGCGCCCGCGTCCGACTCGGCCTCGGCGATGACGCTGTCGACGAAGGCGCTCACATCGTTTTCGGCGGTCGCGGCGCCGGCAAACCAGGTCGTCCGGCAACGCGCGCAACGGACCATGCGTCCGCCGGACCCGACCGAGGCCGGATCGATCATGTAGGACGTCGCGCA
>DASXOK010000376.1:0-7713 GCA_036494425.1 Pseudolabrys sp.
CAAGGCAAATCGGCTTGGGAAGTCGGGGAAATTCTGCACATCGCAAAGCGGACTGTCGATGAGCACGTGCAGACCGCCGTTCGCAAGATGGGCGCGGTGAATCGCACCCACGCGGTGGCTCTGGCTGTCCGCGACCGCATCATTTCGGTCTGACGAGCGCGGGGGCACAGGTTCGCCCGTTTCGGCCTGTAGAATTCAGCTGAGCGTTATTCGATCTGCATTCAAATAAGCGAATGTCTGAATGCGTTGGTTAGTCTTCGTAGATCATCTTGCGCGTCATGTCGCCGTCGACGACGACATTGGTGCCGGTGGCGAAGCCTGAGCGCTTGCCGTCGGGCGCCGTGACCGGGCCGCGCGCTTCAATCTTTCTTCACCGCGAGATCGGGGCGTCCACCCCATTCCGACCACGAACCGTCATAGACTTGCACCGGCGGCTTGCCCAGCGCATCGAGACCGAGCGCAAGAATCACGGCTGAGACGCCGGAGCCGCAGCTCGTAATGATCGGCTTGTCTGTGTCGACGCCGGCTTTGGCGAAAGCCTGCGCGATGCGCTCGGGCGATACCAGCCGCCCGTTCTCCACCAGCTCGGAGGAGGGGACATTGAGTGCACCCGGCATATGCCCGCCGCGCAGGCCCGGCCGTGGCTCGGGATCGCGGCCGGCGAAACGCCCGGCCGGGCGGGCGTCGACGATCTGTGCGCTGCCGCTGTTGAGCGCCATCTGGACGTCCACCTGCATGGCGACGGCGTGCGTATCCATCTCGGCGTTGAACTTGCGTGCCTCGCGCTTGACCGGGCCGGCCTCGGTCTTGCGTCCTTCCGCCGTCCATGCGGGCAGTCCGCCATCGAGGATGAACACGTTCTTGGCCCCGAAGATGCGGAACGTCCACCACACGCGCGGCGCCGAAAACAGGCCAAGCCCGTCATAGACGACGATGGTGTCTTTCTCGCTGATGCCGAGGGCGCCGACGGCCTCGCCGAACTGCTCAGGGCCAGGCAGCATGTGCGGCAGTTCGGTGGAATGATCGGCGACCGCGTCGACGTCGAAGAATACTGCGCCAGGAACGTGGGCGGTGACATACTCGGCTTTGGCGTCGCGCTTCTGCGCCGGAAGATAGAACGAGCCGTCGACGACCACGACATTCGGCTTGCCCAGCTCGCCGGCCAGCCATTCGGTGGATCGGAGCCACT
This sequence comes from Pseudolabrys sp., assembly GCA_036494425.1. Classification (GTDB taxonomy): domain Bacteria; phylum Pseudomonadota; class Alphaproteobacteria; order Rhizobiales; family Xanthobacteraceae; genus Pseudolabrys. Next base: position 1,190 of record DASXOK010000376.1, read on the forward strand.
TGCTTGCGGATGTCGTGCTTGCGCTGTCGGTCATGGTCGGGGTCCGGCGGGTTCCAGGTTCAATGCGAACCATCACCCAATCGTTCCCGCGACGCAACAGACCGATCCGCGAGTGCTCAGGCCAAAACCAGCCGTACCCGGCGGTTCTGTTTGCCCTTCTTCTCGATCTGCGTCACGCGCACCGTACCGATCTCGGCCACGCTGCGGACATGCGTGCCGCCGCATGGCTGCAAGTCGAGCCCCGCGATCTCGATCAGCCGCACACGGCCGGTGCCCATCGGCGGCTTCACCGACATGGTCTTCACCAGGCCCGGATTGGCTTCGAGTTCTTCATCACTGATCCAGTGGCTCGAGACGGCCGCGCCAGTCGCGATCATCTCGTTGACCTTCGCTGTGACGGTGTCCTTGTCGAGACCGGAGTCGGGAATGTCGAAGTCGAGCCGGCCATCGCCATCGCCGACGGAGCCGCCGGTCACCGCATACGGCAATACGGCGGACAGGAGATGCAGCGCCGTGTGCACGCGCATGCGGGCATAGCGTTTTTCCCAGTCGATCGCGGCCGTCACGGTGTCACCGGGCTTGAGCGCCGGTGCGCCGTCGGTCGGCACGTGGGCGATCTCGGTCTTCGCCGCGTCCGTATAGATTGCGGTCGCAAGCGCGACGCGACTCCCGTCCGGCGACGTGAGCGCGCCGGTGTCGCCGGGCTGGCCGCCCGACGTGGCATAAAACACGGTGCGATCGAGCACGACGCCGCCCTGATCGGTGACGGCGAGGACGCGCGCCTCACAGTCGGTCAGATACGAAGCCTCGCGGAAGAGACAGTCGGTCGGCATTACGGCCTCACGTCTTCACGAAGGGCGGCTTGATGTTTGCGTTCCGCGTCAGCCATTCCGGCACCGGCAAATTCTTCGAGCGCAGGAAATCCGGATTGAACAGCTTCGATTGATAACGCGCGCCGCCGTCGGCAAGAATGGTCACGATCGTATGGCCTGGACCGAGGTCGCGGGCGAGGTGGATCGCGCCGGCGATATTGATCCCGGTCGAGCCGCCAAGGCAGAGCCCCTCGTGCTCGAGGAGGCCGAAGACGAGCGGCAGGGCTTCTTCGTCTGGAATGAGATAGGGTTTGTCGACCGTGAGGCCCTCGATGATCGGCGTCACGCGGCCGAGCCCGATGCCTTCGGTAATCGAGCCGCCTTCGCTCGCCTTCGCCTCGCCGTGAGCGAAGAGATTGTACATCGCCGCGCCGCGCGGGTCGGCGACGCCGATCACGATGTCCTTCTTCTGCTCGCGCAAGAACGCTGCTGTGCCGGCAAGGGTGCCGCCGGTGCCGACCGAGCAGATGAAAGCGTCGACTTTGCCGTCGGTCTGCTCCCATATCTCGGGACCGGTCGAGACGTAGTGCGCCTTGCTGTTGTCGAGATTATTCCACTGGTCGGCGAAGATGACGCCATTGGTCTCGGTCTTTTTGAGGTCTTCGGCGAGCCGGCGGCCGACATGCTGGTAGTTGTTCGGGTTGCCGTAAGGGAGCGCGGGCACCTCGACCAGTTCGGCCCCGCACAGGCGGAGCATGTCCTTCTTTTCCTGGCTCTGTGTCTCCGGGATGACGATCAGCGTGCGATAGCCGCGCGCATTGGCGACGACCGCCAGACCGATGCCGGTATTGCCCGCGGTGGATTCGACCACCAGCCCGCCCGGGCGCAACTCACCGCGCTGTTCCGCCTCGAGGATCATCTGCCGGCCGGCGCGGTCCTTGACGGAGCCGCCCGGATTCATGAACTCCGCCTTGCCAAGGATCGTGCAGCCGGTTTCCGCCGAGGCGCGCTCGAGTTTGATGAGAGGTGTGTGGCCGATCGCATCGATCAGCCCGTCGCGAATGTGCATGCCCGGGTCCGGCTCTTCGTTGGATAGTATTCGAACCTAGTGGAGGCACGGGGCGGTCACAAGGCCACCCGGTCCGGTGCCTCAAAGACCGGCCAAATGGCTGGATACGCTCGGAAAAATCCGACGCTGGTAATGTATGAAGAATTGCCTCCGGTCTGGAAACACCTCCGAAACCATACCCCCGCAATGGTTGTGCGAACCGGACTCTCTTCACCACTTTTTTCCCGCCCACGTCTATTCGTCACCCACGGGCGGGCGCGATCCCAGAAATGCGGATTGCGAAGGAGTGGTGCAGGAGTGATGAACCTCGACGTCAACACGCTGTTCATGGTGACGATCTACGTCGAGGCTATCCTTGGCTTGCTGCTGCTCTTTGCCTGGGCGCAGAACACCGCGATCCACGCGGTCTGCTGGTGGGGCTTCGCGCACCTGATCCGCGCCGGCTCGGTCATGCTCTTCGGCATGTACGGCTCCGCGCCCGATCTTGTGACCATCGACCTCGCCAATGCGCTCTTGTTCACCGCCTTTGCGGTGACCTGGACCGGCGCGCGTGTGTTCGACGGACGGCCTGCGGAGCCGGTCTATCTGGTCACCGGCGCGGTGCTCTGGCTGCTGGTCTGCCGCCTGCCGGTGGTCGCCGACAACATCGACCTGCGCTCGCTGATGGCCTCCGGCATCATCACCGCTTACACGTGGCTCACGGCTTTCGAATTCTGGCGCGGCCGCGCCGAGCAACTCGTCTCGCGCTGGCCGGCTATCTTCATGCTGTTCGCGCACGGCGCGCTGTTTCTGCTGCGCACGCCACTGGTCGCGGTCCTGCCCTATACGCCGACCGACAACAATATGTTCGGCAGCGTCTGGCTGACCGTGCTGTCCTTCGAGGCGCTGCTGTTCACGATTTCGATCGCCTTCATCCTGCTCGCCATGGCGAAGGAGCGCACCGAGTTGCGCCACCGCACCGCGGCGATGGTCGATCCGCTCACCGGCATCGCCAACCGCCGCTCGTTCCTCCAGGATGCCGCCCTGATGGCGAAGCAGCATAGTGCCGACCCACGTCCGACAGCCGTGCTGCTGATCGACCTCGATCACTTCAAGTCGATCAATGACCGTTTCGGTCACGCCCTCGGCGACCGGGTGTTGGAGGTTTTCACGGAATCCGCACGCCAGTCGATGCGTTCGAGCGACCTGATCGGGCGCCTCGGTGGCGAGGAGTTCGCGGCCGTCATGCGCGACACCAGCCGCGACAAGGCGGTCGCCGTGGCCGAGCGCATCCGCGAAGGCTTTGCGCAGGCCGCGCAGACCGTCGACGGCCGTCCGGTCTGCGCAACCGTCAGCATCGGCATTGTGCATTGCCAGGAAGTGGTGCTCGACATGCCCGAATTGCTGGCGCAGGCCGATCAGGCCCTCTATTTCGCCAAGGAGCACGGACGCAACCGTGTCGAGGTCGCGTCCCTCGACGGGCTGGTCGCGCGCCATGACCAGACGGCGCCGGCTATTTCCACCGCCGAGGCGGCCAAGAGCGCCGCATGAACTATAACTCCTGATCTCGACAGATCGCCCCGCCACAAGTATGGCAACGGCTCACGTCCCGGCGTAAGCCTGTGGTGACACGCGGTCTTTTCTGAGGACCGTGACGCGCCGCCGCGCCTGGCGTGGATTGACCGGCAGCTTCGATTGTGTGCAGGTCATGCAAAACGAGGGGGGCCTCGAAACGGCCCACCGAAGGGCGGAATTATACGTTATTTCAAGGTGGTAAGGGAGAAACATAATGAAAATCTTCCATTGGGTGGGCGCTGCTGCCCTCGCTCTCGCGGTTGGCGGGGCAGCGCAGGCTGAGACCGTAAAAGTGGGCGTCGTGCTGCCGTTCAGCGGCGCCAATGCCGACCTCGGTCACCAGATCGACAAGGCCTTCGATCTCTATGTGAAGCTGCACGCGAACGATATCGCTCCGAACAAGATCGAGATCGTCAAGCGCGATGAAGGTCCGCCGACCGGCGCCCAAGCCAAGACCGTGGCGACGGAGTTGATCACCAACGACAAGGTGCAAATCCTCACCGGTTTCGTGTTCTCGCCGTCGGCGATCGCGCTGGCTCCCGTGGTCACGCAGGCGAAGGTGCCGATGATCATCGCCAATGCCGGTACGGCCTGGATCACCAACCTGTCGCCGTACATTGCGCGCCTGTCGTTCAGCATGTGGCATCCGGCCTATCCGATGGGCGCTTATGCCTTCAACACGATCGGTTGCAAGACCGCGGCGGTCGCCTACACCGATTTCCCGCCAGGCAAGGATTCCACTGAAGCCTTCATCAAGGGCTTCGAGATGGCCGGCGGCAAGGTCTCGATGTCTATTCCGCTCGGCAGCCCGGTGCAGGTGCCAGACTTCACGCCGTTCTTCCAGCGCATCAAGGACGCGCACCCGGACTGCATGTACGTGTTCATTCCGTCGGGCGCGCACGCGACCGGCGTGATGAAGGCCTATGGTGAGCTTGGGATGCGCAAGGCCGGCATCAAGCTGATCGGGCCGATGGACCTCATCCCGGACAACAAGCTCCAGGACATGGGCGATGCGGCGATCGGCACCATCGTGATGGGCCACTATGCGGTCGACCTCGATAACCCGGAAAACAAGGCCTTCCTGGCAGCCTGGCACAAGGAATACGGTCCCGACTCCTATCCGGACTTCATGTCGGCGGCCGGCTGGGACACCATGCACGCCATCTTCGACACCATCAAGAAGCTGAACGGCAATGTGTCCGACGGCTCGAAGGTCATCGCGGCGCTCAAGGGCTGGTCGGCTGATGGTCCGCGCGGCCATGTGACGATCGATCCGGCAACCCGCGACGTGGTGCAGGACGAGCATGCCCTCGAGGTTTATCGCAAGCCCGACGGCAAGCTCGGCGAAAAGGTCCTCGGCACCACCAAGGCGGTGAAGGATGAGTGCAAAGAGCTCAAGATCGGCCGCTGCGGCTCTTGATCTGATTGCGATTTGACACCCAACAACGCCGCCGCGCATAAATAGCGCGGCGGCGTCTTACTAAAGACGAGGGGTGGGGCTCGTGCCGCACGTTGCCAACATCGCCGTCAGCATCCTGTTCGACGGCCTGGCTTACGCCATGTTCCTGTTCATTACCTCCGTCGGCCTTTCGGTCACGATGGGGCTGATGAACTTCGTGAATTTGGCGCACGGCGCTTTCGCCATGGCAGGCGGTTATGTCGTCGTCACGCTGACGCGCACGCTCGGCATTGATTTCGTGCCGTCGCTGATCATCGCATCCATCCTGGTAGGCCTTATCAGCATCCCGTTCGAGCGCGTGCTTTACCGGCGCCTCTATAAGGCGACGGATCTCGAGCAGGTGCTGCTGACCATCGGGCTCGCCTTCATGGCGATCGCCACCTTCACCTATTTCTACGGGCCGATCCCGAAATCGGTGCCGCTGCCGAACTGGCTGCAAGGCGACATCAATCTCGGCTTCCGGGCTTTCCCGAGCTATCGCGCCTTCCTCATCGTGCTCGGCGTCATCCTGATCGCCGTGCTCTGGTACGTTTTCGAGCGCACCAATATCGGCGCTAAGATCAGGGCCGCCGTCGATAACCGGCGCATGGCCGAATCCGTCGGCATCAATGTCGATCGCCTGTTCACGCTGACGTTTGCGGTGGGCTCGGGGCTCGCCGCGCTCGGCGGCGGCCTTGCGATCCAGCTCTTCGGCCTGACGCCCTATTTCGCGGTGCTCTATCTCGTGCTGTTCCTGATCGTTGTCGCGGTCGGCGGCCTCGGCAGCCTGAAAGGCACGCTGCTCGCGGCGCTGGTGCTCGGCGTCTTCGATACGGCCGGCAAATACCTTTTCGCGGATGCGGGGGGCTTCTTCATCTATGCGGTGACCGTCGTGGTGCTCCTGATCAAGCCGGCGGGGTTCTATGGCCGTGAGTGACACCATGACCACCCCCGCCAAGCCCGCGGCCTCGCGCGAACGGGCCGCAAACTTCCTGATCAAGCGGCACCGCTTCCGCGCCGCCGAGGCGCTGCCGTGGCTCATTGCCATCGCCCTCTATTTCATCTTCCCGGACCGCATGACCTTCGGCAGCCAGGTCCTGGTCATGATCATGTTCGCGCTCTCGCTCGATCTGATCCTCGGCTATGCCGGCATCGTCACGCTGGGACACGCGGCCTTCTTCGGCATCGGTGCCTATACCGTCGGCCTCGGCGCTGCCAAGCTTGGCTGGACCGAGCCGATCAGCGGGCTCTTCGCCGCGGCGATCATCGCGGGGCTGGTCGGCTTCATCACCGGCTGGTTCCTGTTGCGCTATCGCGGGCTGACGTTGCTGATGCTGACGCTTGCCACGGCGATCATGCTTCAGGAGGCCGGCAACCTACGCTCGGACATCTCCGGCGGCTATGACGGCCTGCCGGGGCTTACCTTCGATCCGCTGTTCGGCAAGTTCGACTACGACCTCTACGGCCACACTTACTACATCTACGCGCTCGTCGCTTTGGCGGTGGTGTTCTACGTCGTGCGCCGCATCGTCTATTCGCCGTTCGGCGCCGCGCTCACCGGCATCCGCGAGAACGTCCGCCGCATGAACGCGATCGGCTCGCCGGTGCACCGCCGGCTGGTGACCGTCTACACCATCGCCGCCGCGATCGC
>DASXOK010000377.1:0-7842 GCA_036494425.1 Pseudolabrys sp.
ATGCGGATGAGGACAAGCCGGACGCCGAGGCAGAAGGTGCAAAGCCGAAGAAGAAACTGTCACCGAAGATGATGATCATCGCTGCCGGAGGGCTTGTGGTTCTCCTCAGCGGCGGGGCAGGGGGCTATCTTTTCTTCGGTCATTCCGGGGCGGAAAAGCCGAAGGAAGCCGTAGTCAAGCCCGCGACCTTCGTCGATCTGCCCGACGTGCTGGTGAATCTCTCGAATACCGGCGGCGCCGACCGGGCCCAATATCTCAAAGTGAAGATCGTCCTCGAGTTGCCCGACGCCGATCTGGTGCCGAAGATCCAGCCGCTGATGCCGCGGGTCGTAGACGCCTTCCAGACCTATTTGCGCGAACTGCGGCCGACCGACCTCGATGGCTCTGCCGGTCTTTACCGGCTGAAGGAGGAGTTGACCCGGCGGGTTAACGCCGTCGTCGCGCCGAACCGCATCACCGCTGTTCTGTTCAAGGAGATCGTCGTCCAATAGGGACGGCGTAGCCGATGGCACAACAAAAAGACCAGATCGACCAAGACGCGCTGGCGGCCGAGTGGGGCCTGGCGCTGGAAGCAGAATCGGGCGCGCCGGTGCCCGCTGCGGAGGCCGCGCCGGCCAGCGGCGTCGACGAGGCCGCCGCGCAATGGGCGGCGATGGTCGACGACGGCGGCGGCGTGCAGGGCGGCAAGGGCGGCGCCGAGCGCATCCTCAATCAAGAGGAAATCGACAGCCTGCTCGGCTTCAGCCTGGCCGATGTCACGCTCAATGATAACTCCGGCATCCGCGCCATCATCGATTCGGCGATGGTGTCCTACGAGCGCCTGCCGATGCTGGAAATCGTCTTCGACCGCCTGGTGCGGTTGATGACGACCTCCTTGCGCAATTTCACCTCCGACAACGTCGAAGTCTCGCTCGACCGCATCACCTCGGTGCGTTTCGGCGACTATCTCAACTCGATCCCGCTGCCAGCGATTCTTGCGGTGTTCAAGGCGGAGGAGTGGGACAATTTCGGCCTCGCCACCGTTAATTCGAGCCTCATCTATTCGATCATCGACGTGCTGCTCGGCGGCCGCCGCGGCCAGGGCGCGGTGCGCGTCGAGGGCCGGCCTTACACCACCATCGAGACGAACCTCGTCAAACGCATGATCGAGGTGGTGCTGGCCGACGCCGAGCTGGCCTTCAAGCCGCTGTCGCCGGTGAAGTTCAACATCGACCGGCTGGAGACCAATCCGCGCTTCGCCGCCATTTCGCGTCCCGCCAACGCGGCCATTCTGGTGCGCCTGCGCATCGACATGGAAGACCGCGGCGGCAATATCGAACTGCTTCTGCCTTATGCGACGATCGAGCCGATCCGCGCCGTTCTCCTCCAGATGTTCATGGGCGAAAAGTTCGGCCGCGACGAGATCTGGGAAGGCCATCTCGCAACGGAAATCGGCCAGGCGCAGGTCGGCGTCGATGCCGTGCTTTATGAAGAGCGGTTGCCGCTGCGGCGGATGATGAGCCTCGACGTCGGCGACACGCTGATGCTCGAGCTCAAGCCCGATGCGCTGGTCACGGTCCGCTGCGGCGACATCACGCTGACCGAGGGCCGCATGGGCCGCGTCGGAGACCGTGTCGCCGTGCGCGTCGTCAAGCCCTTGCGCAAGCCGCGCACCACCTTCGCCATGTTCGAGAAAGCGGACGAGTCAACCAATCGTTTGGAGGCGCCGTGAGCTACCACTACGGATTCGCGATCGAGAGCATGGTCTCGGTCCTGCTGCTGCTCACCATCCTGTATTGCGTCCGGCTCAACAAGCAGCTTCGCCTGCTCAAGGCCGACGAGCAGTCGCTGCGCGCCACCATCTCCGAGTTGATCACCGCCACCGAGATCGCCGAGCGCGCCATCGCGGGGCTGAAGCAGACAATGCGAGAGGGCGAGCAGACGCTCAGCGAGCGGCTCGAGCGCAGCGAGAAACTCTCGGCCGATATCGAGCGCCAGCTCAACGCCGGCGAGGAATTGTTCACGCGCCTGGTGCGCATCGCCGGCGCGGGGCGTCCCGCCGATCCGGCGCCGGCGGTGCCGGATGCCAAGTCGCTCGCCGCCGCGGCGCAGGCTTTTGCCGAGCGTACGCGCGCTCGCCTCAATGGTCTGGCGGCATGAACCGTATCCTGCGCGATGTGCGGCTGATTCCGATCGTCCTTTTGGCGACGGTCAGCCTCTTCGCGCTCAAGGTGTCCGGTCTGGTTTTCGACGGCGGTTATACGCTGGCCGATCGCTTGCAGGCCCGCGACAAGAACGTGATGAAGGTCGTCAGCGCCGACAGCGTGCCGGCGCAGCCGAAGATCGTCGACGAGCGTGCGCCCGGCTATGTGCCGGAGGCGCGCCAGCCCGCGCCGTCATCGTGGGCGCACCAGATGTTCAATTTCAACGACCAGGCCAATCGCGACATTACCGGCTCGGTCGGAAGCGAAGAGCAGAAGCCCGCCGAAAGTACGCAGCTCAAAACGAGCAACAAGGCGCCGGAGCCGCCGAAGCTGGAGGTCGCCGGCGCTTCGCTCCCCCTCGATCAGGGCAAGGTCAACTCGCCGGGTGAGCGCGCGCTTCTCGAGCGCTTGCAGGAGCGGCGGCAGGAACTCGACTCGCGCAGCCGCGACCTGGATATGCGCGAGAATCTGGTCAAGGCCGCCGAAAAGCGCCTCGACTCGAAGGCGATGGAGTTGAAGGATTTACAGTCGAAAGTCGACACGGCGGTCGGGAATCGTGACGCTGCCGAGGCCTCGCGCTTCAAGAGCATCGTCGCGATGTACGAAAACATGAAGCCGAAAGACGCCGCGCGCATCTTCGATCGCCTCGATCTCAAAGTACTCATCGAAGTCACGACGCAAATGAATCCGCGCAAAATGTCCGACATTCTGGGGCAGATGACGCCGGACTCGGCCGAGCGGCTCACAGTCGAACTCGCCAACCGCGCCAACGCGCAAGTCAAGACACCGGGCACGAACGACTTGCCCAAGATCGAAGGCAAGCCGGGGGGCTGACCCCCGAAACCAACGCTTGCCAATTCGCCTCAACAGTGACCGGCACGGTTAACGCGCCTTTAAATGCAACTTTATAGGCTGGCGCGACCGGCATGCTCGCCGGCTGGAATGGCATTGCATGAGCGTTTTGCCCGTCGCTTCGAAGGACATGCGTGCGTGGCGCGGCGCCGCGGCGCGGCTTTTGCGCGTGGCGACACTGCTTGCGATGACATTCGCCGGCCCGGCCCAAGCCGACGATCAGATGAAGGGTGACGTGTCGGTCTACACCGACGGGGGCTATGGGCGCCTTCTGTTTCGCTTCGATGATCAGGTGGAAGCGAGCGTGCACCAATCTGGCGCGGTCCTGATCGTCAACTTCAAGAAGCCCGTGAACGTTTCGGTCGATCGCCTCAACATCAGCGCTCCCGATTACATCAGCGCGGCGCGCCGCGATCCCGACGGCACGGCCGTGCGCATCGCACTCGCCCGCAAGGTGACGGTGCACACGATTCCCGCAGGTGAACGCTATTACATCGATCTGCTGCCCGACACATGGACGGGCGTAAAGCCCGGTTTGCCGCAGGAGGTGATTGACGATCTCGCGCGCCGGGCGCGCGAGGCCGAGCGAAAATTGCATCAGCAGCGGCTCACGGAGCGTGAAAAACAGGCGCCATTGATCCGCGTGCGTGTCGCGCGGCAGCCGACCTTCATGCGCTACGTCTTCGATATGCCGGTGACGGCGAACGTCGTGCCGGCGCAGAGCAAGGGGCAGGTCAAGCTCAACTTCGATCAGCAGATCCGTTGGGACCTCGCAGACGCGATCGCCAACCTGCCGCCGACGCTGAAGTCGATCGATACCGACGGCGATTTCGACTCGACGTCGGTGACGTTCGTGCTCAACGGATCTCCCGAGGTGCGCACCTTCCGCGAGGACCGCGGCTTCGCCGTCGACGTGAGCACAGGTGGGGCGCCTCCGAAGGTCGCCGAGGGCGTCGTCAAGAAGGCGGCCGAGGCTACGCCACCCGGTGCGGCTCCCGCCATCGATGCACCGGACACGGTGCCGGCGAAGGATACGACGCCACCGGAGGCCGCACAGGCCGTGGGCCCGCAGCCCAAGGTCATCGCCGTGCCCGCTGCGCCGGCGCCGTCGGCGCCGCTTGCTCTGCCACCGGCGCCGATTGTTGCTCAGCCGCCAAAACAAGTAGCAGCAGCGGCGGCGCCCGCCGCTGCGCCGGCACCCGAGACAGCGAAAGCGGCCGCGCCCGTTGCGCCGCCGCCGGCCGTTGCCATGCCGTCTGCTCCCGCAGCACCTCCACCGGTCGCGGCGGCTGCGTCCACCGTGCAACCGGCGCCCGCAGCGCCGCAAGCGCCAACTGCACCCGCCGCCGCTCCTGTGCCGGCGCAAGCCATGGCGGCGCGTGCGCCGGCACCCGATCCCAATGCGCCCGTCGTTGCAACTGTGCGTCAGTCGAGCGATGCACTGAAAATCGAGTTTCCTTTCGCGGTGCCGACGCCGAGCGCCGTGTTTCGCCGCGCCGATATGGTATGGATGGTGTTCGACAGCGCCGCCGTCATCAATGTCGGTGCGCTTGCGGCCGACACCACGCGCGGCATCGCCAAGGCCGTGTTCGAGCGCGCGCCGGATGGCGCCGCGCTAGTCCGCCTGACGCTCAACCGTCCGCGCCTCGTCAGCCTGCAAAACGACGGGCCATCCTGGATCGTGACCATCGCCGACACTGTAACGGCTCCGACCCAGCCGCTCACGATTACCCGCACGCTCGTCGGCAAGAACCGCGCAAGCATTTCGGTGGCGATCGACCATCCCGCGGCGCTGCATATCTTGCGCGACCCCGAGATCGGCGACCGCCTGATGGTCGTCACCACGCTTGCTCCGGTGCGCGGCCTGCTCAAGCCGCAGTATTTCGTCGAACTGCGTGCGCTGGCCACGACTCAAGGCATCGCCGTGCAGCCGATCGCCGACGATGTCACGGCGCAGGTCGAGTCAGATCGCGTCACGATCGGACGTCCGGGCGGCCTCTCGATCTCCTCTACGGCGAACGACCAGGCCCCCGACGACAACACCTTCGTCAGCCTCGCATTCGATACCCAGGTCTGGGACTTCGACCGGCACGCCCCCTTCGTCGCGCGTCAGGCCGAGTTGATCGGGCGGGCCGCCGCGGCGCCTGAGGCGAGGAAGCGCCAGGCGCGACTCAACCTGGCGCGCTTTTATCTCGCGCGCGATATGGGGGCGGAAGCCAAAGGTGTACTCGACGTCGCGGCGGAGCAACGCGGTGACGACCTCACCGGCAGCATCCTCAAGGCCGTGGCCGATGTGATGCTCGACCGGCCCGAGGACGCGCTGAAGGAACTCGCCGCGCCGGAGATGAACAAGCAGCAGGATGCGCCGGTGTGGCGCGCCATCGCCTATGAGCGGCAGGGCAAATGGGTGGATGCGCGCGAAAACTTCAAGGCGGCCGGCGACGCCATGACTGCTTTGCCTGTTGAACTGCAGCGCATGGCCATGCTGGGGCAATTGCGCTGCGCGATCGAAGTGGGCGACTTCGCCGGCGCGTCGCGGCTGGCGGACGATTTCGAAGCGCTCGGCGTGCCGCACGACATGGAGGCGGCATTCAAGGTGCTGACCGGCCGGCTCAAGGAGGGATTGGGCCGCAACGACGACGCGCTCGCCGATTATCGCGCCGCCGCCGCTGCCGATGACCGCAGCGCCGCCGCGCAAGGCCGGCTGCGCGAGATCGAGCTGATGTCGGCGCACAATGCGATGCCGCGCAACGGCGTGATCGTGGCGCTGGAGACCCTCACGACCACGTGGCGCGGCGACGATACCGAGACCGAAGGCCTGAAGCTGTTGGCGCACCTCTATACTGAAGACGGGCGCTATCGCGATGCCTTCCATGTCATGCGCACGGCGCTGCTGGCGCATCCCAATTCCGATCTGACGCGCAAGATCCAGGACGAGGCGGCTGCGACCTTCGACAGCCTGTTCCTCGAGGGCGAAGGCGATTCGCTGCCGCCGATCGAGGCGCTCGGGCTGTTCTATGATTACCGCGAGCTCACGCCGATCGGCCGGCGCGGCGACGAAATGATCCGCCACCTGGCGGACCGGCTGGTGTCTGTCGACCTGCTCGACCAGGCGGCGGAGTTGTTGCAGCACCAGGTCGACCACCGCTTGCAAGGTGCGGCGCGCGCGCAGGTCGCGACCAAGCTCGCGATTGTCTATCTCATGAATCACAAGCCGGACCGCGCGCTCCAGACCTTGCAGGCGACGCGGACATCCGAACTGGCCAATGAACTGCGCGATCAGCGTCTGCTGCTGCAGGCGCGCGCACTCTCCGACATCGGGCGTCCTGAGGTGGCACTGCAACTGATCGCCAACATCGATAGCCGCGAGAGCACGCGTCTGCGCGCCGACATCCTGTGGGCGGCAAAGCGTTGGCGCGAGGCCTCCGAGCAGATCGAGAAGCTCTATGGGGAGCGCTGGCGCGATTTTACGCCGCTCAACGATGGTGAGCGCATCGACATCCTGCGCGCGGCGGTCGGTTACACGCTCGCGGACGAGTCGTTCGGGCTGATGCGCCTGCGGGAGAAGTATGGGGCGAAGATGGCCGACGGGCCTGACGCCCGCGCCTTTACGGTGGCGGTCGCGCCTGATGGCACGAGCAATCCCGATTTCATGGAGGTCGGCCGGCGTGTGGCGAGCGTCGACACGCTCGGCGCCTTCCTGCGCGGCATGCGTGCGCGCTATCCCGACGCGGCGCTCATGCCTGGCTCGCCGCCAAAGAAGCTTGAGCCATCCGGTCCGCCGCAGGCCAGCGTGCCGATGACGGCGCCGGCCACGCAGGCGGGGCAGAACATGTCCGCCAAGGCCGACGCGGCGACATCGCCGCTGCCACCGGCCCCGCCGGCCGGCGTCCCGCTGCGTCCCGATCTGGCGCCGACCGGATCGATCTCGCGCATGCCGAAGGCGCGGCCTAAGCAGGCTTCTTGAAGACCCTCCCGGAGTCGCCGGAGGGAAGGGAGCAGGTACAAGGACTCTTGCCGGCCACGCAAAAGTCCGATGCCGAGGTCAAGCTGATCCAAACCCATCCTCGTCACACGCGGGCGCCCCGGAATGGTCCTGAAATTCGTCTACGGCGTGCTGCCCGCGTTCATATTGCGCAATAACCTAGTGCCGAAGGGGTTCAACGGCATCACGCTGGGCTTCGTCGTCAATATCCGGCCGCACGTCTACGATAGCGTCGAATACTGGGCTCAGGCCCTCGTGGAGCACGAGCTGGTCCACGTGCGCCAGTTCTATCGCAGCCTTGGGCTGTTCCCGTTTCTCTATCTGTTACATCCCGCCAGCCGCATGAAATATGAGTGTGAAGCGTACAGCGTGCAAATCCGTATGCTCGGCGATGACGCGATGCGCTCGGCGATCGGCAGGTTGGCCGAAAACTATCGTTTGCCGTTCAGCCCGGCGGCTATCGAACGTTGTCTGCGGAGCTATGTGAGTAGACGCGAGCCGGCCCGTTCATGAGTCCGGGCCTTACGTCCCGTAGCTCTGGATCAGCGAGCCGGCGACCAGCGACCAGCCGTCGACAAGCACGAAGAAGATCAGCTTGAACGGCAGGGACACCACCACGGGCGGCAGCATCATCATGCCCATCGACATCAGGACCGACGCGACCACCAGGTCGATGATCAGGAAGGGCAGGAACAGGAGGAAGCCGATCTCGAAGGCGCGCTTGAGCTCCGAGATCATGAAGGCCGGCACCAGGATGCGCAGCGACAGGTCCTGCGGGGTTGCTGGCACCGGCTCCTTGGCCATGTCGACGAACAGCTTCAG
>DASXOK010000378.1:0-3108 GCA_036494425.1 Pseudolabrys sp.
GGAGTAAGAAAGTGGATACCTCTCGGAGAAGGCTACTTGCTGGCATTGGTGGGCTGTCAGTGGGAGCGGCAGTAACTGCGGTTCAGCCGCGTCAGGCAAAGGCCAGTGAACCCTTGTCTGTCGCTGCGAGTGAAGCCGGCGAAGAGTCGGTTGCTGTTGCAGTCAACGACGCGCTGGAAGGGGCATATGGCCGGCACGAAGGAAAAAGGCGAAATCACACGAAGGGGCTCGGTGCCACGGGCTATTGGGTCGGGACGCAGGAAGCGGCACGGCTCTCGCGATCAGCTTTGTTCGATGGCGACAGGATCGAGGTCATCGCCAGGTTCTCGATTGCCGGAGGCGACCCATCGGCATCCGATTCTGAGCGGAGCCCGCGTGGCATGGGTCTGGAATTCCGCCTCAGGAACGGCGCCTTGCATCACATGACGATGATCAATACGCCGATGTTCTTCGCGAGAACGCCTTCCACGTTTCTGGATAAATTCCTGGCTCTCGCCAAGGACGCGCAGACGGGAAAGGCCGATCCGAGCAAGTTGACCGCCTTTATCAAGGAGCATCCCGACAACGCTGCACAGTTTCATTTTCTGCACACGAACAATCCGCCGGCGAGCTACGCCAACAGCGCCTTCTACGGAATACATACGTTCCGCTTCGTTGATCACGCGGGAAAGACGACGAATGTGCGCTGGCGTTTCATGCCGGAGGATGGAGAAAGAGCGCTGAGCGATGCGCAGCTTGCACAAATGCCGGGAGAGTTTCTTGAGGCAGCCTTCCGAGACCGCGTGAAAGAAGGCCCAGTTCGCTGGGCGATGATGGTGACGATCGGAGAACCGGGCGATTCCGAAAATGATCCGACGGTTCTGTGGCCGGCGGGAAGGCGCGAAATCAAGGCCGGTACACTTACGCTCACTTCGTTTGCGCCGGATCAAGCATCGGGGGCCTATAAGATCAACTTCGATCCCATGCAGATGGCGGATGGTATCGCGCCGACAGATGACCCGGTTCTGCGCTTCCGCTCGTCCTCCTATGCCATTTCACACTCCAGGCGCCAGACGGAGGTTTGAGCGTCGTTTCGACCAAATACGAGAAGTGCCCTGGGAGTTTTCGGCCTCCGGGGCGCAATGCCCTTGCGGGAAACGAGATGACCTTGGCGTCCATCGAATGTCGGCTGCGGTGTGAGAAGTGCGGGCGTTTGGGGAAGGCGGAGGTGCCGCCGGCTTAGCCCGTCTTCGCGGATTGGCGGGTTTTGAAGACACCCGCTCGTTATAAATCAACGAGTTAGGTCAAAAGGTCTTCACTACGGCGGTGGGCTTGGTTGACCGCGGCTGTGGTGATCCTTGGTGGCGGCTGCGGTGGCAGGCGGAGCTTCAGCCGGTCGATCAAGAGCTGAAGTTCGGGTTCGGGGTGGGTATAGCGCGTGAGCCTGATCTCACGCCCGTCTGTGGTCGGCAGATGAACATCGATCATCTGGACGGCGGCGAACTTTTCGAGGGCGCTGCGCGCGGTCACCCCGGGCGCCAGGGCATGAAGGCGACGGGTCAGCGTGATCTGCATGCAGTAAGCCAGAAAGGCGATGAAGATGTGGGCTTCGATCCGCTTCTCGTCCTGATGGAAGACCGGACGAATCGCCAGATCACCCTTGAGATTGCGAAAGGCCTCTTCGACGGCAACGAGCTGGACGTAGTATTGCCAAAGCTGCGCGGGATCATTGTCGGTGAGATTGGTGCGCAGCAGATAACGGCCTTCGCGTCGTCGCGTCTTTTTCAGTTTCTTGCGATTGAGCGCGAAGGTGAAGCTCGGGCGTTCCTTGTCGATCTCGACATCGACCAGACGCCATGCGGCCGGCGCCTTGGAGCGCGCAGCGCCGAGTTTCATCAGCAGTTCTTCGCGCGAGATTTCCATGGTGGCTAGTTGCCGGAGCCGCTTCCACAGCCATTTCGATTGCCGCCGCCGCATCGCGCGTTCTTTAGTGACGCGGTCGACACTCTCGGCGAAGACGTAGAGCTCGCCGTCCTCGGCCAACAGCTTGACCTTCACACCCTCGCGCGCCTCCTGCCAGGGCTTTTCCAGCAGGTTATTCTCCAGACGGTTCAGACGCCCCTTCGGCGTTCCCACAAGATACTGCACCGGTGGATCGCTATTGCGCATCTCGGCCAGCACAGCCTCCGTCGGCACGCCGCGATCCATCACCCAGACCCGCCGCGCCTTGCCATATTGCCGCTCGATCTTGGAAAGGAACATCCGCAGCGTCTTGCTGTCGGCGGTGTTGCCGGGCAGCACTTCGTAAGCCAGCGGCAAGCCATCGGGCGTCACGACCAGAGCGATCACAACTTGCGGACAGTCCGGCCGCTTGTCGCGGCTGTAGCCGTGGCGGCGCTTGGTGCCTTCCGGTAGGTCCGAGGCGTTGACCTCGAAGTAGGTGCTGGTCAGATCGTACAGCAAGACGTCGAAGTCGGCGTTGAACAGATCCCGCCAGCGTTCGACCAGATGCGAGAACAGCGCGTCCTTGTGCTCAAGCAGCAGATCGTGGCAGGCATAGAGCTTGTGCACTTCGGCAAGGCCGAAGTCCGCACCCAACAGATCGGCCATCGCGCAGTTGCCGAACCATTGGCGGTGCAGCCGCCATTCGCTGCCCGGTGCGATCAGCCGGTAGGTCGCGAGAACCTGCAAAACCTGATCCCACCGCGTCTTCTTGCGGCTGGGGGGCAGGCGATCGACCCAGAACCGATCGAGCTGAAGCCCCTGCCACAACTGTCCGGCCAGCCAGCAGGCGCCCCATTGCCGCGGGCGGTGAAGCCGCATCTCCGACAAGCGAAGCTGAACGACGGAGGCATCGCCCGCCACCGCCTCGCATCGATCCTCCGGGAACAGCGCCAGTGTCCGAGCGCGGCCGGCGTCCTCGTCGAACACTTCGATCGCCTTGCGCCACGCCGCTGCCTGCGAGGAATTGATCTCACCGAGATACAGCACATGCCGCTGCACCACACGGCCGTCATCGAGGCGCTTGTTCTCCACCACGTTCCAGTACTGGTGCGCCTTGCCGTTCTTCTTTCGCTCGGTGCGTCGCAGAAACATGATGCGGCGAATCTACCCGCACCAGGCCGCGTT
>DASXOK010000379.1:0-1749 GCA_036494425.1 Pseudolabrys sp.
TTACCAGCTAAACCCTTCAACGAACGAAGAATTTTCGTCCTTTTCAAGCATGATGGCAACTATTATTCCTAAAATACCAGCAAACGCCCTCACACTTCCTTAATCCTGTGCAAACCTTTGCTTTCAATGTGCTTTGTGCGCATCGCTGGCCCGACTCGATCGGTCCGGATAAGTCCGCCTGCCCGTTGCTCCGGCTCGCGCCAAGGCCTAATTAACTTAATCGGGGAACTCGTCTGGATCGTCGCCGGTTTCATCCCGAGGCTGGTTTATTCCGCACTCACTGTTTGTGGTTCGAGGAGGACCTGATGTCGTTCAAGCTGCCCGACCTGCCGTATGCCTACGAAGCGCTGGCGCCGTACATGTCGCGCGAGACGCTCGAATATCACCACGACAAGCACCACAAGGCCTATGTCGACAATGGCAACAAGCTCTTGGAAGGCAGCGGGCTGGAGGGCAAATCGCTCGAGGAGGTCGTGAAGGGCTCCTTCGGCAAGAATGCCGGCCTCTTCAACAATGCCGGTCAGCACTACAACCACATCCACTTCTGGCAGTGGATGAAGCCGAACGGCGGCGGGGACAAGATCCCGGCCAAGCTCAAGGCGGCCATCGACTCCGATCTCGGCGGCGTCGCCAAGATGCGCGAGGACTTCACCCAGGCCGGCGTCACGCAGTTCGGCTCCGGCTGGTGCTGGCTGGCCGTCAAGGACGGCAAGCTCACCGTCATGAAGACGCCGAACGGCGAGAACCCGCTGGTGCACGGCGCGACGCCGGTGCTCGGCTGCGACGTGTGGGAGCACTCCTACTACATCGACTACCGCAACCGCCGTCCGGACTACCTCAAGGCGTTCCTGGATCACCTGGTGAACTGGGAGCACGTCGAAGAGATGTTCACGGCGGCGACTAAGTAGCATTCGGACCGTCTCGATCATGGCCACGCGGCCGGCAGCCCCTGCGGCCGACCGCGTGGCCGTTCTCGTTCTGGCGATCGTGGCGATCATCGCCGCCTTCACCTTCCGCGATTACGGTCTCGGCTGGGACGACTACACCCACTCGCAATACGGCGACCTGCTGCTCAAGCTCTACGGCTCGGGCTTTACCGACACGCGGGCGCTGTCCTTCGTCAATCTCTACAAATACGGCGGCGGCTTCGACATGGCCTCGGCGCTCGCCGCCAAGGTGCTGCCGTTCACGCTGTTCGAGACGCGCCGCCTCATCGGCGCCTGCTTCGGGCTGCTCGGCCTGTTCGTGACCTGGCGGCTGGCGCGCCGCCTCAGCGGTCCCGTCGCCGGCGCAAGCGCGGTGACGCTGCTCGCCGCCTGCCCGCTCTATTACGGCCACATGTTCATGAACGCGAAGGATACGCCCTTCGCCACCGCGATGATCATTTTACTGTACGCTTTGGTGCGCGTGGTGGACGAGTATCCGCGGCCGGGCGCGCGCAGCCTGGTGCTCGCCGCCGCCGGGATCGGTGCAGCCTTCGGCACGCGCATCCTCGCCGCCGTCGCCGGACCTTACGCCATCCTCGGCCCGCTGCTGATCGTCGTCGAAGAAGCCCGCACGCTCGGCCTGCGCGGCGCGGCCGCCCGCCTCGGCACCTTCATCTGGACTCTGCTGCCGGCCGCCGCCGCCGGCTATCTCATCATGGGCCTGTTGTGGCCCTGGTCGGTGGTCTCGCCGCTCAACCCGCTCAACGCGGCGGAATACTTCGACAAGTTCTTCGAGAGACCGTGGCGCGAGCTTTATGAAGGC
>DASXOK010000380.1:0-2109 GCA_036494425.1 Pseudolabrys sp.
GCCAGCGCCAAAGCGTCCTTGGCGATCGCGCCGTAGTGCCGTGCGCGGCCGACGGTGTCTTCTATCGCGTGATGCTTGGTCATCATCGTCATCGCGGTCTCGAGATCGCCGTCGCGCACCTCACCTTGACCGAGCGTGCGATTCCAGAAGGCGCGTTCTGTCTCGGTGCCACGGCGGAATGACAGCACCACCGGCAGCGTGATCTTGCCCTCGCGGAAATCGTCGCCGACATTTTTGCCGAGCTTGGCCGACTTGCCGCCGTAGTCGAGCGCGTCGTCGATGAGCTGGAAGGCGATGCCGAGATTCATGCCGTACGAGCGGCACGCAGCCTGTTCGGCCTTCTCCTTGCCGGCGAGCGCGGGCCCGACTTCGCAGGCGGCCGCGAACAATTCGGCGGTCTTGGCGCGGATGACCGCCAGGTATTCGTCTTCGTTGGTGGCGGTGTTCTTGGCCGTGCCCAGTTGCATCACCTCGCCTTCTGCGATCACCGCCGCCGCCGAGGAGAGAATGTCGAGCGCGTGCAGATTGCCGACCTCGACCATCATCTTGAACGCTTGGCCGAGCAGGAAGTCGCCGACCAGCACGCTCGCCTCGTTGCCCCACAGCATGCGCGCGGCAAGCTTGCCGCGGCGCATGTCGCTTTCGTCAACGACGTCGTCGTGCAGCAGCGTCGCCGTGTGCATGAATTCGACCGCCGCGGCGAGCTTGATGTGGCCGTCGCCTCCATAGCCGGCGAGCTTGGCCATGGCCAAGGTCAGCATCGGCCGTAGGCGTTTGCCGCCCGAGGAGATCAGGTGGTTGGCGACCTCGGGGATCATGGCGACTTCGGAGCCGGTCCGGGCAAGGATCGCGGTGTTGACCCGTTCCATGTCCGGTGCCA
Source organism: Pseudolabrys sp. (assembly GCA_036494425.1). GTDB lineage: Bacteria > Pseudomonadota > Alphaproteobacteria > Rhizobiales > Xanthobacteraceae > Pseudolabrys. Next base: position 881 of record DASXOK010000380.1, read on the forward strand.
CCAGGGCGACGAGGCGATCGAGCGCCGCAGGACGCGGACTTTCAAAGGGAACGACGACGGCCAAAACGATCTCTCCAAGGACACTAACGATAACGGGGAGACCATAGAAACGCTGTGTTAAGCCCGCAAGTGCGTTAAATTGACGGATCACAGTCAGTTGAGGCGCCCGGATGGGCGAGGGGGCCCGCGTGGCGACACAAAATTCCACTGCCGCCACATGCGAGATCGGTGGGTTCGGCGGCACCCGGATAGCCGTGCTTGTGCCGTGCTATAATGAAGAAACCGCGGTCGGGCAGGTTGTAAAAGACTTCCGCGCAGCCTTGCCTGAAGCGACGATCTTCGTCTTCGACAATAATTCGAGGGACAATACAGCGGCCGTTGCGCGCGCCGCGGGTGCGCACGTTTTCCGGGAAACCCGTCAAGGCAAGGGTTTCGTCGTGCGGCGCATGTTCACCGACGTGGAAGCCGACATCTACGTGCTGGTGGACGGCGACGCGACCTACGACGCGCCGAGCGTCCGCAAGATGATCGCGCGGCTGCTGGAAGACCGCCTTGACATGGTGGTCGGAAACAGGATCGACCAGCACGTGGCCGCCTATCGCGCTGGGCACCGCACCGGTAACTGGCTACTGACGAGCTTTGTCGCCTCGGTATTCGACGCCAGCTTCAAGGACATGTTGTCTGGCTATCGCGTCTTCTCGCGCCGTTTCGTGAAGTCCTTTCCGGTGCTCTCCGGTGGCTTCGAGATCGAGACCGAGCTCACCGTCCATGCGCTCGAGCTGGGTCTTGCGGTGACGGAGATCGACACGCCCTATTACGCGCGGCCGGAGGGCTCGGCATCCAAGCTCAACACTTGGCGCGACGGCTTTCGCATTTTGTGGACCATCATCCAGCTCTATCGCGCCGAGCGGCCGCTGCCCTTCTTCAGCGGCATCGGCGCGATGCTGGCGATCATGTCGGTCGGCCTCGCGATCCCGATTGTGATGACCTTCCTGGAGACGCACACGGTGCCGCGCCTGCCGACCGCCGTGCTCTCGACCGGCTTGATGGTGCTCGCCTTCCTGTCCTTCGCGGTCGGTTTGGTGCTCGATACGGTGACGCGCGGCCGCCGTGAGATGAAGCTCTTCGCCTACCTGGCGCAACGCGCGCCGGGCGATGAACGCCGGCAAGGTTGAAAGCCCATGCGTGAGATTGTGCGCACCAATGATGCCGTGCTGGTCTCCGCCGTC
>DASXOK010000381.1:0-22106 GCA_036494425.1 Pseudolabrys sp.
CGAGGCCGGCCGGGCGCTGGTGTTGTGGACCGCGCTCAAAGGCGACATCGCGCATCGCTCGCAGGACGACAAGGAGCGCCAGGCTGCCGACGATTACATGGGCCTGCTCACGCCGGTGGTCAAAGGCGTGCTCACCGACACCGGTTTCGCCAATACCGTGATGGCGCAGCAGGTGTTCGGCGGTCACGGCTACATCGCCGAGCACGGCATGGAGCAGTTCGTGCGCGACGCGCGCATTGCCATGATCTACGAAGGCGCCAACGGCATCCAGGCGCTCGATCTGGTCGGCCGCAAGCTCGGCAAGGATGGCGGCCGCGCCATCATGGCCTTCTTCGACGAGGTGCAGACTTATCTCAAGGAGCGCACCGGCAGCGACGAGATGAACGTCTATCTCAAGCCGCTGGGCGCGTCGCTGGCGCATCTGCAGCAGGCGTCGATGTGGTTTATGAACAACGCCATGGCCAAGCCCGACAATGCCGGTGCGGGCTCATATGATTACATGCATCTCTTCGGCCTAGTGGCGCTCGGCTACATGTGGTGCAAGATCGCCGAGGCCTCGCTGGCCAAGCTGCCGGAGGCGGACGGTGCAGCGCCGCGCTACAACGCCAAACTGACCACCGCGCGCTTCTTCATGGAGCGTGTGCTGCCGGAGACCGCCACGCACCTCGCCCGCATCCAGGCCGGTGCCGCCTCGACGATGGACTTGCCCGACGACGCGTTTTGAACGCGCGCCGGGTGCGCGTGAATTAACGGCCCCACGGGAACAATCGCGTACACAATCCCGTTTGTCTCTCAGTCATCCCCCGGAGAGGGGCAATGGCTCAGGGAGGCAAGGATGAACGGACTGATCTATCTCGTCGGATTGATTGTCGTGATCATGGCGATCCTGTCCTTCCTTGGTCTGCGCTGATCAGCGCGTAACCCAAGGAGACCGCACCATGACAATAGACACCCGCATTGCGCCTGTCGCAGGCGATACATCTCTCAATATCCAGTGGAGCGCCATCATCGCGGGCGCGATCGGGGCGGCGGCGCTCGCATTCGTCCTCCATAGCTTCGCGGCGGCAATCGGCATTTCGCTGTCGTCGACTGCGCCGACATGGCGCGACGCATCCTTCGCGTTGGTATTCCTGTCCGGGCTTTACCTCGTGCTGACGGCGCTGGCTTCCTACAGTTTTGGCGCTTACATCGCCGCGCGTCTTCGCGTGCCATTCACCGGCGCCCCTGCCGATGCCGAATTCCGCGATGGCATGCAGGGCCTGCTCGTCTGGGCGCTCGCGACGCTTCTCACCGGCCTCATCGCCGTCGCAACGATCAACGCGGTGCAGCGGCAGGCCGCGCCAGCGAGCGCATCGACGTCGGTCGCCGGCGAGAACGTCATCGCCTTCGATCTTGACCGGCTCTTCCGCAGCGCCCGGGCGCCGGCCGGCAACATGGACTACGTTCGCTCGGAAGCCGCGCGCATTTTGCTCACCACCACGAGCCACAGCGGCATGCAGGCTGACGACCGCACCTACCTGGTGCGCCTGGTGATGGCGACGACAGGTCTCGCCCAGCCCGACGCCGAGCGGCGCGTCGACGATGTTGCGGTGCGCGCGCGGGACGACCTCAACCGCGCCCGCCGCAGCGCCGTGGTCCTGGGCTTCATGGTGGGCGCGGCGGCATTGGTCGGCGCGATTGCGGCGTGGTACGCGGCCTGTGCCGCCGGACGCCATCGCGATGGGCGTGAAGCGCTCGATCCGTTCTGGGACTGGGGCCGTCCGGTATCGCGGTTCTACTAGGAAGACTAAGCGCGCTTTGACGCCGGTCAAAGCGCGCTCGCAGCTGGCCTGCCCTGATGTTTTCAAAAGCATCAGGGAGGCGGGCAATGTCATCCATATCCGGCGCGGCCGATCCGGTCGTTCTCCGCATCACTGTTGCGGATGTGATCGACGCGCTCGGCAAGGGCCTGCGCGATTTCCAGGCCTTGCCGATCTACGGCCTTGCAATAGGCGCACTGTTCGCGGGCGGCGGCATTCTTGTTGTGCTCTGCGTCAGCGCGCTCGGCATGACCTATCTCGCTTATCCGCTCGCGGCCGGCTTCGCCCTGATCGGGCCATTCGCGGCCGTTGCGCTCTACGAAGTCAGCCGCCAGCGCGAGGCGGGAAAGGCGCCATCCCTGAACGAAATCTGGTCGGCGATCCGCAAGCGCAGCGAGATCGGCTGGATGGCGTTCGTCACGCTCTTCATCTTCATTATGTGGATGTATCAGGTGCGTTTCCTGATGGCCTTGTTCCTCGGACTGCACGCGTCATTCTCGACCATCCGGCAGTTCATCAACGTGGTGCTCTCGAGCAATGAGGGCCTTGCCTTCCTCGTCGTCGGTAATGTCGAAGGCGCGGTGCTGTCGTTGATCCTGTTCTCCCTCACGGTGGTCTCCTTCCCGCTGCTGCTCGACCGCGAGGTCGACTTCGTCACCGCCATGATCACCAGCGTGCGCGCGGTGGTGATGAACCCCGTGCCGATGATCGGTTGGGCAGCGGTGGTTGTCGTGCTGCTGATTGTCTCTGTGCTCCCATTTTTCCTTGGTCTCCTGGTGACCTTGCCGGTGTTGGGCCATACGACGTGGCATCTCTATCGCCGCGTGGTCGCACCTGCCAACCTTCCGCAAACTTGATGTTGCCGAGCGACAATCAAGCCAAAGTCTGCGGTTCGATACGCGCGGACATCCGCAAGGCCGGCGGTGCCTGCTGCGCAAGCATCAAGTCGCGATCGTCGAACGCGCCGTCCGGACAGATGAACTCGACGGAAGCGAGGATGCGATCGACGGTCTGCCCGTCGCGTCCGAAGGGCAGCAACAGCCGCTCGCAATGGACGAGCCGTCCAACGCGGTCGTTCACATCGTGGATGGTGTATATCGGGCAACGGCACCCGACCGCGAGGCGATAGGGGACGAGCCAGTCATCGCGGTGCTCGGGCGGCATGACGTCATCGAGCCTGCGGCCGCGGGATCGGCGCCGCCATAGACAGTGTCGATCGTCGCGCCATTGAAGCGAACGACGAAACACGCGGCGCCGGCGCTGCCGATGACATCGAGGAAGCTCAGATTGGACGATATCCGCGATAGGTTCTCGGCGACGATGGCCTGCCATTGCGGCACGCGGTGAGCGCCGAGATGACGCTTCCAGAATTTGAGCAGCCAACGTTGGTTCACCGCCCGGACCACATCGGGCCGTGCGATAGAGAAAGTCGCGGGGTTGGCCTCTGGTCGCATCCCTTGCACGGCGATGTCGTCAGCTGTCGGACAACTCTCGCAGCAATATCTTAACGTGCAATTTATGTGTGCTCGCCTTATGAGTGTAGAATGATACTAGGCCATCGCCGCGACGCTGGGCTGCCGCGGCGCGCGCCGCAGCAGCCAGACCATGATTGAGACGTTGAGCAGGTTCCAGGCGGTGCCGTTGAGGAACGCCGCACTGTAGGAGCCGGTCAGGTCGAAGATCGCGCCCGACATCCAACCGCCCAGCGCCATCCCCAAGAGCGTTGCCATCAGCACCAGGCCAAGCCGCGTGCCGGCTTCCTTCGGCGCGAAATATTCGCGCACGATGATGGCGTAGCTCGGCACGATGCCGCCCTGGAACAGGCCGAACAGCGCGGAGATCACGTAGAGCGACGTCAGCCCGTCGAACAGTGTGTAGAGCACCAGCGCGACGCCTTGCAGCACCGCGCCGAGCAGCAGCGTGCGCACGCCGCCGATGCGGTCGGCGATGAAACCGGAGCCGACGCGGCTGATGATGCCGAAGCCGAGCATCAGCGACAGCATCTCGGCGCCGCGCGCCACGCCATAACCGAGATCGCCGCAATAGGCGACGATGTGGACCTGCGGCATCGACATCGCCACGCAGCAGGCGACACCGGCGATGCACAGGAGGACCTGCAACGTCATCGGCGACACCGGCAGTTCCGCCTGACGCCTCGCCGCCGCCTCGGCTTGCGCCGTGCCGCTTCCTTGCGTGGCGATCGTGCGGCGCATCAGCAACACCAGCGGCAGCATCGTCACGACGCAGAACAGGCCGATGCCGATATGCGTCGCGCGCCAGCCGTAGCCAGCGATGAAATGCTGCACCACCGGTGGCCACACCGTGCCGGCGACATAGTTGCCGGACGCGGCAATGGCGACCGCGATGCCGCGCCGGCGCAGGAACCAGTGCGAGATGTCGGCCATCAGCGGACCGAACGTCGCCGAGCAGCCCACGCCGATCAGCGTGCCTTGCGCCAGTGCCACCAGCCAAAGAGTAGGCGACAGGGCGGAGCCGATATAGCCGAGCGACAGCATCACCGCGCCGAGCACCGCCGGCACGGCGACGCCGTAACGGTCCGCCAGCCGTCCCATCAGCACGCCGCCGCCGGCGAAGCCGATCATGCCGAGCGTATAGGGGAGCGAGGCGGCCGCGCGGTCGACGCCGAAATCGGCCTGGATTGCGGGGAGGGCCACCACCACCGACCACATACCGACGCCGCCGACGGTCGACAGCGCGACGGCTGTGCAGAGTCGTACCCAGGCATAGGCCGACTCGGGCGCTTCGAGCGCTGATGCATGCATATTGTGAGACCCGGGCTTCAGCTTGTGGTCCTAGCACAGGCACGGGGACTCTTCACCTCCCCACCGCTCGCGAGTGCTCGCGGGGGGAGGGGAGAGGTTGGCACACCTCTCACGCAAACTGCGGAATCACCTCGCGTCCGAACAGTTCGATCGATCGCGCCGCGTCGTCGAAGCGCATGTCGCCGAACACCATCTGGCAGAGCACGGTGTTGACGCCGGTCTCCTGCTGCAAGCGCGAGATATAATCGCGCACGGTTGCTGGCGAGCCGGCGATGCCGTGGCCGATCTGTTCCAGTGCGGCGAAGTCGGCCGGATAAATCTCTCTCAGCGTGAAGTCGACGCCGGACCGCCGCCAGATGAAATCCATCGCGTCGCGCCAGCGCGAATAGGCCGCGTGCGCGATGAGCTTCGCCTCCGCGTCGGTCTCCGCGACAACAACATGCCGCGTGATGCCGATGCCGGGCAGGGTCGCCGCATCGCGCCCGAGCTTTGTCCATTCCAGGCGATAGCGATCGGAGATCGCGCGCGCCCGCGCCGCCGGGCCGAGCGAGACGACGTTGATGCTGTTCGGCGCCGCCCAGGCGATCGCCTCGGCGTAGGGCGCGCCGTACCAGATTGGCGGATGCGGCCGCTGCACCGGCTTCGCCTGCACGACGTAATCCTTGTACCGGTAGAACTTTCCTTCAAAGTCGAGCACGGCGCTTTCGAACGCGCGCATCAGCACGGCGAAGGCCTCGTGATACATCTCCGGCGCGGTATGGGGATCGACGCCAAAGCGCTGATGCTCGAGCAGCGCGCCGCCGCGGCCCACGCCGACGATCAGCCGTCCGCCGCTCATATGATCGAGCATGCAGATCTCTTCGTAGAGCCGCAGCGGATGATGCAGCGGCAGCACATAGACCAGTGGCCCCAAGCGGATCTTGCGCGTGCGCTGAATCGCCGCGCTGAGGAATACGCTCGGGCTGAAGGCCATTCCGAGCGGCGTGGAATGATGCTCGGCGAGCTGGAAGGCGTGAAAGCCGCTGACCTCGATATGTTCGAGCAGGCGCAGGCGCTCCTCGATGAATGGCCCCAAGGCCGTCCCGTTGCTGTCGAGATGGTCGAAGATTGCGAATTTCAACACCTTGGCCCCTCCGTGACGTGCCTGCCTAATACGGCTAGTCTTGTGCGCAAGCCGTCGCCCAACGAAACGGCTCTCCAGGGAGGAAGGTCATGCGAAGGACGTTTCTGATTGTTGCCGCGGCATTGCTTGCCACATCCTCGGCGTATGCGCAGGACACCGTCAAGGTCGGGCTCATCATGGCCTATTCGGGCCAGTTCGCCGACACGGCGACGCAGATGGACAATGCGATCAAGCTTTACGTGAAGCAGCACGGCGACACGGTGGCCGGCAAGAAGATCGAATTCATCCGCAAGGATACCGGCGGCCCCAACCCCGATGTTGCCAAGCGTTTGGCGCAAGAACTCGCCGTGCGCGACAAGGTCGACATCCTCGCTGGCTTCACGTTGACGCCGGAAGCGCTGGGCGCTGCCGATATTTCGGCGGAAGCAAAGAAGTTCATGGTGGTGATGAACGCGGCGACCTCGATCATCATCACCAAGTCGCCCTACATGGCGCGCACATCACTTACCATTCCGCAGCTCGAATATCCGTTCGGGAAGTGGGCCCATAAGTCGGGTTCGCATAAGATCTATACGATGGTCTCCGACTACGGGCCCGGAATTGACGCGGAGACGTGGTTCGCCAAAGGCTTCAAGGAGAGTGGCGGCGAGATTGTCGGTTCGGTACGCATGCCGGTGGCCAATCCCGACTTCTCCGCCTTCGTGCAGCGCGCCAAGGATATCAATCCCGACGCGGTCTTCATCTTCATTCCCGGCGGCGCGCAACCGATCGCGATCACCAAGGCGATGAGTGAACGCGGCTTCTCGCCGGACAAGATCCTGGCCCAAGGCGAGGTCACCATGGACGACAATGCGCTCAAGAGCATGGGAGACAACGCGGTCGGCATCCGGACCGTTTTCCACTACGGATGGACGCACGACTCGGCGAAGAACAAGGCCTTTGTGCAGGCCTACAACGCCGAGTTCAAGCGCAACCCGGATGTCTTCTCCATCGGCGGCTGGGACGGCATGGAGCTGATCTACGCGGCGTTGAAGAAGACCGGCGGCAAGGCGGACGGGGAATCACTCATCGCCGCCGCCAAAGGCATGGCATGGGAAAGCCCGCGCGGGCCGATCTCGATCGATCCCGAAACACGGGACATCGTGCAAAACGTCTATATCCGTCGTGTCGAGAAGGTCGACGGCGTCGTCCAGAATGTCGAGATCGACACGTTGGAGAATATGAAGGATCCGCCGCGCGCGGCGCCGAAGTAGGGTTTACTGGAAGGATGCCTCACACGCTCTTCACCTCCCCCTCCAGGGGAGGGTAAAGAGCCCTCGCTCTTGTCACATACCGCCTCTATTGTACGCCCCACGAGTCGCCCAGAACCGCCGGACAATGGACGCCCTCAACCTCCCCCGCCCGCCATGGATGACCGAGGACCTCGTCCTGCTCGAAGAGCAGGGGCGGCGCTTCATCGCCGACGAATTCGCGCCCCACATCGACCGCTGGCACGAGGCCGGCATCTATGAGCGCGATGTGTGGACCAGGGCCGGCAGCGCCGGTCTCCTTTGCGCCTCGATGCCCGGGGAATACGGCGGCGCTGGCGGCACCTTCGCACATGAGGCCGTGATCAACCGCGAACTCTCGCTTGCGGGCTTCGACACCTTCGGCGCGCCGCTGCATTCCGGCATCGTCGCGCCTTACATCCTGCATTACGGCACCGAAGAGCAGAAGCAACGCTGGCTGCCCAAGCTCGCCATTGGCGAATTGGTCGGCGCCATCGCCATGACCGAGCCGGGCACCGGCTCCGATCTGCAGGGCGTGCGCACCAAGGCCGAAAAGTCCGGCAACGGGTACGTGCTCAACGGCTCCAAGACCTTCATCACCAACGGCCAGCACGCCAATCTCATCGTTGTCGTGGCCAAGACCGACCCCGCCGCCGGCGCCAAAGGCACATCGCTGCTGGTGGTCGAGACCGACGATGCGCCCGGCTTCCGGCGCGGCCGCAAGCTCAAAAAGCTCGGGCTGGGTTCGGCCGACACCTCGGAACTGTTCTTCGACGACGTGCGTTTGCCCGCGGAGAATTTGCTGGGCACCGAGGAAGGCCAGGGCTTCTATCAGTTGATGAAGGAGCTGCCGCAGGAGCGCCTCATCGTCGCCGTGCACGCGGTGGCGATGATGGAGCGGGCACTGGCGCTGACCATCGACTACGTCAAGCAGCGCAAGGCTTTCGGCAAGGCGATCATCGACTTCCAGAACACGCAGTTCGAGCTCGCCGAGTGCAAGACGGAAGTCACCATCGCCAAGGTGTTCCTCGACCATTGCATCGGCCAGCATGTCGAGGGCAAGCTCGACACCGTGACCGCGTCGATGGCCAAGTACAAGCTCACCGACACGCAAGGCAAAGTGATCGACCGCTGCCTGCAATTGTTCGGCGGCTATGGTTACATGGACGAATATCCGATTTCGCGGCTCTACCGCGACGCGCGCGTGCTGCGCATCTACGCGGGGACCAACGAGATCATGAAGTTGCTGATCGCGAGGAGTCTTTGATTTCTCTGTCATTCCGGGGTGCCGCGCAGCGGCGAGCCCGGAATCCAGAGCAACACTGAGGCGCTTTGAAATTTGTCTCTGGATTCCGGGTTCGCGCCTTCGGCGCGCCCCGGAATGACAAGGAGGGATCAATGCCCGACGCATTCATCTATGATGCCGTGCGCTCGCCCCGCGGGCGCGGCAAGGCGGATGGCTCGCTGCACGAGGTCACCGCGCTCAATCTCGCGGCGCAAACGCTGGCCGCTGTGCGCGACCGCAACAATCTCGATACCACGCAGATAGACGACGTTGTCCTGGGCTGCGTCGATCCGGTCGGCGAGGCGGGCGGCGATATTGCCCGCGCTGCCGCGCTGGTAGCGGGGTTTGGCGACGGTGTGCCGGGCGTGCAGATCAACCGCTTCTGCGCTTCGGGGCTCGACGCGGTGAACTTCGCCGCGGCGGAGATCATGTCAGGCCAGCATGAGATGACCATCGGCGGCGGGGTCGAATCCATGAGCCGCGTCGGCATCGGCGGGTCCGGTGGCGCCTGGCCGGTCGATCCCACCATCGCGGTGGAAACCTACTTTCTGCCGCAGGGCATCTCCGCCGATCTCATCGCCACCAAATACGGTTTCTCGCGCGACGACGTCGATGCTTACGCCGTCGAGAGCCAGAAGCGCGCGGCCAAAGCCTGGGAAGAGGGGCGCTTCAAGAAATCGGTGATGACGGTGAAGGACGTCAACGGCCTCACCATCCTCGACAAGGACGAGCACATGCGGCCGTCCACGACGATGCAGACGCTCGCCGCGCTGCAGCCGTCCTTCGTGCAGATGGGCGAGATGGGCGGTTTCGATGCCGTCGCCGTGCAGGCGCATCCGGAGATCGAAACGGTCAATCACGTGCACCATGCCGGCAATTCGTCGGGCATCGTCGATGGCGCGGCGGCCGTGCTGATCGGCAGCAAGGAGGCGGGCAGCCGTGCGGGCTTGAAGCCGCGCGCGCGCATCAAGGCCTTCGCCAATATCGGCTCCGAGCCGGCGATCATGCTCACCGGCCCGATCGACGTGACGCAGAAGGTGCTCAAGAAAGCCGGCATGTCGCTTAACGACATAGACCTCGTCGAGATCAACGAGGCCTTTGCGTCCGTGGTGCTGCGCTACATGCAGGCCTTCGACATCGATCCCGCCAAGGTCAACATCAACGGCGGCGCCATCGCCATGGGCCATCCGTTAGGGGCCACCGGCGCCATGATCCTCGGCACCGCGCTCGACGAACTGGAGCGCACCGGCAAATCGACCGCGCTGATCACGCTCTGCATCGGCGCGGGCATGGGGACGGCGACGATTATTGAGCGGGTTTAGACTGCTTGTCCCGAATGCGGTCCAGCGCGCAGCGAAACGGAGCGGTGCGCTGCTGATCCGGGACCGCCAAAAGCTTGGAACGATCCCGGGTCCGCAGCGCATCACTTCGTGCAGCGCCGCGCCCGGGAAAAGACGAGAGGTTGGGGAGACGAATGCCCAAAGTCGACATCGCCAAGGTGCCGGTGCGGAGCGGCACCTTTTATCCGGAGGAATTCCAGGCCGAGTGCGCCGGCCGCCACAAGCAGGCGCTGGGCGATGTCATCGGTCTCACGCAATTCGGCGTCAACGTCACGCGCATATCGCCGGGCGCGGCGTCGTCGCTGCGGCACTACCACGAGCAGGAAGACGAGTTCATCTTCATGCTGGAAGGCGAGTTGGTGCTGATCGAGAATGACGGCGAGGTGGTGCTCAAGGCGGGCGATGCCGCTGGCTTCAAGGCCAACAGCGGGAACGCGCATCGTCTGGTCAACCGCTCGGACAAGGACGCGGTCTATTTCGAAGTCGGCACCCGGTCGGTGGACGAGCGGGTGCATTATCCGGACGTCGACCTGATGCTGGAACGTGATGCCACGAGCCGCCGCTATCTGCACAAAAGCGGCGAGCCGTATTGAATAAGGGAGAGCCCAAGGCCATGACCGACTTCACGTTCGACATCGACTCGGACGGCATTGCGCTCATCACCTGGGACATGCCCGGGCGCTCGATGAACGTCATCACGATGGACGCTATCGAGGAGCTCTCGAAGCTCGTCGAGCAGGTCGCAAACGACAAGGCGATCAAGGGCGCCGTCATCACGTCGGCCAAGGAGGCCTTCTGCGGCGGCGCCGACCTCACAATGCTCGAAGGCATGGGCGCGGTCTATGCTGACATGGTGCGCAAGCAGGGCGAGGAAGCGGCAGCGAAGTACGTGTTCGACGAGAGCCGCAAGCTGTCGCTGCTCTATCGCCGCCTCGAAACGAGCGGCAAGCCCTTCGTCTGCGCGCTCAACGGCACGGCCATGGGAGGCGGCTTCGAGCTTGCGCTCGCCTGCCACTATCGCGTCGCCGCCGACAATCCGAAGACGCGGCTCGGCCTCCCCGAAATCAAGATCGGTCTCTTTCCTGGCGCCGGCGGCACGCAGCGCATCGCGCGCATGCTGCAGCCGGCCGATGCGCTGCAGTTCCTCCTCAAAGGCGATCAGCTCAAGACCGATCGCGCCAAGGCGATGAAGCTCGTCGACGCCGTCGTGCCGAAGGCGGATCTCGTCAAGACGGCGAAAGATTGGATCAAGGCCGGCGGCAAGGCAGTGAAGCCGTGGGACGAGAAGGGGTTCAAGCTGCCCGGCGGCCTCGTCTATTCGAAGGCCGGCATGATGACCTTCCCGGCCGCGAACGCGATTTATCGGCGCGAGACCTACGACAACTACCCCGCGGCGCGGGCGATCCTCCAGGTCGTCTACGAAGGCCTGCAACTGGACATGGACACCGCGCTGCGCGTCGAGTCGCGATGGTTCGCCAAGATTCTGCGCTCGCCGGAAGCGGCGGCGATGATCCGCTCACTGTTCATCTCCATGCAGGATCTGAACAAGGGCGCGCGCCGGCCGGCGGCCGAGCCGCCATCGAGCCTGAAGAAGATCGGCATTGTCGGCGCCGGCTTCATGGGCGCCGGCATCGCGCAGGTGAGCGCGGCGGCGGGGCTCGACGTGGTGCTCATCGATCGCGACCAAGAAACGGCGGACAAGGGCAAGGCGGGCCTGCACAAGGCGCTGAGCGACCGCGTGATGAAGGGCCGCATGAAGGGGGCCGAGCGCGACGCCTTGTTGGAGAAGATCACGCCGACGTCGGATTACGGGGCGCTGAAGGACTGCGACCTCGTCATTGAAGCCGTGTTCGAGGATCGCAAGGTGAAGTCCGACGTCATTGCCAAGATCCAGGCGCTGATTGGCGACACGGCGGTCTTTGCCTCCAACACCTCGACGCTGCCGATCACGTCATTGGCGGCCGAGTTCAAGGAGCCGGCGCGCTTCATCGGCATTCATTTCTTCTCGCCAGTTGACCGCATGATGCTGGTCGAGCTCATCCTCGGCAAGGAGACCGGCGACAGGGCGCTCGCCGTCGCGCTCGACTATGTGCGCGCGATCCGCAAGACACCCATCGTGGTGAACGACTCGCGCGGCTTCTATACCTCGCGCGTGGTCGGCACCTACATCCGCGAAGGCCATCTGATGCTGATGGACGGCGTGCCCGCGGCGATGATCGAGAATGTCGGCCGCATGGCGGGCATGCCGGTCGGCCCGCTCTCGCTCAACGACGAGGTGGCCGTCGATCTCGCCTGGAAGATATTGAAGGCGACTGAGGCCGATCTCGGCGCGGCGGCCATCGATCCGCGCCAGCGCCGGCTCTTGGACGAGATGGTCGAGAAGCGCCAGCGCTTCGGCCGCAAGAACGGCAAGGGCTTCTACGATTACCCGCAAGGTCAGCCGAAGAAGCTGTGGCCGGGTCTCGCCGAATTGCAGACGGTGAAGCTCAATCCCGATGCCATCGACATCGAGGAATTGAAGCTGCGGCTCTTAGGGATTCAGGCGCTGGAGACCGCGCGCTGCTTCGAGGAGCATGTCCTGACCGACGTGCGCGAGGCGGATGTCGGCTCGATCCTGGGCTTCGGTTTCGCGCCCTTTTCCGGCGGCACTCTGTCGTGGATTGACAGGATGACGCCGAAGAAATTCGCCGAGCTGTGCCGCAAGTTCGAAGCCAAGTGCGGCGACCGCTTCACGCCGAACAAGTTGCTGCTCGACTTGGCCGATAAGAACGAGACTTTCTATGGCCGCTTCGCGCCGGAGAAGAAGAAAGAGGCGGCGTGAACGAACACACATTCAGTTTGCCGCGACTTTGGGTCGGCGCGGGTCTGATCTGCCTGATTGATCTCGCATTGCTCTCGTCGCTCTTGATCGGCGTGCCCCGTCCAAACGCATTGTTCGGATGGATGCCAGGGGCCGTCTCCGCGGCAGCGTTTCTATATGGGCCCTTTATCTTCGCTGCGCTGTGGTTCTTGGTCGTCGTTATGGCCGCGGTTTTCCACGGACGGCGAGGGCTTCTGACACTGATCACGGCGTTATTGATCGTGCCGGCGACCTATCTGCACTATGGTCTGGTGTGGAATTGCGCCGTGAACGGGCAATGCCTGTAGGGACTACACCACCACCGTCAATCGCTTCGCCGCGCGCGTGATCCCCGTATACAGCCAGCGCTCGCGGCTATCCGGAAATGCAAAGCTTTCATCGAACAGCACGACGTCGTCCCACTGCGAGCCTTGCGCTTTGTGCACGGTGAGGACATAGCCGTAGTCGAATTCGTCGTAGGGCTTGCGCCGCGGCCAATCGAGCTGCTCGATGCCGCCGGTGAAGCATTCCGGCCGCACCGAGACCTTCACGCCGCGCCGCGCAGTCTCGTCGTCCGGCAAGAGCTGCATCGTCATGATGCCGCTCTTGCGCCCGCCGCGGTCCTTCACCGTCCACAGGCCGCCGTTGAACAAGCCCTTCTTACGGTTGTTGCGCAGGCAGACGAGCTTGTCGCCGGCGGAGGGGAATTCGCCCTCGAAGCCGCGGCGTTCGCGCATGCGGTTGTTATAGGCACGCCGTGTGGCGTTGCGGCCGACCAGCACCTGGTCGGCGTTGAGCACGCGCTGCGGATCGAGGTCGCTCTTGCGGACGACCTCGGTCTCGCCGTAGCGGCCGGGCTCGAGATACTCGCCGCCGCGTACGTCCATCGACAGCCGCACGATCGGATCGTCCTGTGCTTGGCGGTGCACCTCGGTCAGCATGGCGTCGGGCTCGGCCTCGGTGAAGAAGCCGCCACCCTGGATCGGCGGCAGCTGCGCCGGATCGCCCAGCACCAGAAGCGGCACGCCGAAGGACAGAAGATCGCGGCCGAGCTCGGCATCCACCATCGAGCACTCGTCGATGATGATCAGCTCGGCCTTGGAGGCGGGGGCCTCATCCCACAGGTCGAAGCTCGGGATCTCCTCGCCGCTCTCGCGCGTGCGGTAGATCAGGCCGTGAATGGTCGAGGCGCCATGACAGCCTTTGCCGCGCATCACCGAGGCAGCCTTGCCGGTGAAGGCCGCATATTTCACCTCGCCGTCGACGCCGTCGGCGATGTGCCGGGCGAGCGTGGTCTTGCCGGTGCCGGCATAGCCGAAGAGGCGGAACACCTGCGGGGTGTCCTTGGTGCCCGGCTTGGCCTTGAGCCAGTCGGCGACGGCCTTGAGCGCGGCGTCCTGGTGGGGTGTGAACTGCGGCATGCGGCTCAATCCATAAAGCATGTCCGGCGCCGCGCAAAGAACGAAAATAGAACGGGCGTTTTTTCCTGCTGATTCCAGTCCTGGGGCGCCGGCGCTCAATCCAGCGCATGTTGTCCCGCCCGCGCCGAGTCACCATCGCCGAATCCGACAGCGGGCGCGCTGTCAAGTACCGGACGGCACGGGCGCTCGCGCCTCACGAGCATGGCAAGTCGTCTCGCATTGCCCTTTCGCGCTTCCCATGTTTAAGGTCGCCGCCCTTCCGCGGATGGTCTCCCCATTCGGACAAGATCATGCGCAAACGAATAGCCGCCGGACTTCTGTATGGCTCGTGACCAGATCGACATGACCCCGATCGAGACGCGCGACGAACTCGTCGCCTGGCTCGAAAAAGGGTGCAAGCCGAAGACGCAATTCCGCGTCGGCACAGAGCACGAGAAGTTCGCCTTCACGGTCGACGATCATCGTCCCGTACCCTATGCGGGCCGCCGCAGCATCCGCTCCCTGCTCGAGGGCATGCAGCACCTGCTCGGCTGGGAGCCGATCATGGAAGGCGAGAACATCATCGGCATGTTCGACGTCACCGGCGGCGGCGCCATTTCGCTCGAGCCCGGCGGTCAGTTCGAACTGTCGGGCGCGCCGGTCGAGAACGTGCACCAAACCGCGTCCGAATTGTTCTCGCATCTCGCGCAAGTGCGCGAAATCGCGAAGCCCTTGGGCATCGGCTTCCTTGGCCTTGGCATGACGCCGAACTGGTCGCGCGCCGAAATCCCGATGATGCCGAAGGGCCGTTACAAGATCATGACGAACTACATGCCGAAGGTCGGCAAATACGGCCTCGACATGATGTATCGGACCTGCACGGTGCAGGCTAACCTCGACTTCTCCTCAGAAGCCGACATGGTGAAGAAGCTGCGCGTCTCGCTGGCGTTGCAGCCGGTGGCGACCGCGCTCTTCGCCAACTCGCCCTTCACCGAAGGCAAGCCGAACGGCTTCCTCTCGTTTCGTTCGCAGATCTGGACCGATACCGACAACCAGCGCGCCGGCATGCTGCCTTGGGCCTTCGAGTCCGGCATGGGCTTCGAGCGCTGGGTCGATTACGCGCTCGACGTGCCGATGTATTTCGTGAAGCGCGGCGACCAATACATCGATGTGGCGGGCAAATCGTTCCGCGATTTCTTCGCCGGTAAGCTCGATGCGCTGCCGGGCGAGCGGCCGTGCATCTCCGACTGGGCCAATCACCTGAGCACCATCTTTCCCGAGGTGCGGCTGAAGCGCTATCTCGAGATGCGCGGCGCCGACGGCGGGCCGTGGCGGCGGCTACCGTCACTCACGGCATTCTGGGTCGGCATCTTCTACGACGACGATGTGCTCGATGCCTGTTGGGACATGGTCAAGGATTGGACCGCGGAAGAGCGGCAGAAGCTGCGCGACGACGTACCCAAGCTCGGCTTCAACGCCGAGATCCGCGGGCGCAACATGCTGACGCTGGCGCAGGAGACTCTACGGCTCTCCGCGCGCGGCCTCACGCGGCGTAAGCGGCTCGATCGCAACCGCCGCGACGAGACGCGCTACCTGCGCCCATTGGAAGAGAGCATCGCACGCGGCCTCACCCCGGCCGAGGAACTGCTGGAGAAATTCCACGGCCCGTGGAAGGGTTCGGTCGAGCCGATTTTCGACGAGTATACGTATTGAGTTTCTTCTCTCTCTCTCTCCGCAATGCGGGGAAGGTGAAGCAAGCAACCATGGCCCAATCCACACCCGCGACGCTCGCGCTGGAAAAAGCCAAAGTCGCCTTCGCGCTGCATGAATACGACTACGATCCGAATGCCGAGCGCATCGGCATGCAGGCGGCGGAAGCGCTCGGCATCGAGCCGGCGCGCCTCTTGAAGACGCTGATGGCGAAGGCCGGCAATGAGACGGTCTGCGTGTTGGCGCCGTCCGACCGCGAGGTGAATCTCAAAAAGCTCGCCGCCGCGGCCGGTGCGAAAAGCGCAGCGATGCTCGGCGCGGCCGAAGCCGAACGCATCACCGGCTATCACGTCGGCGGCATCTCGCCCTTCGGGCAGAAGAAGCGCGCGCGCGTGTTCATCGAGCAGTCGGCAATTGGCTTCGAGCGTATCGTCTGCAATGGCGGGAGGCGCGGGCTCCAGGTCGAACTCGCGCCGGCTGATCTGGTCCGCTTGCTCGATGCGACGGTGGCGGAGATTTGTTGAGAGCCTCATCCTGAGGAGCGCGCCGTAAGGCGCGCGTCTCGAAGGATGAGGCGGCCTCATGGTTCGCGACGCGGCCTTCGGCCGCTCCTCACCATGAGGCTTCTACTCCGCCGCCTGCACGTGCTCCGACAAATTGTCGAGCGATGAGACAATGTGCTCGGCAAGCGCGTTGGCCAGGGTTGAGCTCTCATGCGCATTGCGCACCAGGCCGACATGGCATGGCGGCAATTCCGGGAAGCCATCGGCCGCGGTCAATACGCGCATGCCCGGACGCAGTCCCGATTCGGCGAGCACGGATACCGCGAGGCCCGACAGCACGGCGGCGGCAACCGCGCCGGCGTTTGAGCTCGAATAGAGCACGCGATAGGGCCGGCCGGCGGCTTCCAGCCGATCGATGGCGGTGCGCCGCCACGAGCATGTCGGACGTCCGAGCGCCAGCGGCAGCGGGACCTCCGAGTGCGTCGGATGCCGGTTCGATGTGACCCAGAGCAGCCGCTCGCGGCGGAAGGTTTCCACCGCGCGCTTGGACTGGCAATTGGTGACGATGGCGAGGTCGATCTCATTGGCATCAATGCGCTCGAGCAGATCGATCGACGGCTCGCAGATCACCGTCAATTCCACGCCGGGATAGACGCGCCCGAAGCGCGCCATGATCTCCGGCAGATAGCGGTCGGCATAATCGTCAGGCACGCCGAGTCGCACGCGGCCTGACAGTTCTTCATCGGAGAAGGCGGCGAGCGTTTCGACGTTGAGTTTGACGATGCGGCGCGCGTAATCGAGCAGCCGCTGCCCGTCCTCGGTGAGCTTCGAGGCGCGCCCGTCGCGCGCGAAGATCTGCCGCTCGAGCCGCTCCTCCAGCCGCTTCATCTGCATGGAGACGGCGGACTGGGTCTTGTTCACCACGTCGGCAGCCTTGGTAAAACTGCCGGTCTCGGCGATGGCGATGAAGGTGCGCAATTGGTCGGTGTCGAGCAGCGCGGTCATGGCTGACGTCCTTGCTGGCCGCCTTTGAAGGCGACGGGACTATATCACCGGTTCTGATTGGTCAGATTAAAAACATTCGTTTCACTAATCAATCCTCCAGGCGCATACAGATAGAGGAGCCCTGCTGTGGGAATCGGGCGTGGCTTTCGGGTGGTTCCGGTGCCGGATCTTGGGGCCAATGGGCCTCAAAGCCGGGAACTGCATGGAGATTTCAGATGACCGCGCATTACCCCGTTTTGCCCGTCGGCGGCAGCGCCGCGCTGCGAGGCTTTGCTGCTCTGCTGGCCTTTGTGACCTACTGGTTGAGGCAAATCGCCCGCGCCCGCCGCCATCGGCGCGACGCGGCCGTGCTCGCCGGGCTCGACCGCCGCATGCTGGCCGACCTCGGCCTCACCCGGTCCGACGTCCGCGACGCCTTCTCGGAGCCGTTCTGGGAAGACCCGACCGCGCTCCTGCGCGAGCGCGCGCTCGAGCGCCGCTGGAACAAAGCGCTAATGCGTAGCGAGATCGGGGCACGGGGCGAGGGCTTCCAACGCCCGCGTACTGACCGCCCGGCGCGCCACGCGGTCTGACCGCCCGACCAATCGCGAAACGGCCGATCCCTCTCATCGGCCGCTTGATCCGACACCCGCGAACATCCCCTCTCGCGGCCGGATCCAGCGCCCGCCGGCCCCTCCGGCGGGCGCTTTAATTTTTTTATGTTTTGTTTCTGTGGTTTGGCAAACGCGCTCGTGATGGCGGGGCGCACGCCCACACCTGCACAATCGATATGCCATGCGTTACCATGCGCACCGGGCGTGAAGTTGCGGCACGGCGAAGGTCGAGCGGGCGCATATGCGGGTTCTGGTCAGTCTATGCGGCGCGCTCGCGCTGCTTTTGCTTGCGTTGTGCGCTCCGGCGCAGGCGCAGAGTGGGTATGATCGTCGCGGCGGCGACTATCTGAAATTCGAGGTGAAGACAGGCGATCCGGCCGTCTGCGCGGCTCGATGTGAACGCGACGCGCGTTGCCGTGCCTGGAGTTTCTCTTATCCGCGCACGACCGCCGTCGCCGCCATGTGCGAACTGAAAAGTCAGGTGCCGGCACGGGTCGAGGACAAATGTTGCGTATCCGGGGTGCGCGGCGCCGGTGTGATCGAGCCCAAAGGGCCGGTGGAATTCTCCATCGAGCGATTCGGCGGCGATTATCGCAACATCGAGGTCCCGGCCGATAATGGCGATGACGCCTGCAAGGCCGCCTGCGAGGACGACAAGCGTTGCCGCGCCTGGACCTACTTGCGGCCTGGTTACGCGGGCGGTCCGGCGCCGCGCTGCTATCTCAAGGACAGGATCACGCGCCCGCGGCATAAGCCGTGCTGCATCTCGGGCGTGGTGCGTTAAATCCTCGCGTCAGAATCCGGTGAACAGCAGATCGAGTGCGGTGATGATCGCCTCGCGCTCGCCGGCGATCGAGCCGCGGGTCTGACCAAGTACGTTCGTGCGTACCGTGACGAACTCCTGCGTGATCAGCACGAAGGGCTGACCGTCCACCTCGACTCGTGGATTGAGACGGTCGGCGAATGTGCCGGATGCCGCCGGCTCAAGCGGTGCAACGACGGTGGTGTCGAGATTGCGGCTGAGCAGATCGCTTTGCAGCGACGCGAGAAATGGTTGCCGTTCGCGACTGCGGGCGAAGGGATTGGCAACGATATCGAACTGCTTCATCGCGTCACAGCAGGCCGGCGTCATCGGATAGAAGCCCGTGCGTGGACACGCGCTGGTTATACGCTGCAAGCGCTGTCTTGTTCTCTTCCAGCCAGCGCCGTTCCTGCTCCGCGCGGACAATCGTGCGCAGGCGGTGCTCCAGCGTTTCCGAAAGATTGATGCGCAGACGCCGCGCTTCGTCGAGCAATTCGGTCTCGACGAACAGATTCACGGCTCGCTTCCGAATTTGGCGGTCACCCATCATTGCCGCCTCCATGCGCAAAGGTACTGCGCATCGCCGAAGAAGGCAAGCGACGCCCGTGGCTCGGGGTCGGGGCCCCCGCCGGCGCCGCTCAGTGTACGGCGCTGAAGAAACGCGACAGACGCAGCCCTTCCGGCCACTTCCAGATCGGCTGATCCTTCATGCCGAGATCCCAGGAACCGACAATCGCGTCCACTCGCCCGACCAGATCGCTGGTCGGCAACATGCCGACGCCGCCGTCGCGCAGCGGCACACGGCTGTCGGCGGAATTGTCGCGGTTGTCGCCCATGACGAACAGGTGCCCGGGTGGCACGGTCACCTCGGGCATGTTGTCGAGCGGATCGAGCGAGGTGAGCTTGAAGATCGTGTGCTGACGACCGCCCGGCAGCGTCTCGATGTAGCGCGCCGCGTTGGTGTCGGAGCCGTCTTCGTTCTCCGCCTGGCCGGTGCCGTCCGGCGTGATGCCGACGGGCGTGCCGTTGAGGATGACGCGCCCGTCGCGCATGGCGATGCGGTCGCCGGGCAGGCCGATCACCCGCTTAACCCAAATTTGCGAACGGTTGCCGGGCCAGCGGAACACGACGACATCGCCGCGCTTCGGCAGCGCGCCGAAAATGCGCGGCGAGTTTGGCAGGACGAAGAACGACGGCAGCGAGGCCGTGCTGTAGCCGTAGGGATACTTCGTCGCCAGCAATTCGTCGCCGATCAAAAGCGTCGGCTCCATGGAGCCCGACGGTACGTAGAAGGGTTCAGCGATCGCGGTCTTGGCCGCCATGACCACAAGCAGGATCACGACGATATCGACGATGCTCTTGGTCCAGCTCGAGGTCCGCGGATTGTCCTTCGGCACGATGTCGCGTTCCGTAGTCGCCATTACGCCGTGCCTCCAACCGTGATGCGATCCATGCGCAGAGAAGGTTGCCCGACTCCGACGGGCACGCCCTGGCCGTTCTTGCCGCATGTCCCAATGCCGGGGTCAAGCGCGAAGTCGTTGCCGACCATGGTGATGCGATGCAGGTCGGTCGGGCCGTTGCCGATCAGCATGGCGCCCTTCACCGGTGCGCCGACCTTGCCGTTCTCGATTCTGTAGGCCTCGGTGCACTGGAAGACGTATTTGCCCGAGGTGATGTCCACCTGGCCGCCGCCGAAGCTCACGGCATAGAGACCGTTCTTCACCGAGGCGATGATCTCCTGCGGATCGTGCTGGCCGGCGAGCATGTAAGTATTGGTCATGCGCGGCATCGGCACATGCGCGTGCGATTCGCGGCGGCCGTTGCCCGTCGGCTTCATGCCCATGAGCCGCGCGTTCTGGCGGTCCTGCATATAGCCGACGAGGATGCCGTCCTCGATCAGCACGGTGCGGTTGGTGGGCGTGCCCTCGTCGTCGATGGAGAGCGAGCCGCGCCGCTGCTGCATGGTGCCGTCGTCAACGACGGTGACACCCTTGGCGGCGACCTGCTGGCCCATCAGGCCGGCGAATGCCGACGTCTTCTTGCGATTGAAATCGCCCTCCAGGCCGTGGCCGACAGCCTCGTGCAGCATCACGCCAGGCCACCCGGAGCCCAGCACGACGTCCATCTCGCCTGCCGGCGCCGGCACGGCGTCAAGATTGACCAATGACTGCCGCACGGCCTCGTCGACCGCGCCCTGCCATGAATGGGTGGTGATGAAACGCTCATAGCCCTCGCGGCCGCCGAAGCCGAAGCTGCCGCTCTCCTGGCGATCGCCGTCGCCGGTGACCACCGAGACGTTCAACCGTACCAGCGGCCGGATGTCGCGATAGATCTCGCCATCGGCGCGCACGATCTCCACCACCTGCCAGGTGGCGGCGACGCTGGCCGACACCTGCCGGACGCGCGGGTCCTTGGCGCGCGCGTAGGCGTCGATCTGTTCGAGCAGCTTTACCTTGGCGTCGAAGGCCGGCTGGCCCAGCGGATTGTCGTCGCCATAGAGCTTGCGGTTGGTACGGCCCGGGGCGTCGGCGTATTTGCCGGTATGGCCGCCCTTCACGGCGCGCACGGCCTCCGCCGCGCGGGCGAGCGCGGCTTCCGACAGATCGGAAGCGTGGGCATAGCCGACCGCCTCGTCCTTCACCGCGCGCAGGCCAAAGCCCTGGGCGGTGTCGTAGGTCGCCTGCTTCAGGCGCCCATTGTCGAACACCAGCACTTCCGCCTGGCGATATTCCAGGAACAATTCTCCGTCATCGGCCCCCTCCAGCCCGCGCCCAATGAGCGTGCGGACCTTGTCCCGGTCGAGGCCGGCGCGGTCGATCAACGAGGACAGGGCTGGATCCATGGGGTTCTTCTCCGGACATTACTCTCGCCGCATCAAATAGGACGTCTGAGGCGCTTTGGCGAGGCCCGGCCGCCGTTTGGTGGTGTTCCTACAACCTTGAGGCTAGACGCGATCGGCACAGACAAATTAACGGGAGTTAATGCAAGTGGGGACGCCGCGGCCGAGGCTGCCGGTCGGTCGGCCGCGCAACGGAACGGCCGGCGGCAGCGATCGCGTCGGGAGGTGTCCGTGTGTGTGTCAGTTCACAACGTCATCACGCGCGCGCGCTGCCGATGCGTCTAAGAGTCACTCGCCAATGCCACAAGAGTGAAGGCGTGCGAGCAAACGTGCGTTGCCGCTGTGGTTATTGCAGTTGCCTAATGAAATCCCGCGAAACATTTGGAGGAAGTGATCCATGAAAATCATATCGAGCCTGCTGTTGGCCTCTACGCTGGCGCTATTTGCAATGCCGGCGGTGGCGCAAGAGTCAAACACGCTGGGCGAGCGCAATATCTACGTCTTCATGAATGGCAAGATGCACCACATGAAGGTGAGCGATGCGCAGCACGCCATGATCATGCAGAAGTTCAAGCCGATGAAGCAGGGAATGATGATCTATTACAGCGGCGGCGCGTTCTTCGCCGCCGAGGACGAGATGATGCCGAGCGGCAAGATGATGTCCTATGAAATCTTTGGCCGCGATCTCGGGTCCGGATCGCAACGCTAGCGATCGCCAAGTGGAGGGGCCGCACGTTCGCGGCCTCTCTCAGAACTCGGTCCGTTTGAGCAGGTAGTCGAGGCCGCCGACGCGGTACCAGCGATAGCCGTAGCCTTC
>DASXOK010000382.1:0-2343 GCA_036494425.1 Pseudolabrys sp.
AAACCGGTCCGTCGCCCCAGCACGAATCTCAGCACGTCGCTGACGACAGTGGTTTACTGGCGCACCTATCCCGTGTCGGCGGGGGACATTTTCTTGATCCAAGCTTCCGAAACGCGCGTTGGAGATCTCCCATGAGAGTCAAGGTTCCGGTCGTGCCGGCCTCGTTCTTCGGCATGGTCCTCGGTTTGGCCGGTCTCGGCACGGCCTGGCGCTGGGCGCATCAGGTCTGGGGCCTGCCGGCCATCGTCGGCGAAGCGATCATTTGGCTTTCAATCGCCGTATGGGCGGGGCTTACCATCCTTTACGTCGCCAAATGGTTCGTCGCCCGTGACGACGCCAGTGCCGAGGTCGCGGACTCCGTTCAGTGCTGTTTCGTCGGCCTGATCGGCGTCGCGACCATGCTCGTAGCCGGCGGCATCCAGCCCTATTCGCACGCGCTTGCAGTGATCCTGTTCACGGCTGGCGCCGCCTTCGCGATCGGCTTCGCGGTCTGGCGCACCAGCGGTCTCTGGCAGGGCGAGCGCGAGCACGCCGCGACGACCGCAGTCCTCTATCTGCCGGCTGTCGCCGGCAGTTTCGTCACCGCCATCACCGCGGCGGCGCTCGGCTATGCCGATTGGGGTCAGTTGATCTTTGGCGGCGGTCTCTTTTCCTGGCTCGCCATTGAATCCGTGCTGCTCGGGCGCATGCTGACCGGTCCGGAACTCGCAGCCGCGCTTCGCCCGACGCTCGGCATCCAACTCGCCCCGGCGCCGGTCAGTGCGGTCGCCTATCTCAGCGTCACACATGGCCCGCCGGACGTGTTCGCCCACGCGCTGATCGGCTATGGCGTGCTACAGTCGCTGATGCTCCTCCGCCTCCTGCCGTGGATTGGCGCGGGTGGGTTCACACCCTCCTACTGGGCCTTCACCTTCGGCATCACCGCACTGGCGACGGCGCCGCTAAAGCTTCTCGCTCGCGGCGACAGCGGCGCGATTGCCGACCTTGCCGGCATCCTGTTCGGCGCGGCGAACCTAGCGGTCGCCGCCGTCATGATCGGCACGGTCCTGCTTGCGATGCGAGGAAAGTTGTTCGCGAAGACCGTGACCTTTCCTCGTCTTGGCGCACCGCTCGCCTGCAAGCTGAGGAGCAGTTCCCGCGCTGGCGTGGCAGCTACTGAATATGCCTCGGATGTCCGCTATGCCACGAAGGCGACATCACAGAGTTACGCGCGAACGTCTGCTCCGGGGCGCAAAAACGGACGTGACCTACGGTAACGGACGCTGCCCTCGGAGCGCAGACATTGCGCATTCCGGATTTCAAACGATCCTTATGGGAACGAACCTCAATGATTTCAATGCTCTCCCCCAGACTACGAATCTGGGGGTCAGGAGTTCGAATCTCTTCGGGCGCGCCAAATTTCCACCATTCGGGATAAATCTGCGAACTCCGGCGTATGCCGGGCCGTCGACATCGGTGAGTTTTTCCGTAACTTTACCGCCCGCAACGGTCCCGGTCGTCATTGGCGACAACAACACGACTTTCGGTCGGCAAAGCTATGCGAATTCGTTATCGTGATCCCGTCGGGCAGCGGCTTCCTTGACGCGGTTCCATAAGATCATAACAACGCATCGATTATGAAGCTGATACCTGCGCTCACTCCCCATGGTTTGCTGATCCTCAGGCAAACGGATGAGGCGCCTGCGTTCGAGTCCGGCCAGGGTTCGCGGTTGGAGAAGGCGTTCTTACGGGGCGGCGGACATGGACTGTTGTGCCTAGGCGTCGACGAAGTCGGTACAGTTCTGCCGCCGGTGTTGTCGTATTGGCGGGAGTTCGGCGTGCGCTATGTGACCGCACTGTGCGCGCTTCCTGGTATCAGCGATGGCGGTACTAAGCCGCAACGCTGGAAGAGCGAACAGCCGCGGCTTGATGCCAAGCGCCTGGTGTTCGTCGACGAGACCGGAACCTCGACCAAGATGGTGCGCACCCACGGACGTTGCCGCCGTGGCCTTCGGCTGATCGGCAAGGCGCCGTGGGGACATTGGAAGACCACCACTTTTACGGCCGGCCTGCGCTGCGGCGAGATCGTCGCCCCATGGGTCCTGGACGGACCGATGAATGGCGAAGCCTTCCTGGTCTATGTCGAGAAGGTGCTGGCCCCGAGCTTGTCGGATGGCGACATCGTCGTGATCGACAACCTGCCGGCCCACAAAGTCGAGGGCGTCCGCGCTGCGATCGAGGCGAGCGGCGCCAAGCTTCTCTACCTGCCGCCCTATTCGCCCGATCTCAACCCCATCGAAATGGCCTTCGCCAAGCTGAAGACGCTGTTGCGCAAGGCGGCGGCCCGAACACGGGACTCACTCT
>DASXOK010000383.1:0-3757 GCA_036494425.1 Pseudolabrys sp.
GCATATCGAAAAATTGTGCGTGAGTCCCTGGGTCTCCGCACTCAGAGATTGAGCAGCGACGGCCGCTCCCCTTGGCGTTGTTCCACAGACAGTGGGTGGGCATCGGCTCGTCGCCCGTCTCCGATTTCAACCGCCCTCGGCAACGCTTCTCGCATGAGCCCGAAGGAGGAGACGATGCGTCGTTTTGTGATTGCTTTGCTCGGCGCGACCGCCATGAGCGGCGCGGCACTCGCAGCCGACATGCCGGTGAAGGCGCCGATTGTCCCACCGCCGCCAGTCTTATTTGCGCGGCGACAATCAAGATGAGAGAGCAGCGTCAATCAGGATGAGAATGCGCCGGGGGTGGGCTGACGGAGGGAGGGCGTAGCCCGACCGACGGCAGCCCACCCCCGGCGGCGGGTTTTTCGGAACCCGTCTGGCGGTCGTGAGCGACCGGGTCAAGTTTCTGATTCGTCTCATCATTGAGGGATCAGACATTGCCCGGCCTCCACATCACCGACCACCAGATGAGACTGTTCATGAGTTACCGACAGACACACGGCGCTGCCGCGGCCGCCGCCAAAGCCGGCTTCAGCACGGCGGCCGGCTACCGGATCGAGAATGATCCGCGCCTGCCATCCCAGAAGAAGGTGCCGCGTGGCCGGCGACGGCCCGACCCGCTTGGCGACGTTTGGGATAACGAGATCGTCCCGATCCTGCAGGCGGCCCCCGGTCTGCGCGCCATTGCGGTTCTCGAAGAGATCCGGCGGCGCCACCCCGAGATCAGCCCCAGCATCCGGCGCACACTGGAACGGCGCATGCGGGTTTGGCGGGCGCTGGCCGGCCCAGAACAGGACATCATCTTCCGGCAGGAGCACGAGCCCGGCCGTCTTGGCCTGTCCGACTTCACCGACACGAGCGCGCTCGGCATCACGATTGTCGGCGTCGCGCTGGCGCATCGGCTCTATCACTTCCGACTGGCCTTCTCAGGCTTCGAGCATGCGCATGTTGTACTCGGCGGCGAGAGCTTCGTGGCGTTGGCCGAGGGCTTGCAGAATGCGCTGTGGACGCTCGGCGGTGTGCCGCTGGAGCACCGCAGCGACAGCCTGTCGGCGGCATTCTGCAACCTCGACCGCGACGCCCAGGACGACCTGACGCGGCGCTACCAGGGGCTCATGCGCCACTACGCTATGACGCCAACCCGCAACAACCGCGGCGTCGCGCATGAGAACGGGTCAATCGAGAGTTCGCATGGCCATCTCAAGAAGGCGCTCGAAGACGCGCTGCTGCTACGCGGCAGCCGGGACTTCGACGATCTCGATGCCTACCGCCGCTTCGTCGACGAGGTCGTCGGTCGGCGGAATGCCAACAACCGCAAGCGGATCGAGTTGGAGCGGCCCAGGCTTGCTCGGCTGCCGAAGCGTCGCAGCGCCGATTACGAAGAGAAAATCGTCACGGTCACGTCGAGCGGCGGCTTCATTCTGCGGCGGGTTTTCTACACCGCACCGTCGCGGCTGATCGGCCATCGCCTGCGCGTGCACCTCTACGACGACCGGCTCGACTGCTATCTTGGCTCGACGCCAATGATGACGCTCAGACGGGGGCAGCCAGTCTCGGACAGCAAGGGCGGTCATGTCGTCGACTACCGGCACGTGATCCACGCGCTGCGCAAGAAGCCGATGGCGCTGCCCAATCTGGTCTACCGCGATCAGCTGTTCCCGCGTCAGGCCTATCGCAAAGCCTTCGAGGCGTTGTGCGCCGAAGTGGGTGACAAGCGGGCGTGCAAGGTCACGGTCGAGTTGCTGGCGCTGGCGCACGATCGGGCCTGCGAGGCCGAACTGGCGCAGGTCATCGACGCGGAACTCGATGCCGGACGATTACCGGATCTGGCGTTGCTGCGTGAACGCTTCGGCCCATCCCCAGCATCGGTGCCGGTCATCGGTGTGAAGCTGCTACCGCTCAGCGCCTACGACGAACTGGCGGTCGTCCATGTCGTCGAGCCGGCCTCCAGCCTGGAGGTCGTAGCATGACGAGCAACAGCACCATTGACGCTGCCCGCGTCGAACTCTTGTTGAGTGAGCTGCGCTTACCTGGCGTCAAGCTGATGTGGGCCAAGTTCGCTGAGCAATCCGACAAGGAAGGATGGCCGGCGGCCCGCTTCCTCGCGGTGCTCGCCGAACACGAGATGGCTGATCGGAGCCGCCGCCGCATCGAGCGGCATCTCGCCGAGGCACGTCTGCCCGCAGGCAAGACACTTGCCACATTCGACTTCGACAGCGTGCCGATGGTCTCGAAGGCCCAGGTGATGGCGCTCGCGTCGGGGGACGCGTGGCTGGCGAAGGGCGCCAACATCTTGCTGTTCGGCCCACCCGGCGGCGGAAAGAGCCATCTCTCGGCCGCCCTCGGCCTCGCATTGGTCGAGAACGGTTGGCGCGTGCTGTTCGTCCGAACCACCGATCTCGTGCAAAGGCTGCAGGTCGCACGGCGAGAGCTGGCGCTCGAAAGCGCCATCGCGAAGCTTGACCGCTACGACCTGTTGATCCTCGACGACCTCGCCTACGTCACCAAAGATCAGGCCGAGACCAGCGTCCTGTTCGAGTTGATTGCCGCGCGTTACGAACGGCGCTCCATGCTCATCACGGCCAACCAGCCGTTCGGCGAATGGGAGAAGATCTTCCCGGGTCAGGCCATGACGCTCGCGGCCATCGATCGCCTCGTGCACCACGCCACGATCCTGGAGATGAATGTCGAAAGCTATCGACGCAGGGAAGCCCTCGATCGAAAGCGCGGACGCGGGCGGCCACCGACACACGCGACAATCAAGAAAACCGACGAGGCCGAACACTGATTGACGCTCCCCGTCAATCAAAGCGCTTGCCAAAATCGCGGCCAGCGATAATCATCAATCCGCTCGGCCGCCTCGTCTCATCCTGATTGACGCGCCGTTCTCATCCTGATTGACGCGCTATAAGACGACAACAGAAGGCATCCTCCGCGTAGTCTTACAGCCCGGCCATAGCGCCGGGCTCTTACGTTTTGAACCCGCTTCGTTCGCCGGCATCACGCGCCGTTATGCCTCACAACATCCGGTCGCGCCCCAAGCGCCACCATGATCGCCAATGATAGCTCCAGGTCCCTGATGTCTCCACCTTCCGCCGCTTCGACCGCGAGACTCTCGATAAGGCCCCATGCTTTCGGTCGGCCCATGGGATATTCGGAGCGGATGTAGTCGCGGATATCGGACAGGCGGCGGAATCCGCCGATCGGCTGGGAGAGGGTGCGTGTCCACGACATCCACTGATATAGGTGTGCGGGGCTCGCTCTGGGAGCCCGTCAGTCGAATTTAGATCGGTCCGTTGTTCGTTGCATTAGCCGGTAGCCCCATCTTGCAACACCAGCTTATTCTGATGGATGAGGATGCGACGGAATTGCATCACGACGTCATCAAGGCTCCCGCCTTGGGCTGCTTCCAGCATCAGCTTCGCTGCATGTTGCCAAGGTCGTGATGATGCCTCATCCCGATCGAGATCGAAACGCGATTGCGGCCGGAGTGCTGTTCGTCGTCGCACTGATCGGCGTCATCGGCATGATCGCGCTTCTGGCGCACACGGTCAGATAGATGCTCGCCAATTATGTGGCCGACGCTCCCAAGGTTTGGGCCCGATCTGCAGACGGCAACTGAACAACGGTAATGGTGCCGAGGCGGTGCATCTCGTCACTTCGGACGGCCAGTACTTTGATCAACCCGGGCTGCATTATTTGAAATGGGGCGAAGGTG
>DASXOK010000384.1:0-3713 GCA_036494425.1 Pseudolabrys sp.
AGCGGCGCGCCTTGTTCACTTCGGTCCGGCGCGCGATCACGCGGGTGGCTTTGCGGGCGGACTTGGTATTGGCCATTTCATCTCTCGTTGGCGAGCGGCGCTGCGCGGCGGATAGGTCCGCTGGAAGCGACCGGCATATAAAGAAGGTGAGGTGGCGGGACAACCCGCCGCCAAGGGCGAGGGTTATAAAGAGAGCCCGCGCGGGCGTCAACGCCCGTCCGCGCGGCCGGTTTCAGGCGACCCGCTTGGCCCGAACGGCGTCGTAACCCCCCGTTACGGCGGCCCGATCGGCGGCGGAAAAGGCCGCCAGCGGCGGTTTCATGCGCGCTAAGGCCGGATCGCCATGGATATGGGCGAGCAGTGCCTTTACCCCGGACACCAGGGGCTTGCCTTCGAACAGCTTGCGGATGGCCACGGCAGCCTCGAGCGCGGCGGCGTCGCCGGTCGCCCAGGCGCGCGCGCAGAGATCGGCATCGAGATTGACGGTCGCCGAGATGCAGCCGGCGAAGGCGCCATCGCGCGCTTCGATCAGCGCCGCCTCGGTGGAGGGGAACACATCGAAGTCGGACGAGATCGCTGCCGCGGCGCGGGCGTAGGCCATGTCGCCGGATGAGTCCTTTAGGCCCACGATGCGGGCCGGATGCGATTCCAGCAGGCGCTGTATGAGCGCGACATGCCAGGGCAATCCCGACATCGCCGGATAATGATAGAGATAGATCGGAATCGGCTTATCCGCGGTCGCCGTCACCAGCGTATCGATGTAGGCGGCCAGCCCGTCATCGGGCACGCCTTTATAATAGAACGGCGGCAGCACGAGAGCGCCGGCGAAGCCCAGTTCGGCCGCATGCCGCGTCAGCGACACCGCGTCGCTCACCGCGGCAGCGCCGGTGCCGACCATCAGCCGGGAGAGCGGCAGTCCGTTGCTTTTGTATGCATCCATCACCGCCTTGCGTTCAGCGAGTGAGAACGACGTCGCCTCGCCGGTGGTGCCCAGGACGTTGAGGCCATCGCAGCCATTGTCGAGCAGGAAGCGCGCCAGGTTCATCGCCCGCTTTAGATCGGGCGTGCCGCTCTCGTCGATCGGCGTGGCGATGGCGGCGATGACGCCGGAGAGGGAGTGTTTGGCCATGTGGTTCCTCTGGAAAGGGTGAGGAGCGAAATAGCAAATAGCGAATAGAAAGTGGTCGCCTTCAACTACTCGCTACTCGCTATTCGCCTGTTTTTCAGCCGCTCACATTATAGGCCGCCAGCGCGGCCATGTTGACGAGCTGATTGTCCTTGGCGCCGAGCTGCACGATCTGCACCGGCCGGTCGAGACCGACCAGCAGCGGGCCGATCACGGTGGCGCCGCCGAGTTCCTGCAGCATCTTGGTCGAGATCGATGCTGAGTGGAACGCAGGCATCACCAATACGTTGGCCGGCCCCGAGAGGCGGCAGAACGGATAAGCCGTCATCAGTTCGGCATTGAGCGCCACGTCGGCCGCCATGTCGCCGTCGTACTCGAAGTCGACGCGGCGGTGGTCGAGAAGCTTCACCGCCTCGATCACCCGCTCGGAACGCTCGCCGTGCGGATGGCCGAAGGTGGAGAAGGCGAGCAAGCCCACGCGCGGCTCGTAGCCCATGCGGCGCGCGACGCCGGCGGCTTCCACCGCGATGTCGGCGAGCTCCTCGGCGGTCGGCATCTCCGTCACCGCCGTGTCGGCGACCAGCACCGTGCGGCCGCGCGTCACCACCAGCGAAACGCCGATGACGCGATGGCCCGGTTTGGGATCGATCACATGACGCACGTCGTCGAGCGCCACCGAAAAGTTGCGCGTGACGCCGGTGACCATGGCGTCGGCATCGCCCAACGCAACCATGCAGGCGGCGAAGTGGTTGCGGTCCTGGTTCACCAGCCGTTGGCAGTCGCGCAGCAAATAGCCGCGCCGTTGCAGCCGCTCGTACAGATAATTGAGATAGACCGTGTTGCGTGTCGACAGCCGCGCATTGACGATCTCGATGCCGTCGAGCTCGATGCCGGCGTCCTTCGCCGCGTTTTGCACGCGGTCCTCGCGGCCGACCAGCAGCGCCGTGCCGAGGCCCTGATCGACGAAGGCGGCGGCGGCGCGGATCACTTGCTCTTCCTCGCCCTCGGCGAAGACGACGCGCTTGGGCGAGCGGCGCAGGCGCGAGAACACCTGCACCAGCGTGCCGGCGGCCGGATCGCGCCGCGCGTTGAGCTGCTGGCGATAGGCGTCCATGTCGGCGATCGGCTTGCGCGCGACGCCGGTGTCCATCGCGGCTTTCGCCACCGCCGGCGGCACGTAGGAAATGAGCCGCGGATCGAACGGCACCGGGATGATGTAGTCGGGGCCGAACTTCGGCCGCGCGCCGTAAGCGGCGGCGACTTCGTCCGGCACGTCCTCGCGCGCCAGATCGGCGAGCGCGCGCGCCGCGGCGATCTTCATCTCCATGTTGATTGCGGAGGCGCGCACGTCGAGCGCACCGCGGAAGATGTAGGGAAAGCCGAGGACGTTGTTGACCTGGTTCGGATAGTCGGAGCGGCCGGTCGCCATGATGGCGTCGTCGCGGATCGCAGCGACTTCCTCCGGCGTGATCTCCGCGTCGGGATTGGCCATCGCGAAGATGATCGGCTTGGCCGCCATCGACCTGATCATCTCGGGGGTAAAGGCGCCCTTCACCGACAGGCCGAAGGCGACGTCGGCGCCTTCGAAGGCATCGGCCAGCGTGCGCGCCGAAGTCTTGACCGCATAGGCCGACTTCCACTGGTTCATGCCGTCGGTACGGCCTTCGTAGATCACGCCTTTGGTGTCGCAGAGGATCAGGTTTTCCGGACGGAAGCCGATCGAGCGCAAGAGCTCGAGGCAAGCGATGCCGGCAGCGCCGGCGCCGTTGCAGACGAGTTTGGTCTCTTCGATCTTGCGTCCCGTCAGATCGAGCGCGTTCAGGAGGCCGGCGGCGGCGATGATCGCGGTGCCATGCTGGTCGTCATGGAAGACCGGAATGTCCATCAGCTCGCGCAGGCGCTGCTCGATGACGAAGCACTCGGGCGCCTTGATGTCTTCGAGGTTGATGCCACCCCAGCCTTTGCCGAGCAGCTTCACGCAATTGATGATCTCGTCCGGATCCTCGGAAGACACTTCGAGATCGATGGAGTCGATGTCGGCGAAGCGCTTGAACAGCACCGCCTTGCCTTCCATCACCGGCTTCGCCGCCAGCGCGCCGCGATTGCCGAGGCCGAGAATGGCGGTGCCGTTGGTGATGACGGCGACGAAATTGCCCTTGGTGGTGTAGTCGTAGGCCTTGCTCTCGTCCTCGGCGATGGCGAGCACGGGGATGGCGACGCCGGGCGAATAAGCGAGCGACAGGTCGCGCTGGGTCGCCATCGGCTTGGTGGCGATCACCTCGAGCTTGCCGGGGCGGCCGCGGCTGTGGAAGTCGAGTGCCTCCTGGTCGGTGAAGGTCGGCCGGTTGCTGGATTTCTTCGCCATTTCAATACTGTACCCCCGGCCGCCGGGCCGAACATCGACGTTAGCGGAACCCACGGGCCTTGCTCAAGGCACTGTCGGCCAGTTTACGGATGAGCAGGGCGAGTTGGCGCTTTGGTCCGACGTATTGTGTCGTACATCACTGCAAACAAGCACCATATCGTGCACGAACGTGGCGAGCATTGAACGCACCGGTCGGGCGGGGTAAGCGGTGTCTTCGGGGGC
>DASXOK010000385.1:0-12291 GCA_036494425.1 Pseudolabrys sp.
CCGAACCATTGAGGGGGTCGAATGGGCAAGCTCAGGAGCGCTTTTCGAGGATTGTCGGACCCACGCGCGGCCAACGCGAGACACGATCTCTTGGAGGTCCTGGTCATTGCGCTGGCAGCGACGCTGTGCGGGGCGGAATCCTGCGCGGACATGGCAGACTTCGGACGAGCCAAGGAAGGATTGTTGCGGCTGTTTCTGCGGTTGGACCATGGGATTCCCAGCCACGATACGTTCAGCCGCGTGTTCCGTCTGCTCAATCCACAGGCCTTCGAGGCCGCGTTCAGGCGCTTTATGGCGGTTTTTGCCAAGGCCAACGGGCTCAATCTCACCGGCGTGGTGGCGGTCGATGGCAAGGCCTTGCGGGGCGCCTTCGAACGCGGCGAGCGCAGCACACCGTTGCACGTGGTCAATGTCTGGGCAGTGGAGGCCCGAATGGCCCTTGCTCAGCAAAAGGCTCCCGGTCGCAACGAGACCGCCGGCGCCTTGGAGGTGCTGGAACTGTTGTCGCTCGACGGCTGCCTCGTTACCGCCGACGCGCTGCATTGCCATCGCGCGTTTGCCGCATCGGTGCTCGATCGGGGTGGGGATTACGTGCTGGCGATCAAGGCCAAACGCGGCCCTCTGTTCACCGCCGTGGCGCGGCAATTTGCCCGTGCCGGCAAGCGTAGCATCTCCGAGCAGATCGAACCGTACAGCCACAATCGGCGCGAAACGCGGCGCGCGACCATCATGCGCAATACCAGCTTGGCGGCCGCCGACGACTTTCCTGGCGTTGTCGCAGTGGGCCGGGTCACCTCGCGCCGGCTATTGCGGGGCCATCGCGCCGAGCCGCCAGTCGTGCGCTACTATCTCTTGTCCAAATACATGTCGCCCACGCGGCTGCTGCATGTCACACGCAGTCACTGGACCATCGAGAACCAACTCCATTGGGTCCTCGACGTGCATTTCGGGGAGGATGCAAATCGGGCACGAAAGGACAATGCTCCCGAAAATCTCGCCATTCTGCGGCGGCTCGCACTCAACATGCTCCGCTCTCATCCCGATCCCGCGTCTATACGTCGAAAAATCAAGCGCGCCGGCTGGGACGACGCGTTCCTTCTCGCTACCCTGGGCCATATGCGATAGCCCTGCGTTTTACGGGGAGAGGTAAGCCCTCAATAATCCACCTGCATCAGATACAGCCCGTCCGGCGGCGCCACCTGTCCGCACGCCGTGCGGTCACGCGCGGCGAGCGCGCGCGCGAGATCGTCCGCGCTCCATTTGCCTTCGCCGACATACACCAATGAGCCGACCATCGAGCGCACCTGATTGTGCAGGAACGAGCGCGCCGACGCGCGCACGTTGACGACGTTGCCGTCGCGCTCGACATCGAGCTGGTCGAGCGTCTTCACCGGCGACTTCGCTTGGCACTCGGTGGAGCGGAAGGTGGTGAAGTTGTGCTTTCCGACGAGGCGCTGCGCCGCCGCGTGCATGGTGGCGACATCGAGCGGGCGCGCCACGCGCCAGGCATGGCCGCGGTCGACCGTAAGATCGGGCCGGCGGTTGATGATGCGATAGAGATAATGGCGCTTCACCGCCGAGGTGCGCGCGTTGAAGTCAGCGGCGGCGCGCTCGGCGGCGAGCACCGCCACCGGATGCGGACGCAGATGCGCGTTGAGGCCGTCGCGCACGGTGTCGGTGGCCCACTCCTTGGTGAGATCGACATGCGCCACCTGTGCGCGCGCATGCACGCCGGCATCGGTACGGCCGGCGCCCTGCACCAACACCGTGTCGCCCGACAGCGACGCGACCGCCGTGGTCAGCACGCCCTGCACCGTGAGCTGATCCGCCTGGATCTGCCAGCCGCAGAACGGCGCGCCGTCATATTCGATGGTGAGCTTGTAGCGGGGCATGTTCGGCCTGAGGTGGCCCTGAGGGGCGGGCGACCAGTAAACAGAATTCAGGCCGAAGTCACGGGGCCAGGCTGTGCGACCGCTTCAGGCGAGCGGCATCAAGCAAGGGCTTTGGCCTCGCGGAACGACACCAGCCGCCGCTGCGTCTCGTCCCACAGCACCAGGCGCACGCAGCCGAAGCTTTCCAAGAGCGTCAGCCGGCCGATGTCGCGCAGCTCGGGATAGTCGCGCAACACGCGCGGCAGCCGGTAATACGGAATGCGGCTGTGCAGATGATGCACGTGGTGGATGCCGATATTGGCGGTGAACCAGCGCAACAGCGGCGGCAAGTCATAGTGGGATGAGCCGTGCAAGGCGGCTTCGTGCAGATCCCAGCCGCGTGACTCGTTCCAGAACGTGTCCTCGAACTGGTGTTGCACGTAGAACAGCCAGACGCCGAACACGGCGGCGAGCAGGATGATCGGCAGGTGCACGAGGAAGAAGGCCTTGATGCCGATGAGCCAGATCAGGCCGATGCCGATCAGCGCGATCGCCGCGTTGGTCGCCTGCGTGCTTACCCAAGGCTGCCAGCCATTGCGCATGAGGCCGACCGGCAAACGGTGTTGCAGCAGGAAGAGATAGGCGGGCCCGACGCCGAACA
The DNA here is from genome assembly GCA_036494425.1 of Pseudolabrys sp. Taxonomy (GTDB): domain Bacteria; phylum Pseudomonadota; class Alphaproteobacteria; order Rhizobiales; family Xanthobacteraceae; genus Pseudolabrys. The sequence goes on from DASXOK010000385.1 coordinate 2,533, forward strand.
TCACCAGCGGATGGCGATAGAGCCGATACTGCAAGCGGCCCCAGCGCGAGCGCGCGCGATACTCTCGCACGGTCAGCGTATCAACGTCGCCGATGCCGCGGCGGTCGAGATTGCCGGCGGTGGCGTGATGGATGGCGTGGGTGCGGCGCCAGAAGTCGTAGGGCGTCAAGGTGAGGACACCGATGACGCGGCCGACCCAGTCGTTGACGACCCGGTCCGGAAAGAAAGAGCCGTGGCCGCAATCGTGCTGGATCATGAACAGGCGGACCAGGAATCCGGACGCCGGAACAGTGATCAGCAGCGACGCCCACCAGTAGCCGAACGAGTAGATCAGCCAGGCCGCGGTCCACAGCCCCGCCAAGGGCAAGGCGGTGATCGCCAGTTCGACGACGCTGCGGAGACGGTTCGGCTCACGATAGCGGTTGAGGATCTGAGTCCAGAGGCGGGCTTCCGGGGTGGCGACGTCGGTATTGTGGCCGATGCTCAAGGTTTTGGACCAGGTTTGCGACGGCGTGCCGTATTGCGGCTCGCCGCCCAGGGCATTTTCTGCGATGCGAGGAAGAACCGGCAAAATGCCCAATAATCGGGGCTTTTTGGTGTCGCCTTTCCCAGCGGACGAACACAGGGCCGTGACGCAACCGTTCTTTTACGCTACCCGCGTCCCCGCGTCGACTCGCGTGCCGCGCAGGAATTCCTCAACGCCCATCGGCTCCTTGCCCGCGCGCTGGACTTGGACGAGGCGCACGGCGCCGTCGCCGCAGGCGATGGTGAGCTTGTCGTCGAGCGCAGTGCCGGGCGCGCCCGCGCCTTCGCCGCGCGTCGAGCGCAGCGCCTTCACGCGCACCCCGTCGAGCTCGAACCAGGCGCCGGGAAAAGGCGAGAGGCCGCGGACGTGGTCATGCACCTCGCGCCACGGCTTCGACCAGTCGATGCGCGTCTCGGCTTTGGAGACCTTCTCGGCGTAAGTGACGCCCTCGGCCGGCTGCGGCGTGAGCGACAGCGAGCCGCGCTCGGCGGCCGCCAGCGCGCGCAGCATCAGGTCGGCGCCGAGCGGCGACAAGGCATCGTGCAGCTCGCCCGCGGTCATGTCGGGAAGGATCGGCATGCGCTCGATCATGGCCATGGCGCCGGTGTCGAGCCCTTCGTCCATCTGCATGATGGTGACGCCGCTCTCGGCATCGCCGGCCATTACCGCGCGGTTGATCGGCGCGGCGCCGCGCCAGCGCGGCAACAGTGACGCATGGACGTTGAAGCAGCCGAGCCTGGGCGCCTCCAAAATCGGCTTCGGCAAAATGAGCCCGTAGGCGACGACCACCGCGGCGTCGGCCTCGTGCGCGCGGAAGGCGGCCTGCGCCACCTCATCGCGCAATGTCTTCGGCGTGTGCACTGGAAGCCCAAGCCTGCGCGCCTCGCGCTCGACCGGCGTCACCTGCATGTCCATGCCGCGGCCGGCGGGCTTGGGCGTACGGGTATAGACTGCGGAGATCTCATGCCCGCGCGCGGCAAGCTCGATCAGCGTCGGCACCGCGAAATCCGGCGTGCCCATGAAGATGAGGCGGAGAGGCATTGTGATTAGGTGTCCGTTGCGGGTTCAATGCTCAACCGCTGGCTCAAAAGGGTTCACCAGGTCGAGGCCGAGCTCCGCGAAATCTCGCGTATCGCGGGTTGCAAGTATTGCGCCGTTCGCGATCGCAATGGCGGCGACAAGGCCGTCCAATTGGCCCAGCCTCCGACCGGCCTTTTGCCGTGACGCTGCGATGCGCCCGTATTCCGCGGCGGCCTTCACGTCAAACACGAGAATGCGATTACGATAGAGTTCGTTTTCCAGGTGATCGATTGAATTGCGAAGCCGCTCCTTGCGTGCACTTGCGTCCAGGAGCCCGAGGCCGAAATGCATTTCCGCCAAGACCGGCGTGCTGAGATATAGGAGTTCGCGCGGTTGAGCATCGAGCCACGCCAGCGCCGATGGATTTGGCCGCGGCTTGTAGACCTCGGACACGACATTGGTGTCGAGGAGAATCATTCGAAATTCGGTGGCTCGCCGATATCGCCCGGAATTTCGAACACAAGATCGTCGCCGCGATCCTCAGGTCGAACGAGGCTCGCCATCCATGTGCCCATTTTCTTCGGCGGCTCAGGCCGACGCAGTGCGTCGTCGAGCACCGCTTTCACTTCGTCCGACAAACTGCGGCCGTGCGCGCGCGCGCGCTCCTTGAGCGCCTCTTTAAGCTCTGGGTCGATTTCGCGGATCAGAAGGTCGGTCAAGGCGCGCTCCCGGCTGATATCAATGATATCACAACGTGGAGGCCGAATTCAAGGGTCGGGCCGCACCCTCACCCGAGGTGATGTTCCGGCACGTCGTCGGCCGCGGCAGGCTTGACCGGCTCGCCGCGCTTGGCCGCCTTCTTGAACTTCTTCACGATCATATCGCGCTTGACCCTCGAGATATGGTCGATGAACAGCACGCCGTTGATGTGGTCGATCTCGTGCTGGAGACAGGTGGCGAGCAGCCCATCAGCCTCGATCTCATGCTCCTGGCCGTCGAGGTCGAGGTATTTGACCTTCACCTTCTTCGGCCGCTCGACCTCCTCGTAAAATTCGGGGATCGACAGGCAGCCCTCGTCGTAGGTCGATTTCTCGTCCGACGCCCAAGTGATCTGCGGGTTGATGAAAACGCGTTTCTCTGCCGGCTCGTCCTTCTTGGCAAGATCCATCGTGACGATGCGCTGCGGCACGCCGATCTGGATGGCGGCCAGCCCGATGCCCGGCGCGGCGTACATGGTCTCGAACATGTCGTCGACCAGTTCCCGCACCGATTTGTCGATGGTCTTGATGGGCTCGGACTTCAACCGCAGCCGCTTGTCGGGGATGACCAGAATTTCACGAATTGCCATGGCGTGACGGATGTAAGGGGTCGCGCCGAGCCGGTCAATGGAACTGGATGCCGCCCCCACAGCGTCAATTCGGGGCGCCCCTGCCGTTCGCTCTTTGTTCGCACGGCCGAATCGAGGTAGAAAGGACCATGCAAGACATCCTGCTCCTCGCCCTCGGGCTCGTCATCGCGGCCGGTCTCGCCGCCGTCATCGTCCTACTGTTGCGCCCGCGCGCGCCGGTTCCCGACCCGGCCGCCGAGCAGAAGCTGGCGGAACTCAACGCCAGGATCGGCGCCATGGGCGAACTCCTGGCCGGCGCCCAGTCGCGGCTGCAGGATACCGTGAACCAGCGCCTCGACGCGGTGACACTCAACCTTGGCGAGTCGATGAAGACTTCGACCAAGCACACCACCGAGCACTTGCAACAGTTGCACGCGCGGCTTGCGGTGATCGACAGCGCGCAGAAGAACATCACTGACCTGGCGACGCAGGTAAACTCGCTGCAAAGCGTGCTCGCCAACAAGCAGTCGCGCGGGGCCTTCGGCCAGGGCCAGCTCGAGGCGATCGTCGCCGACATCCTGCCGAAGGGCGCGTTCGAGTTTCAGTACACGCTTACGAACAAGACGCGGCCGGACTGCGTGATCTTCATGCCCGAGTCGGGACCGCTAGTGATCGACGCCAAGTTTCCGCTCGAGGCGATGACCGCCTTCCGCGACGCCGCGACCGAAGACGAGCGCAGGCAGGCGGTCCAGCGCGTGAAGCAGGACATCACCAAACATATTTCCGACATCGCCGACAAATATCTGATCCCTGGCGAGACCCAGGACATCGCGCTGATGTTCATTCCGTCGGAATCCGTCTACGCCGATCTGCATGCGCGGTTCGACGACATTGTACAGCGCGCGCACCGCGCCCGTGTGATGATCGTGTCGCCGACGCTGATGGTGATGGCGATCCAGGTCATCAAGCAAGTGCGCAAGGACGCCGAGATGCGCGAGGCCGCCGACCAGATCCGCAACGAAGTCGGTCACATGATGAAGGACGTGCGATTGCTGAGCGAGCGCGTGCGCAAGTTCCAGACGCATCTCGGCCAGACCACGGCCGACATGGATGCGATCCTCACCTCGACCGGCCGCATCGAGAAGCGGGCGACCAAGATCGAGGAGTTGGATTTCGACGGCGATGTAGGGGGCGCCGAGGTGATCGCGGCGCCCATCCGCAAGCTCGGCGCGGCGGAGTGATTGTGTTGTCATTCCGGGACGCGAGTGAAACGAGCGGACCCGGAATCCAGAAACATATACTGTGCTGACGTCTGGATTCCGGGTTTGCGCCTTCGGCGCGCCCCGGAATGACGGGGGAATTGATGACCGCCACGCCCAACGCCGCGCCACCAAGCGACGCCGAGCCCCGCCCCTCCTTCGCCGAGGCCATGGCGGTTTACCTCAAGCCGCGCGTGCTCATCGTGCTGTTTCTGGGGTTCTCCTCCGGCCTGCCGCTGGCGCTGTCGGGCACGACGCTTTTGGTGTGGATGCGCGAGGTGGGCGTCGATCTCGGCACCATCGGTCTGTTCGCGCTGGTCGGCACGCCCTATACGCTGAAATTCCTCTGGGCGCCGCTCACCGACGCGCTCGACGTGCCCTTGCTGTCGCGCTGGCTCGGGCGAAGGCGCGGCTGGCTGGTATTCACGCAACTCCTGCTGCTGCTCGCGATCGTCTTCCTCGGCTCGTGCAATCCGGCGACGGCGCCCGGCCTCGTCGCCTTCGGCGCGCTGCTGGTGGCAACTGCCTCGGCGACGCAAGACATCGTCGTCGATGCCTTCCGCGTCGAGAGCCTGCCGGAGAACGAGCAGGCTGCCGGCATGGCCTCCTATGTCGCGGCCTATCGCATCGGCATGCTGGCCTCGACCGCCGGCGCGCTGTTCGTCGTGAGCGGCTTCCAGGCGAAAGGCTTCGACACGCAGGCGGCCTGGCACTTGGGCTACATCTCGATGGCGGCGCTGGTGCTGATCGGCACGGCGACGGCGCTGCTCGCGACCGAGCCTGAGCGCTCACTGCTCGCCGAGGCGGCGCATGCGCACCGGAAGCGTTTCGCCCGCGTGGCCGAGGCCGCCGTCGGCGCATTCAAGGATTTCCTCACCAGCGAGATGGCCTTCGTCGCGCTGGCCTTCGTGGTGCTGTTCAAGTTCACCGACGCGCTGTCGGGCGCGATGACGGCGCCCTTCGTCATCGACCTCGGCTTCACGCGCAACGAATACGCGGCGATCGTCAAAGGCGTCGGGCTCGCCGCGCTACTCGTCGGCGGCTTTGCCGGCGGCTTCATCGCGCGCGCATTTCCGCTCGCCACCAGCCTGTGGATCGGCGGCATCCTGCAAGCGGCGGCCAATCTCTCGTTCTCATGGCTGGCGCATGCCGGCACCGATCAGACCGCGCTCGCCATCGCCATCACGGTGGAGAATTTCACCAGCGCCGTTGGTACGGTGATGTTCGTCGCCTACTTGTCGGCGCTGTGCCAGAACCCGCTACACACGGCGACGCAATACGCGCTGCTCACCGCGCTGGCCGCGGTCGGGCGAACTTATCTTTCATCGGGCGCCGGCTTCATCGCGGAACGCTCCGGCTGGATGTGGTTCTTCGTGATCTGCGCGCTCGCCGGACTGCCGAGCCTGCTGCTGTTGTGGTGGCTGCAGGCGCGCGGACATTTCGTCAAGCTTGCGGCGAAGAAGCCATAACTGCGCCACGGTTCCCATGCGACCGGCGCGGGCTTTCAAGCGGAACGATGATTTAAGCGCTGCGTTGGCCCTCCGAACATTTCAATGGAGGCTCTCATGCGCTCTTATCTCGCGCTCGCAATGTTGGGCGGCTGCGCGCTGACCAGCGTCACTTTGTATGCACCGGCGGCGAAAGCCGATTGGCATAGCCCGCATATTTATCGCGAAACCAACGGCGACTGGACCAACGTCGAATACGACGACGGCATCTGCCATTACAAATACGCGCACAATTCCTGGGACAACGAGACCCAGCTCAATCGCTGGGGCGATTGCGGGCGCGTTGCGATCGGTCCCAATGGCGAGGCCATGCCGGTCGCTCCAGCGCCCGTCGTCGTGCCCGTGCCGAGCGCCCGTTACTGAGACGCGAAACTGCGGTCTTAAAACAACGTGCGTTGCTTGATTGCCGCGGCGAGCGTGCCTTCGTCGAGGTAATCAAGCTCGCCGCCGACCGGCACGCCGTGCGCGAGCCGCGTCACCTTCACATTGGCATCCTGCAACAGCTCGGTGATGTAGTGCGCGGTGGTCTGTCCATCGACCGTGGCGTTGAGCGCGAGGATGACTTCCTTGATCGGCTCGGCGTGTACGCGCGAGATCAGCGCGTCGATCGATAGGTCCTGCGGGCCGACGCCGTCGAGCGGCGACAGCGTGCCGCCGAGCACGTGGTAGCGGCTGTTCACCGCATGCGCGCGCTCCAGCGCCCAGAGGTCGGCAACATCGGCGACCACGACGATGATCGAGGGATCGCGGCGCGCGTCGGTGCAGACCGTGCACGGGTTCTGCGTGTCGATATTGCCGCAGATCTTGCAGACCTCGATTTTCTCCATCGCCGTCTGCAAGGCGGAGGTGAGCGGCGCCATCAGCGCCTCGCGCTTTTTGATGAGATGCAGCGCCGCGCGCCGCGCCGAGCGCGGGCCCAAGCCCGGCAGGCGCGCCAGCAGTTGGATCAGGCGCTCGATTTCAGGTCCGGCAACGGCGCTGGGCATTTACGTGAGATTCATCCCCGGAGGCAGCGGCAGGCCGCCGGTGAGGCCCTGCATCTTCTCCTGCATCACGGCCTCGCCCTTGCGGCGAGCATCGGCGTGCGCGGCGACGAGAAGGTCCTCGAGAATCTCTTTGTCCGACGGCTTCATCAGCGAGTCGTCAATCATGACGCCTTTGAGATCGCCTTTGGCGGTGAGCTTCACCGTTACCATGCCGCCGCCGGCGGTGCCTTCGACCTCGATGGTGTCGAGCTCGGCCTGCAAAGCCTGCATCTTCGATTGCAGCTGCGCGGCCTGCTTCATCAAACCCAGAAAATCGGCCATCGCTTAATCCTCGTCTTCTTCATCGGGAGCGGCGTCCGGTGCCGCTTCAACAGAGTCAGGCGTATTCTGCGTGACGCCCACGATCTTGGCGCCGGGGAAACGGCTCAGCACCGCCTGCACAAGCGGATCGCTCTGCACGCCGCGCTCGACCTCGGCGCGCTGCTCCTCGATCCGCTCGCGCACCGTGGCTAAGCCCTGCTCCTTCGAAATCACCACGATCCAGCGCTTGCCGGTCCAGCCGGTCAATTTGCGCTGAAGGTCGTGCACCAGCGTGCGCGGCGCGCTCGGTTCGAGCGCGATCTCAAGCTGACCGTCCTCGCAACGCACCAGACGCACGTCGCGCTCCAGCGACAGGCGCATGGAAATATCGCGCTTTTCGGCGACGAGGGCGATGATCTCTTCGAAGGTGCCGAGCGCGAGCGTCGGCGCGGCCTGCGGCGCGCCGTTGTCGAGCATCGCCACCGGATCGTCGGCCGGGCGCGGCGACGCGGCGGCAGACGAACGCGGGGCACCGCGCGGCGCCTCGAAGCGCGGCGCAAAGCTCTGCGATGCGGAGGGCCCGGCGCTGACGCCGCCGCCATTGCCCTGCGGTCGCGCGCTTGCGCCGCCGCCATTGTCGCTTCCGAGCGAGCGGATCACTTCATCCGGCGTCGGCAGATCGGCCGAGTAAGCGATGCGCACCAGCACCATCTCCGCGGCGGCGACCGGACGGCCGGAGGATTGCACTTCGCCGACGCCCTTCAACAGCATCTGCCAGGTGCGCGACAGCACGCGCATGGAAAGCTGCGCGGCGAAGGCGCGGCCGCGCGTGCGCTCGGCTTCCGACAGCGACACGTCGTCGGCCACCGAGGGCACGACTTTCACCCGCGTCACGAAGTGCGTGAACTCGGCGAGGTCCGACAGAACCACCGCCGGATCGGCGCCGATGTCGTATTGCGCGCGCAGTTCGGTAAGCGCCGTGGCGATGTCGCCTTTCATCAGCGCTTCGAACAGATCGACCACGCGCACGCGGTCGGCGAGACCGAGCATCTGCCGCACGTCCTCGGCGCGCACCGGGCCGGCGGCATGGGCGATGGCCTGGTCGAGCAGCGACAGCGAGTCGCGCACCGAGCCTTCGGCCGCGCGCGCGATGAGCGCCAGCGCTGCCTCCTCGATCTCGACGTGTTCCTTTTCGGCGATGCCGGCGAGGTGCTTGACCAGCACCGATGCGTCGACGCGGCGCAGATCGAAACGCTGGCAGCGCGACAGCACCGTCACCGGCACCTTGCGGATCTCGGTGGTGGCAAAGATGAACTTGGCGTGCGGCGGCGGTTCTTCCAGCGTCTTCAACAGCGCATTGAAGGCGGCGCCGGAGAGCATGTGCACCTCGTCGAGGATATAGACCTTGTAGCGCGCCGACACCGGCGCGTAGCGGATGGCGTCGTTGATCTGGCGAACATCATCGACCGAATTGTGCGAGGCGGCGTCCATCTCCAGCACGTCGATGTGACGGCTCTCGATGATGGCCTGATCCTGCACGCCCATCACCGGCATGTGGATGGTCGGGCCGGTGATCGAGCCGTCGGGCAGTTCGTAGTTCAACGCACGGGCGAGGATGCGGGCGGTCGTCGTCTTGCCGACCCCGCGCACGCCGGTCAGAATCCAGGCCTGCGGGATGCGGCCGGTCTCGAAGGCGTTCGAGATGGTGCGCACCATCGGCTCCTGGCCGATGAGATCCTCGAAGCTGGCGGGACGGTATTTGCGGGCGAGCACGCGGTAGCCCGCGTTCCCCGGCTCCTCGGCCGGGGCGGAACCAGGAGCGGCTGGTTTCGCGGGCTCGTTCATGCGTCCATTCTTGCAGCGATTGGCCACCGAGGCCACCCGCTGACGAGCGGCGAGAGGCTTCACGGCCAAGCGAATCGTGGAAAAGGGTGGGAGGCTGACGAGCGACCCGATCCGTGCTCGTTAGGGCTGCTTCCTTCCGGACCTGACCCGGTTGGCGAGTGGCTCGTCCACCGCCAACCTCCCGAGGCCCTATATCGGGCCATCGGCGGGAGAAAGCAACCCACACCGTCATTCCGGGGCGCGCCCAAAGGGCGCGAACCCGGAAACCATAATCCGCAACGCTGCGGTGTATGGATTCCGGGCCCGCTTGCTTCGCAAGCGTCCCGGAATGACGTGGAGAGGGTTTCGCCCTAGGTTCACAAAATGGAATCAACCTTCTCCCTCCACCCGCAACTCGCCGCCGACACGGTGCCGGTCGGCGACCTGCCGCTGTCGCGCGTGCTCTTGGCGAAGGACGCCAATTACCCGTGGCTGATCCTAGTGCCGCGGCTGCCGGCGCTGACCGAGATCATCGACCTCGAGGAGAACCCGCAGATCCAGCTCCTCGCCGAGATCGCCGCCGCATCCAACGCGCTCAAGGACCTCACTGTCTGCGACAAGCTCAACATCGCCGCGCTCGGCAACATGGTGACGCAATTGCATGTGCATGTGATTGCCCGCAACCGCGATGACGCTGCGTGGCCGAAACCGGTTTGGGGCGCGGCGCCGGCTGCGGCATACGATCCGGCGGTGCGCGACGCGCTGATCGGTGACCTGCGGAAGGCGCTTCAAATCGGGAAATGTTGCGCGCCGTAATGACGGATTGGTGCATTGCACAGACTCACGCTCCGTGCCAGCTTCCGCGCCAATGTCCTCTCGTTCCGCCCTCGGTCCGAAACCACACCTCGGATATACCGACAGCCGCATCCAGCGCGCGGCCGAACGGCGCTCGGACAGCGCCGCGATCGCGACGCTGGCCGCCGATAGGCGCGCACGCGCCTATGTCATG
>DASXOK010000386.1:0-15249 GCA_036494425.1 Pseudolabrys sp.
TTGCGCGAAGCGTGCCGAACCGCCGCGACTTGGCCGAAAGAGTTGACGGTTGCAGTGAACTTGTCGGCCGCGCAGTTCGAGTCCGGGACCATCACTGACGTTGTCGCGGACGCTCTCAAGGAGTCCGGGCTGGCGGCCCAACGACTTGAACTGGAAATCACAGAAACATTATTGCTTAGCAATATAGAAACGACGATCCAGCAATTGGAGAAGCTCAAGGCGTCGGGCGTCTCGATCGTCATGGACGACTTCGGAACGGGCTATTCAAGCCTGCGCCATTTGTGGCAGTTCCCGTTCGACAAAATCAAAATCGACCGAAGCTTCATGGAAAGTTTCGAGAAATCCGGCCGCAATGTCGAAACCGTCGTCAAGACGATCATCGCGCTCGGGCGCGAGATGAATATGAGGGTCACGGTCGAAGGCGTGGAGACGCCCAGCCAGGTCGATTTCCTCTACGACGCCGATGCGAATCAGGCGCAGGGCTTTTATTTCGGGCGGCCAGTCCCAGCCTCGGCGATCGGCAGTAGTGTCCTTGCCCACGCCGCGAGAACACCTCGCATCGCCAGCCCCGCCAAACCGGCGGAGGCGATGGCTTGCAGCGTCGAGGCCGATCCGCACGCTTGATCTGACGCTGGCCTCGGAGACATGGCTCGGATGATCCAGGGGCTGTCCCGTCCGCTGCCGGCGGGGCGATGACCCGCCGGCATTAATGTTTGGACGTCTGAGGGCGTCGCTTTACGCCGGAGCGATCCGCTCCATCTCCTCGCCGATCTCGATGGGATGCGCCATCGTCTCATGCAGCTTCCTCGCGTCGAGTTCGCCCTCCCAGCGGCTGATGACGACGCTGGCGACGCCGTTGCCGATGATGTTGGTCAGGGCGCGGCATTCGCTCATGAACTTGTCGATTCCGACCAGGATCGCCAGCGACGCGATCGGGATATCCGGCACGATCGCCAGCGTCGCTGCGAGCGTGACGAAGCCGGCGCCGGTGACGCCGGAGGCGCCCTTCGACGTGATCATCGCAATTACCAGGATGCCGAGTTCCTGCCAGATCGTCAGGTGCGTGTTGGTCGCCTGCGCCAGAAACAAGGTCGCCAGCGTCATATAGATGTTGGTGCCGTCGAGGTTGAAGCTGTAGCCGGTCGGCACCACGAGGCCGACGACCGCGCGCGACGATCCCAGGCGCTCCATCTTCTGCATCAGTTGCGGCAGCGCCGTTTCGGACGAGCTGGTGCCGAGCACGATCAGCAGCTCATCCTTGATGTAGGCAATGAAGCGGAAGATCGAGAACCCGGTGAAGCGCGCGATGGCGCCGAGCACAATGACCACGAAGAGGATGCTGGTCAGGTAGAACGTCGCGATCAGCGCCGCGAGGTTCAACAGCGAGCCGAGGCCGAAGGCGCCGACCGTGAAAGCCATCGCGCCGAACGCGCCGATGGGGGCAACCTTCACGATGATACGGATGATGCCGAAGAAGACACGCGCCGCCTTGTCGATGGCGGCCGTGACTGGCTCGCCGGCTGGCCCCATATAGGCAATGGCGAAGCCGGAGAGGATCGCGACCAGGAGCACCTGGAGCAGATCGCCGCGCGCCACCGCTCCGACATAGGAGTCCGGGATGATCGCCAGCAGGTGCGCGGTGATCCCGTCTTCCTTCGCGCGCGTGATGTAGCTTGCCACGGCCTTGGGATCGAGCGTGTGCGGATCGATGTTGAAGCCGGCGCCGGGGTGCACGAGTTCGCCGATCAAGAGCCCGAGCAAAAGCGCGAGCGTCGAGACGGCCTCGAAATAAAACAGCGTCTTGACCCCGACGCGTCCGACGCGGCGCAGATCGCCCATCGACGCGATACCATGGACCACCGTGCAGAAGATCACCGGCGCGATCATCATCCTGATGAGCGCGATGAAGCCGTCGCCAAGCGGCTTGAGCGCCTTGCCGGTGCCCGGGAAGTAGTGACCGATGAGGACGCCGATCACGATGGCGATGAGAACCTGAACGTAAAGGATAGAATACCAAGGCTGGTGCGCGGCCCGCCCGGCGCGCTGAGGAATCGTCTGCGTTTCCATGTATGCCCGCGAATAAGAGGGATATTGATCTTGTTGTGTCGTGTGCTTCATCCGCAAGCCGCGCGCCGACAACTCAATTTCTCGGAACGCACGGCAGGGGTGTGCAAGCAACAAAAAAGCCGCAGCGCCGTCCAGTCGACCAAAGGCGTAGATATGGCCCGCCCGGCCTTCGGCACCCGGGCCAATCGCATCGCAGCCGATTCGCGGCGCTCAGGCTTGCTTCCAAAGGGTGACCAGCGGCCCGCCCGGCCCGGTGACCGGGTCCGAGTCCGGGAACGGCAGATGCGCCATGCGGGACGTCATCTCCGGCGTCGGCGCCGCGCGGCAAATGTCCCACTGCTGATCCGGCGGATAGGCGCCGACGACGAGGAAATCCGCGCTGGCGTCAAGCTGGCAATGCCCGGTGCCGGTCGGCAGAACCGCGATGTCTCCGGCATTCACGCTGACCTCGTGGCCGTTCGGCCCGCCGAGCACCAGCCGCGCAGTGCCGCCGGCGAAACCGAGCACCTCGTGCGCCGTCGAATGATAGTGGTGATAGGTATACACGCCATTGCGCCATTGCGCGGGCCACCCCGTCTTGCGGAAGATGGCCTCGTAGACCGCCGCCGGATCGTCGCCCGCACTTTTGACGACACCGCGATAGAGCAATACGGGAAGTTGCGCATTGTTCGGCATCCAGCCGTTCGGCCCTAATTGCAGCGTTTCCGGCTTGACTTCGGCGGCGAATGTCGCCTGAGCGAACGCGGGGCCAGTCAATCCGAGCGCTGCGAGAACCCGGGTGAAGTTCCTGCGGTCGAGATCCCGCATCGTCATGCCTCCTGGTCGCATCGCTCCTTTAGCAAAAGAAACGCGCGAAGCACCCTCCGCGGCGTGCCGCGCGGATCAAAACGATGTGTAAACACCAGGCGCGCCGAATTGCACATGATCTGTACTGTACATCTACGGCGACATCACATTCAGCGCGAAGAGACCCGCATGCACCGCCGGACTTTCCTCTTGTCGTCACTCCTGACCGCCATGATGACGAGCGCGGCCGACGCCTCGCCGATAGATCCCAAAGAAACGTTCGTTCTGCAGCGCGACCAGATCAAATTCATCCCGCAGCAAGGCATGCCGCCGCACAGCGGCGAGATGGCCAAACTTTACGGCGACTTCAACAAGCCCGGCCCCTATCTCGCCCTGATGAAATGGAACCCCGGCTATTTCAGCGCGCCCCACAACTACGCGACCGACCGCATCCAGATGGTCATCTCCGGAACATGGTGGGTGAACAGCGGCCGCGACTTCACGCCGAAAATGGCGGTGCCGGTGCCCGCCGGCGGCTTCGTCAAGCGGACTGCGCGCACCTTCCACTATGACGGCGTGCCGGCGGGCATCAAGGAGCCCGTGGTCGCCGCAGTGTTCGGTATCGGTCCGGTCGACATCGAGCTTGCCGACCCGCACCAGCCGCTGTGGCGCCACGTCGGCCAAGTCTAGCGCATACGGCGTTTCCAGCCGGAACAGCCAATACAGCGTGGGTATATTGATGACACGTTGCTTGCTGCGGCTGACCAATTGCGGCGTTGGACGTCACGACCTTGACCGAGACCAAGGCCGTTCCAGCGTGCAGCATTAGTTTCCGAATACATCTGGTTGCGTCGCGCATCGCCTGGCGCTGATCGCACTCAGATCGACACGGACACTGCACGCACTGACGGCGGATATCGGGGGCACCGTGATGACGGTCAACGTTCACACCTATGAGGCACAGTCCGCAATCAGGACCATCACGAACGTCTATGCACGTCTGCTGATTGTCGGCTTTGCGCTGATCCATCTCTATCTCGTCGTTTATGTGTATTTCTATCAGGATCAGACTCAGATTCGAAGATCACCCCTTCCATGAATTCGCGATCGCCATCGCGTCTCTCGAAGGGCTATTCGTCACCTTCGTCACTTGGCAATGCTATCGGTCTTCCCACGAGCCATTGCTGCGATGGCAGACGCTCGGTTTCCTCGGCTTCGTGACGATCTATGCGCTGCACGGCGCATTCACAGGGTTTGCGCGCCACACTATCTGGCTATTCCTACTCTACGGACCGGCGTCGCGGCTGGTCATGGCGATCCTGCTGTTCGTCGGGCTGCTCAGCTATGGACAGCCGCCGGACGCGGCCAACACGTATTCGACCTCCCGAGAATGGCTCAAGTGGGTCGGGCTGTTTGTGGCGATCGACGTGGTGGTCGCCGTCATCGCGCACTCGCCGCTCGCCGGTCTCCCAGTAACCCGCCTGACGATGGAAGGCGGCGCGCTCGTCTTCTCGGTCGTGAACGTCGCCGTGATGTTGTCGCGCCGCATCCGCTCGCCACTGATGGTGATATTCGGCGTCTCGGTCACGTCTTTTGCGATTTCGTCTTTTGCATTCATCCTCGGGTCACCCTGGAACCACATGTGGTGGTTAGCCCACGCGGTCTTCGCGATGGCGTTCTTCATTCTGAGCTACGGCATCATCCAGGCCTTCCGCACGACTCGCTCATTCTCGACGATCGACAGCCAGGAAGACCTGATGACGCGCTTGGCCGAGGAGACCAAGCGGGCGCAGAACGCACTTATGGAGCTGAAGCGCACGAACCTGAAGCTGGAGCATCTTGCCGCCACCGACCCGCTGACCGGATGCGGCAATCGGCGCCAGTTCATGGAGCGTATCGAGATCGAGATCGCACGTTCCGGCCGCGACAACCCGCCATTTTCGCTCCTGTCGCTCGACATCGATCATTTCAAGGCGATCAACGACACCTATGGCCACCAGGTCGGCGACACGATCCCGCGCGGCTTCGCGAAGATGTGCGGTGAAGTGCTTCGCCCCTACGATTACCTCGCCCGCATCGGCGGGGAGGAATTCATGGTGCTGCTACCCGAGGCCGAACTCACCGAGGCTTACGAGATCGGAGAGCGCCTGCGCTGGGTCGTCGAGAACGGCAAGTTCAAGACCGACAATGGCCCTTTGACCGACATCACCATCAGCATCGGCGCGGCCGAGTTCGGGCGCGACGGAGAGACGCTCGACACATTTCTTCGTACCGCCGACGAACGGCTCTATCGCGCGAAGAATCGCGGCCGCAACTGCGTGATCGCGGCCTAGGCTGTACGGCCAGCCGGCTAAGGCGAAGCGTTCAGGCGCCTATGGCTTCGCTATATTGCTCCGGCTTGAATCCGACGAGCAGCTTGCCGCCGGGCAGTTCGAGCACTGGCCGCTTGATCATCGAGGGCTGCGCCAGCATCAACGCCAGGGCTTTCTTTTCCGTCAGCCCCTCTTTGTCCTTGTCCGGCAGTTTCTTGAACGTCGTCCCGGCGCGATTGAGCAGCGTCTCCCAGCCCGCCTTCTTCGCCCAGCGCTCCAGCTTCTCCGGCGCGATACTGGCGGCCTTGTAGTCATGGAACGCGTAATCGACGCCCTGCTTGTCCAGCCAGGCGCGCGCGTTCTTCATCGTGTCGCAGTTTTTGATGCCGTAAATGGTGATCGTCATGGTCGCCTTCGAAATATCAGGTCAAATGGGCGGGATGCGCCGGACAATTTGCGACAATAATCGGCAAGCGGGATCCCGCCAACCCAGCCGGTATTTCAGTCTTGGATTGCCCACCGCGAAGACAATGCATTCCGCGTCAAGGAACCGGAACCGTTGAGGCGGCGCGCCGTTACAACGAAAGACCGTCGGCGCCGCCCAATAGCGCAATATTTCACAAGAACCCACGACAATAGCATGCAAGGCTTCGCTGACGCGCTCGACACATTGGGAGACTCGAAATGGCGCCTGCGAGCACAGCGGCCCGGCCGTCGGGAAAACGCATTCCGACGCCGGACAAAATGTCGGTATCCCTAACCGTCAACGGAAAAGACACCCAGCTTACCATCGCGCCCTGGACGACCTTGCTCGACGCCCTGCGCGAGCACCTGGACCTCACCGGCACCAAAAAGGGTTGCGATCACGGCCAATGTGGCGCCTGTACCGTGCTCGTCGACGGGCGGCGGGTGAATTCTTGCCTGACGCTGGCTGTCATGAAAGACGGCGCCGAGGTTACCACGATCGAGGGTCTGGCGACCGACGGCGCGCTCCATCCCCTACAGCAGGCCTTCATCGACCATGACGCGTTCCAATGCGGCTATTGCACGCCAGGGCAGATCTGCTCGGCTGCCGGCCTGATAGCCGAGGGCCACGCCAAAACTCCTGACGAAATCCGCGAAATGATGAGCGGCAATATCTGCCGTTGCGCCGCCTACCCCAACATCGTCGCTGCCATCCAGCAGGCGATGACCGCGATGGGAGGCAAATCATGATCAATTTCGGTTATGCCCGCGCCAACGACGTCGCCGAGGCGGTGCGGCTGATCGCCGCCGATCCGAATGCCAAGTTCATCGCCGGTGGCACCAATCTCGTCGACCTGATGAAAGAGGATGTCGAGCGGCCCACGAGCCTGATCGACATCACGCGCCTGCCGCTGACCAAGGTGGAGGAAACTTCGGGCGGCGGTCTGCGCATCGGGGCGCTGGTCCCCAACAGCGACCTCGCCTTTCACCCGCTGATTGTGCAGCGCTATCCGATGCTTGCCAGCGCGATCCTCGCCGGCGCTTCGCAGCAATTGCGCAACATGGCCTCGACCGGCGGTAATCTGCTGCAGCGGACCCGCTGCGCCTACTTCTATGACACGGTGACGCCGTGCAACAAGCGCGAGCCCGGCAGCGGCTGCTCCGCGATCAACGGCATCAATCGCGGGCATGCGATCCTCGGCACCAGCGAGGCCTGCATCGCCGTCCACCCCTCCGATATGTGCGTGGCGCTCAGAGTCCTGGACGCGACGGTGCACGTGGCGGGGCCTTCCGGGGAGCGTTCCATCGCCTTCGCTGACTTCCACCGCCTGCCCGGCGATACGCCGCAGCGCGACACCAATCTCGGCCGCGATGAGATCGTCACCGCGATCGAACTGCCGGCGGAGGGCTTCACCAAGAACTACACCTATCTCAAGATCCGCGACCGCCTCTCTTACGCTTTCGCGCTGGTGTCGGTCGCGGTTGGGCTGGAGATGGACGGCAACACGATCCGTCAGGCGCGCTTCGCGCTTGGCGGCGTGGCGCACAAGCCGTGGCGGGATCCGTCCGCCGAAGCGGCTTTGAACGGCCAGGCCGCCAGTCCCGAGGTCTTCCGGCGCGCCGCCGACACGCTGCTGCGTGACGCCAAGGGCTACGCCCACAATACCTTCAAGATCGAACTGGCGCGCCGCGCCACGATTCGCGCCCTGAACCAGGCCGCACGCGGCACGCCGCAATCGCAGTCGAACAAGAAGATCGTATGAGAGGGGGTTCGCGATGGCCCAGTTCATCGCTCCCCACCCTCCGCGTTCAAATGACTTCAGTCGCCGCAGCATCCTGCAAGGCGCCGAGGCCGCGCCTCCCGAGACAAACGCAGCCGAACCATCAAGCCAAGTGAGCAAGCCCATGACAACTTACATCGGCACCGCAACCTCGCGCATTGACGGAATCGCCAAGGTCACCGGCGCAGCGAAATACGCCGCCGAGTTCAACGTTCCGAGTCTTGCCTACGGCAGCATCGTGACGTCGACCATCGCCAAAGGCCGCATCACGCGGATCGATGCGAGCGAGGCCCTGCAGGTCGAGGGCGTGCTCGACGTCTTGACGCACGAGAACCGCCCAAGCATGGCGGACAACGACAAGGCCTACCACGACGACGTCGCGCCGGAAAAAGGTTCACCCTACCGGCCGCTCTATGACGACAAGATCATGTTCAGCGGACAACCCGTTGCGCTTGTGCTTGCCGAGGATTCGGAGACCGCGCGCTTCGCGGCGTCGCTGGTCCGCGTGACGTATGAACAAGAGGCATCGGTCACCGACCTGCATCGCCAACGGGACAAGGCCTTCCCTTTGAAGACGGGCGAAACCCAGTTCTCTCCGCCCAAGCCGCGCGGATCGGCCGACAGCGCGCTCGCCGCCGCGGCGGTGCGCCACCAGGGCGAATATTACGTGCCGATCGAGCATCACAATCCGATGGAGCTGTATGCATCCACGGCGGTGTGGGACGGCGGCGGCAAGCTGACGGTCTATGATAAGACTCAGGGCGTGCAAAACGTGCAGCGCTACCTGTGCGGCGTTTTCGACATGAAGCCGGATAATGTGCGCGTCATGTCGGCCTTCATGGGGGGCGGGTTCGGCTCGGGGCTGCGCCCGCAGTTTGAGGTGGTGCTGGCCGTTCTGGGGGCACGCGCGCTCGAACGCTCCGTGCGTGTCGTCCTGACCCGGCACCAGATGTATGGGCTCAGCTACCGGCCGGCCATGATCCAACGGATCGAGCTTGGCGCGAAGGCCGACGGAACGCTCGACGCGATTGCGCATGACGCGGTTACGGTGACCTCACAGTACGAAGACTTCTATCGGCAGGAAACGGGCTGGTCTGGCCTGCTCTACAGGTCCCCCAACGCCAAATACGTGCACAAGCTCGCGCGGCTCGATCTGCCGACCTCGGGCGACATGCGTGCGCCCAGCGCGACGACGGCGCTCTATGCCCTCGAATCCGCGATGGACGAGCTTGCGGTCGCGCTCAAGCTCGATCCGGTGGAGCTTCGCTTGCGCTGTTACTCAGACGTGGACCAGAACGCGGGTGACATCCCCTACAGCAGCAAGAACCTGCGCGAATGCTATCGCCAAGGCGCCGAGGCGTTCGGCTGGTCCAAGCGCAACCCCGAACCGCGCTCGATGCGCGACCGCAGCGACCTGGTCGGTTGGGGCATGGCGACAGGAGTCTGGGAAGCGTTGCAGATGCCAATCGCTGTCCGCATCGCGCTGACCGCCAACGGGCACGCGGAAGTCGCGTGCGCCACGTCGGACATTGGGACGGGGACTTACACCATCATGGCGCAGGTCGCTGCCGACATGCTCGGCCTGCCGCTCGAGAGCATCAGCATCAAGCTCGGTGACTCGACGCTGCCGCAATCGCCGGTCGAGGGCGGATCGTGGATCGCCGCCTCGGTCGCGAACGGCATCGTGACGACATCCAATGCCATTCGCGAAAAGCTCTTCGGTCTGGCGAAGCAGATGCCGCATTCGGCGCTTGCGGGCGCGGCGGCCGACGACGTCGTGCTTGCAGACGGCAAGCTTGCCAGCAAGCAAGACGCGTCACGCGCGATATCGATCGCGGATGTAATGCGGCATGCCGCGGTCGATAGAATCGTGGAGGAAAAAGCCACCGCCTTTGCCAACGACGGCAAGCACGCGCACAACACCCACTCAGCGGTCTTCGCCGAAGTCCATGTTGACGAACAGCTCGGCGTCATCCGTGTCACGCGTATCGTCAGCGCGGTCGCCGCCGGACGCATCCTCAACGCGAAGACCGCGCACAGCCAGGTGATGGGTGGTATGATTTGGGGCATCGGCGTGGCGCTGCACGAGGAAACGCAGATCGACCATGCGTTTGGCCGCATCATGAACGCGAACATCGCCGAATATCATGTGCCGGTGAACGCTGACGTGCACGACATCGACGTGATCTTCGTCGACGAGCCAGACACCATCGTCAATCCGCTCGGCATCAAGGGGCTCGGCGAGATCGGCATCGTCGGCGTTGCCGCGGCCATCGCCAACGCGGTCTATCATGCGACCGGCAAGCGCGTGCGCGATCTGCCGATTACGCTCGACAAATTGCAGGCGTGAAGCATACGGAGTTCGGCAGATGACGATGCTACGGAATGCGGTGCTGGCGGCGATTGCTGTCCTGTCGGCGGCGATCGGCGCGATGCCGGCATCGGCGCAGCAGCCCGCCAAGCCGCCGCAAGCGCGCAACGTAGTGCTGGTGCATGGGGCCTGGGCGGACGGCTTGAGCTGGGCCGAGGTCATCCCCCGGCTTCAGGCGGCAGGTCTGCGCGTCACCGCCGTGCAAAATCCGCTCACAACACTTGCCGACGCTGTCGCAGCGACACGCCGTGCCCTAGCATTGCAGGAGGGGCCGACGGTGCTCGGCGCGCATTCCTGGTCCGGCACCATCATCAGCGAAGTCGGTACGGACCCGAAGGTCACGGCCCTCGTCTATATCGCTGCGCGAGCGCCCGACGCGGGGGAGGATTTAGTCGCGTTGTCGGGGAAATTCCCGACCACGCCGGCGCGTGCCGGAGTGCAAGAGCACGATGGATTCACTTTGCTCTCCGAGGATGCCTTCCTCAAATACTTCGCCAATGGCGTCCCGCGCAAAAAGGCCGAAGTCCTTTTCGCCGTCCAGGGGGCAACCGCCGCGGCACTGTTCGGCGATCGGACGACCGCGGTGGCCTGGCACGACAAGCCCACCTTCTACGCAGTATCGAAACGCGATCAGACGATAGCCCCCGATCTGGAACGCTTTCTGGCGAAGCGCATGAATGCGACGACCATAGAGATCGATGCGGGCCACTTGTCATTGGTCTCGCATCCCAAGGAGGTCGCCGACCTGATCCTCACCGCGGCCGGGCGCGGAAAGTAACGCGCCCGTTATCTTTTTGTAATTTCCGATATCCGTCCCGAAACAAGTTTAGAATGATATCGGCGCCCAAACTTGGCAGCGTCCGAACGCCTTCATTTAGCCCGATGTCCAGAGAAGATGCTCGCATTCGTGGGAGTCATGACAATGCTGCGCTGCTCGTTCCGAAGCGTCTTTATCGTCGCCCTTTTCGCCTCGATAAGCGCAACACCGATCGATGCCACTTTCGCCCAGCAAAGCCGCGCGCCTGGCAGCGGTGGCACGTCGGGCGACGTTGTTCTGGCAACCGCGTCCGAATGGGGCGGACAAGGCGGCGCCTACACCTGCGATCAATGGAAAGCCTATCTTGGCCGCATGTTCAATCTGGCGGACACAAAGCACCGCGGCTTCATCGACGCCAGTGATTTCCAGATCGTCAAGCGTTCGAGCAAAGTCTTTGCAACGGCCGATTTCGGCTATTTCGACGAAAGCGGGAAAGGGCGTGTAACGCGCGAAGAGTTTGTCAATCAGACAAGCCCCTTCTTCTTGAGGTACGATAGAAAGGGTACCTGCCGCGTCACCAGCGCCGATATCGCGTCGGCATCAAAGCCGGGGCAATCAAAGCCGACGCCGCTCGGCGTGCTTAAAGGCGGCGGCATGCGCTGAGGCGGCGGATTGGGCGTCGCGCGTCTGAGTAAGTTATCCCCTGCCGCTGGGAGCGATTGCGCGTCGCCACAAAATCGTGGGGACCGACATGAGATCTCGGGGATTTTTCGCGAGTCGCGCCAATTCAGACGCTGCCTTCTCGCGAACCTGTTCGCTCGCCTTGCTGGGATGCCCCGAGTCGAACGGAGGATGAGGCTCGTACTCGATCATCAATTGCGCGATCTCCGCGGTTTCCTGACCTGCGATTTCGCCAACGAGCGCAAGCGAAAGATCAAGTCCGGCTGAGACTCCCGCCGCCGTCCAGATCTTTCCCGACCGGACAATGCGGCTATTGGGCGATTGCGCCGAAGCGCTTAAGCGATGGCTGCGCCCACCAATGAGTGGTCGCTTGTTGGCCCGCGCGCAGTTCGTGTTGGTCTCGGAGCCCGGCACGAGCACGAGAAATGGCGAAGGCGTTTCGCGCCACGCCGGCGCCATGCGATATTCGGGCTTGCTTCCATTCGATTGTCTTAAGTGACGGCAATGCACTGACAGCTGTTCGCTCGGATGCCGAAAATGCCGTCACTTCCTATCGCTACACTGCCGTAGGTGGCCCGAACCAAGTGCCTAGCGCGCTAGTGAGGCCCAGATGGGTTTGGTCTCCCACCCAACACACACAACCGTCAGGCCGAATCAACACGGCGGTGGGAGCAGTGACCGCGCCAAGCACCGGGAGTTCCCACGGGCCACCGCAATCGGCGTCGACCACCCGAATCCGATCCGCCCATGGCATGATGTCGAACGCATCAGGCTCACCCAGATTGAGGAGCACCGGCCGCACATCGTGCAGCAGGGTGAAAACCCGCAGCGGGCCGTTGGCGGTGACGAGGTTAAGATCGGGCATGCGGCGTCCGAGCAGCGGATGCCCCTCTCCGAGATCGTAGTGAACGTCGAGGCCCGACAACATGCCGGCGAAACGCCTGCGGGGCTCGTCCATGCTCAGGAAATCGGCCATCGTGTCGCGTAGCGCCTTTGTGCGTTCGTCCTCGCGGCGAAGCGCGACGGAGGCCATCGTGTTGCGCAGCACGCGGGCGGCGACCGGATGGCGCTCGGCGTTGTAGGAATCGAGAAGGCTTTCCGGCGAGATCCCTTTGACCACCTGGGCCAGTTTCCATCCCAAGTTCACCGCATCCTGCACACCGGTCTGGAGGCCCTGTCCGCCGTCCGGCGGATGGATGTGTGCGGCATCGCCAGCGATCAGCACCCGTCCCCTGCGGTAGGACGCGGCCTGCCGGGCAGCATCCGTGAACCGGGAGATCGAAGTGGGGCTGTGAACCCCGTAGTCGGTTCCGCACGCGGCGATCAGCGCCTCGCTAAGATCACGGAGCGTGGGTTCGGCCGTAGCGGCGGCATGCCGCTCCGTCACCAGGACGCTGATCGCCCCCCTCATCCTTGTAGACCACCTTGCCGTCGCGGATCTCGTACTCTTTCCGGCCGAAGGAATGGATACCGAGGGCGGTGCGGTGAATGCCCAGTTCTGGCGTCTCGGTCATCTCGACCTCAGCAATCAGATTGCTGATCGTGGGATCCGATCCGGGAAAGTCGATGCCGGCTGCCTTGCGGACGAGACTGCGTCCGATGTCGCAACCGACGAGATATTGCGCCCGCAGCGACCGGCCGTCGTCGAGCCCGACATCGACGCCGGTGTCGTCCTGGGTGAGGCCCGTTGCCTCAATACCGCGATGGATCGGCACCTTGAGCTCCTCGACCCAGACCGCGAGGACGCGCTCGATATGCGCCTGCCACAGTCCGAGACCGTAGGTTTGCCGAGTCGGAAACTCGCTGATATCGAACTGGACGCCAGCGAATCTAGCGACCTGCGCCTTCTGCCCCTCAGAGAGGAACCGCTCGGCGATGCCGCGCTGATCGAAGACTTCGATCGTGCGTGAATGCAGCCCACCGGCGCGCGAGCCGACGAGGCTCTGGCTGGCGCGCCGCTCGACTATGGCGACATCGACACCCGCCAGCGCCAACTCGCCCCGCCAGCATCAACCCCGCTGGACCGCCTCCGGCAATCACCACCGCATGATCGGATACTTGCATTCTCGCTCCGTAGAATTTGGCCTGGGAAGCCAATTCGACGGGATTATCAGTGTCTTGAAGCAAGTCCCTTGCGAGCTACATGTCAAAGTTAGCAGGGGTGATCCGCGCTATTGACGCCTGTCGATACATTTTGAAGGTCGATTGTACGCTGCACTACGCCCGACTATCCACTTGTACGAGCCCTCACTCCCACTCGATTGTTATGATCGAATGTAATGCGGTGATTTATAAGTAGAAAAATTTCTCCGCCTTGAAAACTCTCGTCGCCCGAACCGTCGGATGCGCATGGCTTTTGAATTCAAAGAGGAATTTGACCGCACCAGAAAATCTCCGCTTTTAGCGACTATCATTATCGATCGGTCCACTTTTCTCGAATCAACTGGCAACGCCGCACCGCCGACATAGCCGAAGACTACCGTAAGCAGCCCGAGTGGAGCGATCGCGGCTCGGCTTCCGACCGGATTACGGCAAGCGTCGCCGTCAACCTGCCGGGCGTCAGTCGCGCGATATGGACAGCCCCGCGAGAAGCGGAGCGTACGCGGCGAGCCTGCGGGATACGAACTCCGTGAAGAGCCGCACGCGCTTCGTCTTGCGTGTCTCCCCCTGTGTGAGAAGCCAGAGCGTTCCGTACATGTGGAGGTCGGTGCCCGGCACCCTCACCAGTAGGGGGTCGGCATCTCCGACGAAGCACGGCAGTGTCGTCATCCCGAGGCTTTGCCGTACAGCAACGATCTGCGCCTCGGCGTCCGTGGTCCTGAATGGAACCCCCGTGGTGCGAACCTCACCCTCGCTGGCCCAATCCGGAATTCCATGAATGCTTATGACGATCCACCGGATGGGATCACGCGCGCCCGCACGCCACGCGGCTAGTCGATCGCGGGACATGTACACGCCGCCGAACAGCTCCGGTCCCCTCAGGCCATGAAGATTGAGCGGCAGGGTTTTGCGGTCGTACACGACGCGGATCGCGACGTCGGCCTCTCGGTTGGTCAGATTTGCTAGTTCGCCGGACGATAAGATTTCCATCTCGATGTCCGGATGCAGACGCGCGAAATCGGAGAAGTCTGGCATGAGCAGGTGTGTCGCGAGGGGCGGTGCCAGCGTTACCCGGAGAAGCCCGCGCACGCTCTGGTCGCGCCCGAAGACGCGCGTCTCCAGCAGGTGCGACGACGCTTCCATCTGGTCTGCGAACTCAAGGACCTCCTCCCCCGCAGCCGTCAGGCGGTAACCCGAAGGCAGCTTTTCGAACATGTGCACCCCGAGGCGTTCTTCGAGCTGGGCGATGCGTCGCAGCACGGTCGAGTGGTTCACACCGAGGCGCTCGGCTGCAGCCCGCACCGAGCCTCCGCGCGCAACGGCAAGAAAGTAGCGAACGTCATCCCAGTCGATCATGGTGCAATCCGGCACCGCGCGATGCCCCTTCCAAAGCTCGTATCCAACACATCGCACATCCTCTCAAACGTGGGATAGCGCGGGGCCGCGATCATAACCTATGCCGACAAGCACGGCCCAATTCCGAACGGCGGACACCGATCGTCGTGGCTGGCGTCAGTCGTCCACCCGGATCGATTTCGCACCACCGATGTGCGCGCTTCCGCACTCAACGCCTGACGCCGGCAGACCCATATCGAGGTCTCGGGGGCGTCCCCGAACGACCAAAGGCGGAGCCTGGAAGGAGAAGTCATGGGAAAGCTTGAGGGTAAGGTTGCAGTCATCACGGGTGGATCGAGCGGCATGGCGCTGGCGAGCGCCAAGCGGTTCGTTGAAGAAGGCGCCTATGTTTTCGTCACGGGCCGGAGACAGGAGGCGCTGGACGAGGCCGTCAAGCTGATCGGCCGGAACGTGACCGGCGTGCGCGGCGACGCGTCCAATCTCGACGACCTCGACCGTCTGTTCGATACAGTCAAGCGGGAAAAGGGCAAGATCGACGTCCTGTACGCGAGCGCCGGCATGGGCGAAGCCGTC
>DASXOK010000387.1:0-35088 GCA_036494425.1 Pseudolabrys sp.
ATAGTTCTGCGCTATGGGTCAGGAACCAAACAATACCTCCCGCATTGGCCTCCAGCCATCTGATTGGCGTGGACGAACATCTGGGAGAAACTCGATGGACAAACGAATTGCCGGATTGCTGGGTGCGGCGGCAGTGACGGCTTTGACCGGTGCGCAAGCGAATGCCGCGCCGGCACAGGCCGCGAGCTACGCCGATCTATTGCAGCCGGTGCCGAATGCCGTTTCTGCATTGCAGGCCGACAATGCCCGTCTTGCCGCAGAACCAGAGGCCCGTGTGCAGCTGGCGCAGTACCATCATCACCACCACCACTGGCGCCGGTATCATCACCACCACCATCATTGGCGGCGCCATTATCACCATCATCACCACCACCACGCGGGCTTCGGAATTTATGTCCGCTAGCGGTTACGGCTGAAGCGTGTGCGGCTAAGGTGTGCGATCTCGCGCCTTGGCCGCACGCAGCATGTGACGATAGGTGCCGTCGAACACCGTATCGGTGGACGACGTCCACGTGGTGTCGGCTGAGAGCGTGTTGCGGCTGGCGTGAATGCGCCGGCCGCGCATTTCGCGTTCGGCCGCTTCTTCCTCACCCATCGCGACGAGCTCGAAGTTCGCTTCCACCGGAACGATAAGGATTTGCAGCATGGGCTCGCCGGGGCGGAAAATGTGCGTGCGGCCTTCCGGTGGCGCCTTGAACACGATGAACGACATCATCGGCCACCATTCGGTGCGCAGAAGCGCGGGCACAGCGATCGGGACCGTATCGTCGGGATCGGTGTAGAAGCGCGGATGCGGTTCAGTGCGCACCGCCCAATCCCTGCCGACGTTCAGATCGAGCAGGAGCTGATAGGTGTAGAAGCCGTCGCCGAAGGCGCGGAATGGTGGCCACTGCAAGTCGCCGTGCGGTGGCGGTCCGAAATCGCCATCAAGAACGATACGGCCATCCTTCCGCGTTACATGCAGTTCGTTGGCGTAGGGATAGAAGACCTCGAAGCCGTATTGCGCGCCTTCCGTGAACGGCGCGCAGTGCCAGACCTGCTCGTGCGAACCATCGGCGCGCGGTTGAGGCTGCCCGGCCCAGCCAGGCATTTCGAGCTTCGTCCGCCGGGGACGCAGATCGGGATTGAAGAGCCGGTACGTCACGGTCTGCATGCGGTGGGGCCTGTTCTGATTGTCTGACGCGACGGAAACACACTTCGACAATCAGGTGTTCCGCCCCATCGGGCGGGATCAGCTGAGGTGAGCGTCGAAAAAGGCGTTGATGCGTTCTATCAGCGTGGCGGCGCTGTAAGGCTTCGACACCCAGCCGAGAGGGTTGGCTGCTTTGCCGCGCTCGAGCGTGTGCGCGTCCGAGTGCGCGGTTGCGAAGATCGAGCGGATGCCGACTTGCCGGTAGATCTGAATCGCGGCGTCGATCCCGTCCCTGACTCCGGCAAGCCGGATGTCCATAACCACCACGAGCGGCCGCGCCTCGATCGCGAGGCGCACCGCGTCGTCGGCGGTGGCAGCGGGCCCGAGCACATGGAAACCAGCCTGCCCCAGCCAATATTCCAGTTCACCGGCGACGATGAAATCGTCCTCGACCAGCAGGACGCTGCGCGGCGCATCGCTCCGGCGCCCGACCGCGGGCTCGTGCGGAGAGTAAACAGGGCGTGGCCACGCGCGTGGTCCCGGCAAGGTCAGGATGGCAGGCATCATCGCGTGAATATCAATGCAACACGTTGCGGTTACCGGGGAATCTGACGATGCATCGCGCCCCGGCGGGGCGCTGGACCTCGAAAGTCCCACCGAGCTGGCGGGCGAGCCCGGTGACGAGGCCGAGCCCGGATGAGCGGCGGCTGGACGGACGCAATTCAAAGCCCGCACCGTCGTCTTCCACCATGAGGTTGAAGTGGTCGCCGGTGCGTGTCAGTTGCACTTTGATGGTGCCGCGCCGGCGCCCGTTGAGTCCATGCTTGACCGCGTTGGTCAGAAGCTCATTCAAAATGAGCGCGAGCGGCATCGATATTTCGTTCGACAACTCGCCGTCGTTCGGCGCGACGTGGATCTCCACGTCGCCGGCGAAGGCCTGCTGCGCCGCATGGCAAACGGCTTGGAGGAACTCATTGGCCGAAAAGCTCGTCGCGCTTTCGGCGCTGTAGAGCACGCGCTGCGCCGCCGCGATGGCGCCGATGCGGTGGGCGGCCTCCTCGAGCACCGACTTGGCTTCGTCGTTATTGCTCTCGCGTTGCGCCGTGCGCACCAGCGAATGCAGCATTTGCAGGTTGTTCTTGACGCGGTGATTGAGCTCGTCGAGCAGAATGCGCTGCTGATACTCCGCCTGTTTACGCTCGGAGACATCGACCAGCATGTTGATCGCGCCGACGAGGTTGCCGTCTGCATCGCGCAATGGCGTGGGATAAGGGATGAATGGCACGCGCGTGCCGTCAGGCCGTTCGGCGACTGCCTCCTCGCCGCGTACCGCGCGATTTTCCTTCAGCGCGATCGCCATCGGACATT
Organism: Pseudolabrys sp.; assembly: GCA_036494425.1. Lineage (GTDB taxonomy): Bacteria > Pseudomonadota > Alphaproteobacteria > Rhizobiales > Xanthobacteraceae > Pseudolabrys. The sequence continues at coordinate 2,501 of DASXOK010000387.1, forward strand.
CGTCATGCGGCAGCGGGGTCCCGTCGGGCTTGTAGAGCTTCCACGTCACGCACCACAGATCCTCGCCTAGGCGCGGCACGCGGCCGGCCATATCCACGGCGGCCTGATTGAAGAAGGTGATGCGGCCTTCGGCATCGGTCGTGTAGACCGCCGCCGGCAAGCTCTCCAGCAGATCCTGCAAGTGTTGCTTCTGCTCATGCAGCGCATGGTCCTGTGCCTTGCGGCATGTCACGTCGCGCGTCACCGCAAGATGGGCGATCGTGCCGTCGGGCATCGGCAAAGGCGCGGCGTGCATCTCCATGTGGCGGCGGCCTTGCGCACTGATGAGGTCGAACTCCCAGCTGAGCTTCTCGCCGGTGCAAACGCGGGCGTGGTTCTCGCGCCACTGGTCACGATGCTCGGGGGCGATGACGTCGAAGATCGAAGCGCCGACAAGCCGCTCGGCCGGTGCGCCGACGATGTCGCAGCCGGCCCCGTTCATCTGCAACAGCGTGCCGTCGGCGGCCACCAGCTTGATGCATTCGGGCGTGGTCGCGATCACCGCCTCGAGCATTCGCTTGTCCTGCGCCTCGCGCATTTCGGTGCGCTTCTGCGCGGTTATATCCTGGATGCAGTTGACGGCGCCGATCAGCGCGCCGTTCTCGTCGAACAGAGGATCGGCGTTCACCAGAACGCAAAGCCGGACGCCGTCGCGCCGTTCGCATATGATCTCGCGTCCGCGCGCTGGAATGCCGGTCCGCAACACACAAGCCACCGGCCAGTCGGACGGATCGAGAAGCTGACCGTTCGTGTCGAACGTTCTGAGCTGGGCGCCGTAGCGCACGCTTTCGTCGCCGGGGGCAGGCGACCAGCCCCAGATCTCGGTCGCGCGCGCATTGTAGCGCAAGATCGCGCCGTCATGGTCGCAGATGTAAACGCCGGTCGGGATGTGGTCGAGGAGGGCGTACCAGTGTCGCAGCAGATTGGCGCTTTGCGGAGCGTCCGCAAATGCGTGCAGCGCCTGATTCATTCACATCCCCGGGCAAGATAGACAGACTGGCATGTTGCAACGCGCAACGCTGTCCGGACGTTCCGGTTGCATCCCGGATTTTTAAGAAAAGCACTGTCTACAATTAGCGTTGCGCGGTAGCCTCCTACCCGATACGCCGTACCCAGGTGCGCTAAGATATATTTACGATCTGGTACAGTGAAATAGCGCGGTACGCGCTGTCTTCGCCGAAGATAAGCGAGCGTGCCAGGAGGTCGGTGGCATGGAGCGGTTTATCCATCGCCAAAATATCGAGCATTACCGCAAGCTTTTGGCGGAAACGAAGGATGAGGCCCAGCGTCGGCAGCTCGTGAAACTGTTGGCCGAAGAGGAGGCCAAGGAGCCGCCCGCCTCTCAGAACGGCGGCGGAAAGTCACCTCCGGAAAACTCCTGAGTTGTCGCCGTGGCGGGGGCGCAATACTCGGGCTTTATGGCGGACCATCCTCCCAAATGTCCGAATTGCCTGCAGCCAATGCAGCTCGTTCGGGTTGTTCCCGGAGTTGCCGGGCATCCGGAACTGCAAAGCTTCGCGTGCCGGACCTGCCGCGAAGTGATCACTCGGGAAGCCGGCGCTCAGACGGCCGAACCGGGACAGGCCTAGTTCTGCGCCAATTGTCCCAGCAAACGTTATCCGACCTCCTCAAGGAGGGGCTCGACGTCGTCTTTGTCGGCATCAATCCATCGCTATTTTCAGTCGAGCGCGGACACTATTTTGCACGGACAACGAACCGGTTCTGGCCGGCATTGTCGCGCTCGGTCTTGAGCTTGAGGGCGCGTACAGCGCTCGGCGTGGAGAAACTCGGCCCCGAGCATGATCGCGTGCTGCTCGACTATGGCATCGGCTTCACCGACGTCGTGAAGCGTGCCACGCCGAAGGCAAGCGACGTCGCGTCCGCTGAATTTATCGCGGGCGTTGAGAGACTCTTGGCCAAGCTCCAGGATTACCAGCCCCGCATCGCATGCTTCCACGGCGTGACCGGCTATCGTCACGTGCATCGCGCGCTCACAGGGGTAGCGAGCTTACCAAGTCTCGGGCTTCAGGATCAGCGCATGGGTTCGACGCAAATTTATCTCGTCCCGAATCCGAGCGGAGCCAATGCTCATGTCACGCCTGCCGAGCAGACGAGATGGTACGATCGGCTGTCCGAATGCCTCGGGCAGCATGGCTAATGGCTGTGCACCGTCTTGAGGGAGACGAGGAGCAGTTAAGCAGGTAAGGGAAAAGTCACTCCCCGCCGGCGAGCACCGCGCGAGTCTGTTCGTCGGGGCCGAAATCGTCGATGCCGGCGATGGACATCAATTCGGCCAGCCGGGTGCGCGCGCGATTGACACGTGACTTTATGGTGCCGACCGCGCAGCCGCAGATGTTGGCCGCTTCTTCGTAGGAGAAACCGGACGCGCCGACCAGGATTAGCGCCTCGCGCTGGTCCGAGGGCAGTTGCGCCAGCGCCTCGCGGAATTCACGGAATTCGACTTGGCCGTATTGCTCCGGCTGCGATTTCAGCGTCTCGGCATAATGCCCATCGCTGTCTTCCACCTCGCGCCGCCGCTTGCGGTATTCCGAGCGGAAATGGTTGCGCAGAATCGTGAACAGCCAGGCCGACATGTTGGTCCCTGGCTGGAAGGAGTCGATGTTGGCGAGGGCGCGCAACAGAGTCTCCTGAACCAAGTCGTCGGCGCGGTCTACGTTCCCGCAGAGCGAGATCGCAAAAGCGCGGAGGCTGGGTACTGCGCCGAGAACGGCTTTACGGACGGATTCGTCCATTGGCATCACTGCCTGTCCTTGCTTCCATTGTCGTCGAGGCGGTTGAGCAGATCCGTGAACCGGTCCGGCACCCCCTGGCTCACGACCTCGTCGTACATGGCGCGCAGTTGCTGGCCGAGACGGGCCTGCACCTCGCGCCCCAATTTTGCGGGCTTCGCGCTAGATTTCTTGCGGGTCGCCGCGATTTCCATCGGCTTCTGCTGTCCCACCGGTTTTCGCTCGTCCATCATTAGACCCCATTCCCCGCCCCGGCGGGGCACGGGTACCCCCTCTGTGTTCATTCAAAACCAATGACGTGCCATATGGTTCCAGGTCTCTCGGAACTTTTTTCAGGGCCTCGCGTTGGGTGGTATCGCGTCTACGGAATCGGGGGCATGGGACCCGCCGAGGCGGGTTCACATTGGTTCGGGAGGGTTTTTTGTCGACATCTCAAGCAGTTGCTCAACATCTGCCGTATCTGCGCCGCTATGCCCGGGCTCTATCGGGCAGCCAAGCTTCGGGCGACGCCTATGTCGCGGCGACGCTGGAGGCCCTAATTCAGGACCCGAAGGTGCTGGAATCGAGCGCCTCGACGCGGATCGCGCTCTACAAGCTGTTTACCAAAATCTGGAATTCCGTGGCGGTGAACGGGGCGCCGGGCACCGCGGACACCAATCAGCCGGTCGAGCGCCATCTCGCTCAGATTCCGCCCAAGCCGCGCCAGGCCTTCCTGCTCATCGCGCTTGAGGGGCTGTCCGAGGACGACGCAGCCAAGGTTCTGGACACCGATGTGCCGACCCTGCGCGATCTGGTGGAAGAATCCGGCCGCGAGCTTGCCGCCGAGATTGCGACGGATGTGCTGATCATCGAGGACGAGACATTCATTGCGCTGGATCTCGAAGGGCTTGTTGAAGGTCTCGGTCACCGCGTGCTCGGTGTCGCCCGCACGCACAGCGAGGCGGTGGCGCTCGCCCGCGTGAAGCGGCCCGGCATCATTCTCGCCGACATCCAGTTGGCCGATGGGAGCTCCGGCCTCGACGCGGTGAACGAGATGCTCCGCACATTCGAAGTGCCGGTGATCTTCATCACCGCCTATCCGGAGCGTTTCCTGACCGGTGAGCGGCCGGAGCCGGCCTTCCTTATCGCCAAGCCGTTCCAGCCGGCGACGGTGTCGGCGGTGCTCAGCCAGGCGCTGTTCTTCGAGCGGAATGCGAAACGGCGGGAGCGGCGGGCGAGCTAAGCGCGCCCGCTTTTCCGCGCCAGCGTATAGCCGAGCATCACGGCTTCTATCAGCATCGCGATCTGCATCTCGCGCCCCTGCGCGAGCGCCGGCGTGCTGGTTTCAGTCGTGCGGGCACGCATAGCCCATAAACCGATGAGGCAGGCGAGCGCGAGAACGGCGTAGATCGCGCCAACAATCAGGTGCGCATGGACTGGGCCGTACCGCTCGGCAAGCTCCAAAGTTCCCGCGACGCTGAATTGGTAAATCGCGACAATGGCGACGACCGCCATCACCGCCGCGATCAGGGCACGCCAAAGGAGGCGCCCGAGGAGATGGCCCAGGGTCGCCGTCGCGATCTGATCAAGCCGCATGGTGCTAACGGCGGTTCGCGAGGCCAACGAGAAATCCAATGCCGGCCGCCACAGCCAGCATGAGCAGCGGGCGATGCTCCACCTCGTCGGTCAGCTTCTTGAATGCGTCACTGCCCAGGCGCGACGCCTCGTCCGCGACTTTTTCGGTCATGCCGGCGGCGCTATCGCGCACCCGGTCCTTGATACGCTCGAGCGCCTCGCTGACGAAATCGCCGACTTCCTCCGAAGCGCCCGATGCTTCGGCACGCGCGGTCCCCGACAAGCGGCGAAGCCGCTTTTCCAGGTCGCTCATCAGATCCTCGATCGCGGCGATTTCTTCGGCGGCCGCTGATTTGGCTGCACGGCTGGTCATTTCCTACCTCGATCGGTGGACGATTGGTTGAAACCCTGAAGCGAGAACGTGAGGTCGCACGGAAAGTTCCGGTCCGAGCGGCGCGGCGATTGCGCCGGTGCTTGGGTCAATGACGTAAAATGGGTCAATGACTTAGAATTGTCGCGAATGACTGCAACGGAACTCGCATGTAAGCGTTAAGTCTTTCTCCGGCCATGCGAATTGTTTCGCGCGGCCAGGGCAATCAGCGGGGTAAAGTGTGATCCCATTCGTTGACCGGCCTTTCCATGAACCTGTCCATAAAGCCATTCGGCTCAAAGGCTCCGGTGGCCGATGGCGCCGGGCCGCACCCGACGCGCGAGAGTGCTGAGCAGTCCATGGTGCACGTGATGTCGGGGGCCGACGAATCCGAACTCGCAAAAGTGAAGAAGGAATGCGCGCGGCTCGAAGCGCGCGTGAATGCGCAGACTTGGGAGCTCAACCTGCTGCGCGCACGGTTCGCCCGCTACGAGGCCGCGTTGCGCGGTTCGCAGGTGACTGTCTACACCCAGGACCGCGATCTGCGTTACTCCTCGATCAGCAATCCGATGTTCGGGCGCTCGATCCAGGACATTCTCGGGCGTACCGACGAAGAGATTTTCCCGTCCGATAGCGGCGGCGCCATGGTCGCCTTGAAGCGGGAGGTGCTCGCGAGCGGACAGCCGCGCCGCGTCGAGGTCACGATCGAGGACGCACCGGGAGCGCGCTGGCACGATCTGCACATCGAGCCGTTGCGCAACGACGCGGACGAGATCGTCGGCCTGACCTGTGCCTCCGTCGACGTTACCGAACGCAAGGAAGGCGAGGCGCATCTGCGCCTGCTGTTGCGCGAGCTCACGCATCGCTCCAAGAACCTGCTCGCAGTCATCCAGGCCATGGCGCGGCAGACCGCGCACCACGCGGGCTCGATCGACAGCTTCCTGCATCAGTTCGGCGCGCGCTTACAGGCGCTGGCTGCCTCTCACGACCTCTTGGTTCGCGAGAGCTGGTACGGCGCTTCGCTAAATGAATTGGTGCGGTCGCAGCTCTCGGCCTACATCGCCAATGACGGTAAGCAGATCACCATCGATGGGCCGGAGGTGGCGCTAAAACCCGAGGCGGCGCAAAACCTTGGCCTTGCCTTGCACGAACTGGCGGTCAACGCGGCGCGGTTCGGATCGCTGTCCGTGCCCAGCGGGCGGGTCTCGATCACCTGGGACCGGAATGAGAATTCCGGCGCACAGGCGTTGGTGCTGGACTGGCGCGAGGAGCTTGGGCCCAAGGTCAAGAGCCGGCGCAAGAAAGGCTTCGGAAGCATTGTCATCGAGCGCAATCTTGCACGCGCGCTCGACGCCGAGGTCACGCTCGATTTCAATCCCGACGGATTGCACTGTCACATCGTAATACCGGCGAGCCAGATCCTCGCGGCAAGGTGAACGGTAGCGCTTCGGCGCTTCAGGAACATAAGTCTTAATTCGCAGTTTCCCTCGCGTCCCACGCGGCGGAAGCCGACCGTCATGCCGGCGTGAGGTCCGTCGGAGAGCACATGCGCGGTCTCGTTTCATATCTGGTTGTTGGCGCACTCGCTGTCTTTGCGCTCGACTTTGTCGCGCCGCCGATCGGCTTCCGCTTGCCGGTCAAGGCTTGGCCGACCGTAGAGCCCGGCGCGACGATGCAATCGGTTGATCGCACCCGCAAGAGCGACATGCTTGTTTTGCCGGCGGCGCTCGCTAAGCGGCCGACCATCACCAAGCCGGCGAAAGTGCTTGTCGGCTGCGATCCCGCCTTCAGCCCATTATCCGCTTCCGCGCACGCCAATTTCCCTGGCCGCTGCGTCGCTTAGCACAGCCGCGCCGTATGACGGCGCGGCTGTGCTGCCTTTTCTTACAAGTTGAAGTAAGTGCATCGGAGGAACTTGTGTTTCGCCGTGGCGTTGACACGCGTCGTCCATATGCAAGGGAGTAAACACAATGAAGAGGGCTCTGAGCGCTTTCGCCTTACTGGCGGTCGCTTCGGCCGCGGCTTTGCCTGCGTCGAGCATGGCGCAAACGCCCGCTCGGACCAAGGCCGGCACGTTGACCTGCGATATTTCCGCCGGCATGGGCATGATCATCGGATCGAAGAAAGATATGAGCTGCATGTTCACGCCTGCGGCGCGCGGACCGCGTGAGGTGTACGTCGGCTCGATCAGCAAGTTCGGTTTGGATCTCGGCGCTACATCCGGCGGGCAGATGGTCTGGGCGGTCTATGCACCGAGTTCACGGCGTCATGGTGCGCTGGCCGGGCATTACGGCGGCGCGTCCGCCGAGGCTACGGTCGGCGCGGGCGTGGGCGCCAATGTGTTGGTCGGCGGCTCGAACCGTACTGTGACGCTGCAACCGCTCTCCGTGCAGGGGCAGGAGGGCTTGAACGTCGCCGCTGGCGTCGCCGAACTTGATCTGCGCCCGGCGCGGTAAGCATACACACTATGATTTTTGCGAAGCGGCCGCCCCTCGAGGGCGGCCGTTTCTCTTTTAATTCCGCTCTCAGCCAAAGGTGAAGGCGTCGTGATAGGCGCCTTGCACTTGGCCGCCCGGGACGGGACCGCCGCCAGGCACATAGACCATGTTGCCGATCACCGCCGCGGTGGCGCCGTGCAGGCCGTGACGCGGAATGGCCATCGGCGTCAGCGCTTCCCAGCTATCGGTCTTCGGATCATAGGCCTCGTTGGTGCCGAACACGCGGCCGGTGGCCTCGCCGCCGAACACCACGATCTTGCCGTTGATGTAGACGGCCGAGACGCCGCTGCGCGCGGTCGGGAGCGGTGCGCGGAAGGTCCAGCCGTCGGTCTTCGGATCGTAGACAGCGTTCAGCGAGGTGTTGAAGTCGTAGGAGTCCATGCGCCCGGCGATGGCGTGGATTTCCCCATCCACCACCACGACGCCCATGTGGTCGCGCTGGCCGACGAAGGGCTGCGTGCCGGTCGAGCCGCGCATGCCGCCGAGGATGGTGTATTTGTCGGTCGCCGGATCGTAGATCTCGTGCCACTCGACCGAGCGCACATCGCGGCCGCCGAGCAGATGAATCTTCTCGTCGAGCACGACCGCCGAGATCGCGCCGCGCGGGCGCGCGAGCACGGCGATGGGCGACCAGGTGTCGGTCGCGGTGTCGTAGACGAAGCACTTGGAATGCGGGCAGCGGTTCTGTTCGATGAAGCCGCCGAAGGTGTAGACCTTGTTACCGATCGAGACGCCGGCGACGTGATTGCACGGAATGGGGAAGGGCGCCTTCAGCTCCCATTTGCCCGTTTTGGAATCGAACACCTGGTGGAAGTTGCCGTCGACGCGATGCCGCGCGTAACCGGCGATGACGTGGATCTTGCCCTGGCATTCGATCACCGCGTGCTCGCCGGTCGGAATCGGCAGGCGCGGCTGCTCGACCCATTTCCCCGGATTGGCCGCCATCGCCGCGACGCTGGTGATGTAACGTTGCTTCTCGACGGTCTTCGGAATCTCGGTGATTGAGCGGTCGTTGAGACCGGCGAAGAGCGGATCGGTTGTCGTTGCGGTCATTGTTTCCTCACGCTTGATAAGCAGGGACGGCGTCGTTGAGCAGTTCGCGCGTGAGCTCAACGCCCTCGCGCGCGACGTCATAGGGCGAGCGCGCCCACAGCTCCGGGTTCGGTGCCTCGTAGCTGAGATAGCCGGTGTAATTCTTCTCGGCGAGCAAGGAGAGCATCTCGGGCCATTTCACGATGCCCTTGCCCGGCGCCAGACGGTCGGTCGGCCGCCGCACGCCGGTGACGGGATTGGGCGACACGTCACTGAACTGGAAGCAGAAGATCTTCTCCGGCGGCACATTCTCGAAGCCGCGCCCGCCGGCGCCGCTGCGGGTGAAGTGATAGGCGTCGATGAGATAGCCGCAGTTCGGCTTATCGGCGCCTTCGATCAGTTCGGTGAGCACCGGCAGGCTGTTGAGCACGTCGTGTTGCGAATTGAATTCGATGCCGAGCTTGAGCTTGTATTCGGCGGCGATGTCGCCGGCTTCCTTGAGATACTGGATCGCGTCCTTGATCGGCCCGTTCACCTGGCCCGGTGCGCTCATGAGCGTATCGCAGCCGAGCGCGACCGCGTTCTCGCAGGACTCGCGGAACACCTCGAACAGCCGCTTGCTTTCCTCGCCGGTAGCGAACAGCCAGCCATATTCGACGCCGAGCACGCCGACAGGAATGCCGCTGGCGCGGATGAGATCGAGCACCTGGGCGTTGCTCATGCCTTCGTCGAAGCAGCGCTTGAAATCGGTGCGGCGCAATTCGACCGCATCGAACCCGCCTTGCTTGGCGGCGTCGAGCGCCGTCTTCAAGGGCGTGGTGTCGATCGTCCACATATGCAGGGCGAGACGCCCGAACTTGTCCGTCATGCTTTCAGCACTCCAGTCGTTTCCATTGGTGTCGCCCTGTTACGAGCCTTCATATTGCATGATATAGAGCCCCGCATTGGTGTCGGTGACGTACATGATGCCGTTCACGTCGACAAAGACATCGCAGGACTGGATCACCTTGGCGGCGTTCGGACGGAAGTCGACCAGCTTTTCCGGCGGCGGCGGCACGTAATAGGCGACTTCCCTGGGTTCGAACGCGTTGGCGATGTCGAACACACGGACGCCGGCGTTGTGATAGGTGGCGAAAATCAGATCGGAGCGCTGTAAGGAACCGGGCCGGTTCTCATGCAGATTATGCGGTCCGAATTTGCCGCCTTTGGCGCAGAAGTCCTCTTCGCCCGGCGTCGGCAAAGTGGCGATGGTGACCGGATTTTCCGGCGCGCGGATGTCGAGCATCCAAGTGTAGGCGATACCGTTGGCGCAATTGCTCGCGGTCGCTTCGTCGGCGACGACCAGCAGGTTGCGGTCGGGCAGAGGCAAAGGCGTATGCGTGCCGCCGCCGAAGGGAGGGCACCAGTTCACGTGGCTGATGAGCCGCGCACGCGCCGGGTCGCTGATGTCATGGATAGTCAGTCCGCCGTCGCGCCAGGCGCCATAGGCGAGATTGCCAGCGATGATGGCGTGATGCGCGGCCCAGCGTTTGCCCTTCGGTGCTTGCGGTTGTTCGCCGCCGGTTTGCCACATGCCGGGCAGCCACCAATGGCCGGCGAGGGTCGGGCGTGCGGGATCAGACACATCGATCGCCGCCATGATGTGGTCGGTGAAGCCTTCCATGTGCGCCGAGAGGTAGGCATAGCGTCCGCCGACCCACCAGATGCGATGCACGCCAAGCCCGGGGATCGCCAGGAAGGCGATCTCGCGCAGCTCCGCCGGGTTGGAGATGTCGTAGACGCGCAGGCCCGATGCGAAGCTCTGGGCGTTGCCTTGGAAGGACTGCGTCAGCGATGATGTGAAGTAGTCCTTCTGCTCGTTGTATTTCGCCAGCGCCCAGACATTGGCGCCGTTGGCGGCAAGCAAAATGTCGCCGTGCACCTGGATGTGGTGCGAGCGCGTGTTCGGCGGATTGGCGACGAAGGCGAGCGGTTTTGGCGCGCGCGGATCGCCCACGTCGATCGAGGTGATGCCGTCGCTGAACATGTGGCCGATATACGCGGCGCCGTCCTGCACCATGACCTGGGTGCCGTCGGGACGTCCGCCCTGATCGCTGCGCGACAGGAAGCGGATGTTCCTGGCCGCCGCCTGCGGCGCGACGCTCTGATGTTCACTCGCTGGCATGGGTCCGCTTCGCGTTGAAATCGCGAGGCCCGGGCGGGGATGATGCCGCGCCGGGCCTCCGGTATTGCACTGTCGAGGTCGTCAGCCGGTCGGCGGCGCGATCTCGTCGAGGCCTTTCTGCCGTGCCTCCGGTCCCATCAGCGTGACGGAATATGCCGCAATGAGAAGCACGACGGCGAGCGAGCCAAACACCGCGGTGAGACCCCAGTTGTTCTGGATCAACAGGATCGCCGGCACGATGCCGGCCGTGGCAAGCCGCCCGACGCCGGCGGCCCAGCCGAAGCCCGAGGCCCGCGCATTCGTCGGAAACACCTCGGATGCAAAGATCTGCATCGAGTTGCCGGCGACCTGGATGAAGAAGATCATGATGAAGCCGGCCACGAGAAGCTGGGTGTCGCTCACCGCGTTCGCGAACACGATGGCCATCAGTCCCGCGCAGATGAAGGCGCAGACCGACGTGACCTTGCGGCCGAATTTATCGAGCGCATACATCATGAAGGCGCTCGCGCAAGGCACCGCCAGCGTCATGCCGAAGGTGAAGGTGAGCGACTTGGTGATGGTGAAGCCCTTGGTCGTCATGATGTTGGGCAACCAAGTGCCGAGACCGATGGCGACGCCGAAGAACGCCGAGAAGCAGATCATGGCGGCGATGACCCGGGTCGGGAACATCTTGAACACGACGGCGAAGGGGTCGGTCTTGGTGTCGCTCGCGGCGCTTTCCACAAGCGGCTCCTTCGGCGCGGGCAGTCCCATCTTCGCCAGCACGTCGAGAGCCTCTTTGCCGCGGCCGTGCGTCGCCAGGAAGCGCGGCGATTCAGGCAGGGCGAAGCGCAGCACCCATACGATGAGCGCGCCGATGCCGATCACGATCCACACGCCGCGCCAACCGATCTGATCGCGGAAGGCGAGCGTGAACAGCGCAGCGATCGGCCATACGCAGGCACCACCAATGAAGTGGACGAGCGCGAGGATGCGGCCGCGAATGCGCTTGGGCGAATATTCGCCGGCGTAAGCGAAGGCGAGCGGCTGCTCGCCGCCAAGGCCGAGTCCGGCAACGAAGCGGGCCGCCGCGAGCCAGATCACGGTCGGGGCAAAGGCGCCGAGGATGGTGAACGTGCCGAACAGCAGCAGATTGAATTGGTAGACCGTCTTGCGGCCCAGTCGGTCGCTGAATTCGCCTTGCCCGACGCCGCCGATGAACATGCCGAACACGGTGGCGCTGCCGATCAGCGCGGCCTCCGGGCCAGTTGCGAATTTCGACTGCACCATGTCGGGGATCAGCGACCCCAGGACGATGAGATCGATGACGTCGAAGAAGTAACCAGCAGCGATCAACGCGACGACTTTGATATGAAGCGGGGTAATCCTCGCGTCATCCAGCGTCGTGCCAACATACCCTTCTATGGTCTGTGCCATATCGTTTCCCTATCCCCATTTTTATTGCGTGCTTCTTGTTGTCGCAGCTTGGTCTACAATTGCGAACTTGGCCAGCGCAATTGCGCGCCAGTGGATAGGCAGGCTGTTGATCGGGTTTAGCTATTTCGATTGGTGAAAAAGAAGCGCACGCCAGCGTTCGCTTCGCAACAATTAGCCTGTGTCCGACGCGGAAGGCGGGATGCAGTTTAGCCTCGGCCACTGCCGCTCCGATCGGCGATCGCGCGGACTCTAGCCGGCGATCTTTTCGATCACTTGCGCGAGGATGCGTTCGCCTCCGCGGCTGGACCCCGTGTTGCGCTGCGCCATGCGCATCAACGCTCCGCTTTCGAAGGCCGATATGACCGCCGCATGGACGTAGCTGCGCCGGCAGACAGCCGGGGTATTGGCGAGGTCTTCGGCAACCATGCGTATGGTCGCCAGAACCTGTCTGCGGCGGCCGCGTTCGCTGCTCTTCGGCTCAAGTGCCGCGAGTTTCTCCAGCGCGCGGGATGAGGCAATCATTGTACGGAAATCTTTCATGACAATACGGCGTCCGGCGATGTTGCGCAGCTCCGCGTTGACGTCGCGCCGCCGCAGCAGGCAGACCACGCGCGCTCCTCGGTGCGATACTGGAACAGCCGCTCGGGAATGGAGAGCAGCCTCCTCAGGGCGCGCGCCAAGCGCGCCGAGCGGACGCTCTTGCCGATGGTCTTTCCGCTTTTGCCGCGAAAGCACAGGGTGATTTGATCGCCTTTGATGACGATGTTTGATTTGAGCAGCGTGGCGGCACCGCGGGTCCCGTTCTGTTGCGCGTAGGTTTCGCTGCCGGCCCGCAAGGCGGTACAGGCAACGAGCTCAATCATTGCGGCGAGCGCGAACTCGCGCGTCGGTTCCGAGTCGCGAAGATGCCGCGAAACCCAGGCTCTGATTTTCGGAAGCAAGGGAACGAGTTGCGCCAAGCGGCGCGCCTTGCGGATCTCGCGCACCTTCTCCCAATCCGGATGGTAGCGATATTGCGTGCGGCCGGCGCTGTCGCGGCCGATCGCTTGCAGATGCGCTTGCGGGTCGAGCGCGAAACAGACGTCTTCATAGGCCGGGGGGACGGCAAGCCGCTTGAGCCGATAGAGCGTCCTTTGATCGCGGAGGGGGCGGCCGTTCGATCCGAGATAGGCGAAGCCTTTACCGTTGCGGCGGCGGCGCAAGGTGAGCTGGTCCACGGTGACGTAGCGCAACCCTAGCTCCTGGATGATGGCGGTCGTCCCGCCGGCGCGCGTCCTGGGGCTGATCTTCGCCATGGCCCAAAACGAATGTTCCAGGGGCGGGCTTTGTTCCACGTGGCGTCGCGCCGCGCGGAAGCGGCCTCTAGATTGGCTCTACGGTTCGGCGTGGGCCCTTACGGGCGGGCGCGCGAACGTCCGGAGGGCTTTTGGGGCTTCAAGAATGCCGCGCACAGCTCGGGGTCGAACTCGCGGTAGTCGTTGGTGATCTCCTCACCCTTGCGGATGTTGCGGGCCGCGATGGCGTAGCCGCTCTTGAGATAGGTGTTCGGCTTGTCGGAGTGGTTGATGTAATGGTCGTGGTCGACCGTGAAGAGGATTTCGCCGTCGACCCGGTAGCCATAGTCCTTGAGGAAGTCGCGGGCGGCCTTGGGCAGCCGGGCGAATTCCTTCGGCGAATAGGCACGGTCGAAGCCTTCGACGAAGCGCCAGATTTTGGTGCCCTTGCGGATGGATTCCGCGGCGAAGACGCCCAGGCCATGGATGGGACTTCTGTCGACGTAGGTCTTAACGAGCAGCATGGATCACATTCGCGAGGCGTGGCGTCCGATTCCGGCACGGGCAATCCTAGCGGAATAGCGGACAGGGTCACGTCTCGAGACACCGGCGTGGGTGCGTCATCCACTGCTTCGTCTCTCCCGCGCTATTCCTCCAGCCGGGGAGGGCGCCCGCGCCCGAGCGCCCCGTCGGCGCGTGCCTGAAGATAGGCATAGAGGTCGTCGACATAGGGCGCGATGTTGGGATCGTCGGCAAAGCCCTGCATGACCGACGTGCCCGTGGTCTTGCCCTCGCGTACGACGCGGCGGAAGGCGTCGAAATCGGGCAAGGCTTCGACAAGAGACGGGCCGAACGTCGAACCGACGCCGTCCGGTCCGTGACAGTGATTGCAGCCGGCGTGGTAGCGCCGGTAGCCGTTGTAGGTGCGCGGATCAACCTTGCCGTCCACCAGCCGGTAGGCCTTGCCGGTGGGCGCGTCGTCCTGGGCCGCCGTGCCGATCGTGAGCACGAGTATCCAAAAAACCAACAACAGCAGCGTCACTGTTTGCAACGGGCGCATGTCCGTAGCACCGCCCGGTCAGTCAGTCGGCGCTTGCGGTCGCGCCGCCACAAGACTTTCGTCGATCACCTGCGGCCGAGAGAGGAAGACCTTGTCGCCGACGCGCGCGATTTCGAGTGCAATGGTTTTCTCACCGAATTTGCCCGGCACCGACACCTTGAGCGTCTGCTTGTCGGCCAAGGTCGTCTCGAAGCGGACCGGCAGACCGGCCTCGCCGTCGGCGAGGGTGGTGACGACCCGATAACCGCTCGCGGACGCGGTGTAGTAGGTCACGCCGCGCATGCTGCCGAGGGCGATGCTTTCGCCCCCGTAGGGCGCGAGTTCTCCGGCATGGGCGGAGGTGGCGGCAGCAGCGGCAAGCGCTGCAAGAGCGATGTACCTGTGCATGATGTCCTCCATCTGGTGATCGTGTGTCCGCGATCCGCTCCGCTCACGACGAGCACGAGAGCCGGCTTCGCCTTGATGCGCACGATGCACCTCGGCGCGGCGCCGCAACGTGAGCGCCGTCACGCGGATGGAGAATTTGATTCGCTGGAGGATTTCGTCGCCGGGTAGCGCACCGACGGGCGCTAGACCGTTTCCTCATCCCATTTCGGCGCCCGCTCGGGCGGGTCGGCAATTCTGATCCTGTGGCTGCGCAGCGCGGAGAGACGCCGCATGTCGTCATCGTTCAGGGTGAAGTCGAAGATATCGATGTTGTCCTCGATGTGTTTTTCCTGAAGCGCGCGCGGCACGGCCGCCACCATCGGCTGTTGTATCAGCCAGCGCAGGCTAATCTGCGCGGGCGACTTGCCGTGAGCCTTGGCGATCTCGCCGACGGCCGGATCGGCGATCAGCTCGCCACGCGCCACGGGGCAATATGCGGTCAGGATCATGCCGTGCCGGCGCAGCGCCGCGAGCATGCGATCCTGCGGCAAATAGGCATGATACTCGACCTGGTTGGTGACGAGCGGCTCGGGGCACACGTGAACTGCTTCTTCCAGCATCGCCAAGGTGAAGTTCGACACGCCGATGTGGCGCGTGAGCCCGCGCCGCTTGGCCTTGGCCAGCGCGCCGAGCGTTTCCGCGAACGGAACTTTGGGCTGCGGCCAATGCACGAGCAGAAGATCGACATAATCGAGGCCGAGCGCCTTCAGGCTGGTCTCGGCGGAGTTGAGAAAATCGCCCTCACGGGCATTCTCCTCGGTCACCTTGGTGGTGACGAAGAGTTCACCGCGCGCGATGCCGCTCGCGCGAATGCCTTCGCCGACGCGTTCCTCGGTGCCGTATTTGCGCGCGGTATCGATGTGCCGGTAACCGGCTTTGATGGCGTGCGCCACCAGTTCGGCGGGGCGCTGCGGCAATTCCATGGTGCCGTAGCCGATGACAGGCATTGTTGCGCCATGTGCGGTGAGCGTGAAAGCTTTCGGCGGCTGCATTTGAAATGGCCCTGATGTGAAGGTGCAAACATTGTCTCGCGCGCGAAGTTCGGCAAGTGGGCAACCGATCGGCCAAGACTTTTGCCGACGTTCATGCCGTATGATCGCGTATGCCGAATTCGAGCACTTGAAGCTTTTTTCGAGTTCTGTTAGTGATCAAATGATAACCTGAACCGGAGGGGCAGTCAAAAGCCGCGATCTCCAACTGGTGCGGCGTGGCCCGGCATCGGATGCGACCGGAGGGTTCAACGACAGAGCACGGCGTAGGACCGGGCCGAACAAAGAAAAGAGTTTGGGGACGACGAAGGAGGATATGCGATGACGAGTCAATCGGCTGAGCGTGCTGTCGTAATCGAAGCGCGCGGACCAGTGCGGCTCGATGATATGAACCTGAGCGCGGCCGAATTCCGCATTTGCCTTTGACAATTCGCTGATCGGTTTCCGCGCAAGGATGATTGCGCCGGAAGCGAACACGCGCCCGCACGTCGCGGGCTGTCTCTCAACGGCGTTTGCGGGTCCGCCTCATGCAGTTCTGGGTCATTCAGAGCCTCAATAGCCTCGCGCTCGGTGGATTGCTGTTCCTCCTCGCGTCCGGCTTTTCGTTGATCTTCGGTCTGATGCGGCTCGCCAATCTGACTCACGGCGCATTCTTCATGCTCGGCGCCTATTTCGGCGCGACCGTCTTGCGCTCCTATGAATGGATGAACCTCTGGGTGGCTGCGATCGGCAGCGGCATCGCCGTCGCGATCCTCGGCGGCCTGCTCGAACGCTTTGTGCTGCGGCGTCTTAGCGACAGGCCCTTGGGGCAGGTGCTTGTGACATTGGGCATGTCCTTCATCATCTCGGACGCGTGCCTTGTCATTTGGGGCGGTGACCCGATCCCCGTGCCGACGCCGCACTTTCTGCAAGCGCCGATTTTCCTGTTCGGATTTGCCTTTCCGAGTTATCGCCTGGCGCTCGTCATCCTGGCTATCGCCGTCGCGCTCGCTCTTTACGGACTCTTGGAGCGAACGCGGCTCGGAGCGATGATCCGCGCCGGCGTCGACGACATGCAGATGGCGCGCGCTATCGGCATCCGTATCTCGTGGCTGTTCACAGCGGTCTTCTGTCTGGGCGCCGGCATCGCCGGCATGGGCGGCGTGCTCGGCGGTCCGATCCTGTCGGCCTATCCGGGGCTCGACGCCGACATGCTGCCGCTGGCGCTCATCGTCGTCATCCTCGGCGGCGTCGGCAGCCTGGTCGGCGCCTTCGTCGGCAGTTTCGTCATCGGTATCACGTACACGTTCGGCTCCGCGCTGTTTCCCGATCTCGCCTACGTCATCTTATTCCTGCCGATGATCCTGATCATCGCCTATCGGCCACAGGGATTGTTCGGGAGGCAAAGCGCGTGAAACGGATCTGGATCCCGACCGTCATCGTTGCGGTGCTGTTCGCCTTGGTTCCGGCTTTTGCGGGGGACTACTTCATCAATCTTGGCAGTCAGATGCTCATCGCGGCGATCTTCGCGTTGAGCTTCAATCTGCTCGTCGGCTACGCTGGACTGACGTCGCTCGGGCAGGCGGCCTTCCTCGGATTGGCCGCTTACTTTTCAGCATGGCTCACGACGCGCGCCGGCTTTGGTCATGGCGCCGCCGCGCTGATGTCGATTGCCGGCACGACCGTGGTCGCCGCTTTCTTTGGCCTGATCGCGCTACGCGCTACGGGCCTCGGCTTCCTGATGATTACGCTGGCGCTGTCGCAGGTGCTGTGGGGGCTGGCCTATCGCTGGGTGTCGGTCACTAATGGCGACAACGGGATGACGGGGCTGACACGGCCAATGCCTTTCGGCTTCTCCATTGATCATGCCGCTTCGTTCTACTGGTTCGCGTTGATCGTCACGGTCATTGCGTTCGTCTTCATGACGATCTTCGTCCAGTCCTCGTTCGGCGCGGCGTTGAAGGGAACCCGTGACCAGAGCCGCCGCATGTCGGCACTTGGCTACAATGTCTGGATGATCCGCTGGATCGCCTTCATCTACGCCGGCTTCTGGGCCGGGATCGCCGGGCTGCTGTACGTCTACTACAACAAATACATTCACCCGACCTCGCTCTCGCTCACGACCTCCGCGGAAGGACTCTTGGGCGTCATCGCCGGCGGATCGGGCACGCTGGTCGGACCGCTGGTTGGCGCGGCTTTGGTGACGTTCCTCAAAAGCTATGTTTCGTCCTATCTCGACCGCTGGAATATGCTGCTCGGGTTCGTATTCCTCATCATCGTCCTCGTCATGCCCGACGGTATCGTGCCGGGTGTGCGCCGCTTGGTCTCCTTCGTGAAGGAGCCGCGCAAATGACGCAGGAGAACGGGACTTACGCGCTCGAGATCATCCATTTGCACAAGCAGTTCGGCGGATTGCCGGCGACGCAGGACGTGTCGATTGCCGTGCTCCCGGGCGAGCGGCGCCTGCTGCTCGGTCCGAATGGTGCCGGCAAGACGACGTTGTTCAATCAGATCACCGGCGACATTCTGCCGAACTCCGGACAGATCAAGCTATTCGGGCAGGACATCACGCGGTTGCGGCCGCACCAGCGTGCGCATCTTGGCTTGTCGCGGACCTACCAGATCATCACGCTCTTCCCGCGCGATACTCTGCGCCAGAACATCGCGCTTGGCCTCCTTGGGCTGACGCCTGCACGCTGGAATATCTTTAAGCCGGTCTCGCAGGAGATCATGGTTGAAGCCAACCGCGTTCTCGGCCTCGTGGGGCTCGAGGATGTGGCCGATCGGCCGATCTCGGAAATCGCCTATGGTGAGAAGCGCCGCGTCGAGATCGCCATGGCGCTCGCGCAGAAGCCGAAAGTCCTGCTGCTGGACGAACCGCTCGCCGGCCTGTCCTCGGCGGAACGCACGACGATCAAGAAGCTGATTGCCGGCATTCCGCGGGAAACGAGCGTGGTGATGATCGAGCACGATATGGATACGGCGCTCGATCTCGCCGAAACGATCACACTGCTGCACTATGGAAAGGTCATCGTCGACGGCGACCGCGATTCGGTGATCGCCGACGAGAGAGCGCGTGAGGTGTATCTTGGCCACTGAGGCGCTGAAACTCACCGATGTGGATACGTATTACGGCGACAGCCATGTGCTGCACGGCGTCGGCTTTTCGCTGGAAGCGGGGAGGGTGCTGGCGCTTCTCGGCCGCAACGGCGCCGGCAAGACGACCTGCATCTCCAGCATCATCGGCTTCCTCACCCCGCGTCGTGGCAGCATCGAATTGTTCGGCACGAAGATCAGCGGACTGGTGCCGGAAGCGGTCTCGCGCCTGGGTGTCGGGCTGGTGCCGCAAGGGCGGCGCATCTTTCCGTCGCTCTCGGTGCGGGAGAATCTCGTCATCGCGCGTCAGCGCGAGAAGGAAACCGACAAACCGTGGACGCTCGAGCGCATCTTCGACCTGTTTCCGCGCTTGCAGGAGCGGCAGCGGCAACTCGCGGGCTCGCTGTCGGGCGGCGAACAGCAGATGCTTGCTATCGCCCGCGCGCTGATCGGCAATCCGCGCGTCCTGCTGCTCGATGAGCCTTCGGAAGGCCTCGCGCCGCTGATTGTCGCGGAGGTTGGACGCACGATCAAACGGCTCAAGGACGGCGGCCAGTCGATTATTTTGGTCGAGCAGAACAGCGATCTGGCGCTCGATGTCGCCGACAACGTGGTAATCCTCAACACTGGTCGGCGTGTATTCAGCGGCACGGCGCAGGAACTGCGCGACAACGAAGCGCTGATCGCCCAGCACCTCGGTGTCTTTCAGGTCGCGTAGGGGCGGCGAAGCTTGTTAGCGGCGGGTCAGCCCAATTTGCAAGTCTTGATCAGCCAGTCGCCGATCTCCGCGGTGATGCTGGCTTCGTGACCTGTATAGAAGTGATCGCAATTGGGCACGATGCGGACTTCGCACGGACCGCCGGCGATCGCCGCGTAGTCCTCCGCCGGGTAGATTTCGCGCGGCTCCTTGTCCCCGCGCAGATAGAGCGTCGGGCATTTAACTTTCGGCCCCTCGACAAAGATGTCCGGCGTGTTGAGCGACCGGTCGAGGAAGCTGTCCGCGCTGATCACCCACCACCAGTCCGGTAACAGCATCAGCTCGTGGCCGCGGCCCTTGGCGACCATGTCCTCGGCCTTGGCAGTGAACTCGGCCATGCGGTCCTGGGCGAAAGTGCCGGCGGCGCTGGTGAGATCGCTGATCCTCCGGCCGCCGAGATGCCCCGACATCACCACCAGTGCCTGAACGTCTTGATGGTCGGCGCAATGCTTGATGCCGAGCATACCGCCGTTGCTGTGCCCGATCACGATGGGCTTAGTAAAGCCGCGGGCGGCAAGCCACGATGCGGCATGGCTGTTGTCGGCGACTCCCTCGGCGCCGGTCTGGAACGATCCGCCGCCGATTTTCCGGCCTTTCAGTGAGACGACCATGTCATGGCCGCGGCGGTTGAAGGCGAGGCAGGCAAAGCCGCGTTGCGTCAGCAGCTCCGGCATGAAGCGCGAAGGACCGGTGTAGAAGTTGTGACAGTTGCCGTGGAAGAACATCACCGCGCCGATGATGTCGCCACTCTCGGGTGTGTAGAACAATCCATCGAGCGCTTCCGTATCGGTCGGAATCGATACTAGGTCCAGCGGCATGCTTGCGGTCCTTCGCCTATTGACGTTGACGAGGCCGGCCGCGGCGATCGCTGCCGCGGCCGCGAGCGATGCGGCTATTTAGACGGGATGACCGGCAAGAGTAGATAGGCTTGCCGGTCGGGTCCGCTATGCAGCGTCACATCGCCGCCGAAGATCTTGGCCGGGCGATCGCGCGGATCGTCGTGACGGAAGGGGCCGACGCCCGTCCAGACCTTGCCGAGCGTCTCCAGACCTTCGCCGGGGCCGCCGGGATACTCGTAGTCCTTGCCGCGCACGCTGAGTGCTATGCGGCTACCAGGCGGGACGACGATGCAGGTCGGCCAGATTTCGACATCGACTTCATAGACCTGATTCGGCGTGAGCTTCTGAACCTCGTCGTGGGTGTGATACGGGCGATAAGGCAGCGTCAGTTTAGGATCGAGCTTCCGGTGCGAGACGCGCAGCCACCCTTGCGCGATCGGTGTGTGCGGATCGAGCGCGCCCTGAAACACGATCTCTTTCATATCCGGTCCGAACAGGCGCACGACCACGAATAGATCGGCGTCTTCGGTTGCCGAAGAAACCGAGAGCTTCGCCGCGAGGGGGCCGGTGATCTCAGTGGACTTGGGCAGAGGTGGGGTGAGGAAGGTCACGCCGTCACCGAGGCCGGCGTAAGTCTGCGATGTTGCGGACTTCGGCGGCGCCTCCGACAAAGTGAGGCTGCCGGCATCCAGATAGTATTTCGTCCACTGCGTGTTCTTCAGCGGCCACGCGGTCTCGTGCCGTTCGACGAACTTCTCGCCGGGATGTCGAATCTGAAGCTGGACTTTCGGCTGCTTGTCCCAGCCGGTCTTTTCTCCCTTGAGGAAGTGACCGAAGAACCGCTTCTGAAGATCGACGCCGTAGTCGGTGTAGAACTCCGTCCAGTGCTCGAGGCCATGCACTTCAAGCCACTTCTGGTCGCTGGCCGCACGGACGAAGCCCTCGAAGTTTCCGCGCGGGTGCAGGCCCTGGCCGCCCCAGTTCGCCGAGGAGAGGATCGGGACCTTCACTTTCGACCAGTCCGGCATGCGAGTTTGCCAGAAGTCGTCGCTGTCGAGCTTGTGCGCCAAGCACTCCTCGTAGAAATCGTGACGGTTGGCGCCGAGCTCCTCCTCGGAGAGCGTCTCAGGTCCCGAGACCCAGCCGCCGGTCATCTTGCTCTTGAAGCCGCGCGTGCCGCGGCCGTTCTGCACGGTGTAGACCTGCGAATTCGACCAGTCGTGCGTGAAGCCGTTGCAGAAGATGCCGCCATGGTGCGCCATGTCACGATAGAAATCGGCGGCGCCCTCCCACGTGCAGATGGCGGCGAGATGCTTGGGCTGCAGCGCTGCGGTCTGCCACTGGTTCTCGGCGTAGTAGGAAATGCCGTTGAGGCCGACTTTGCCGTTGGACCAGGGCTGCACGCCGGCCCAGTCGACACAGATGGCGAGGTCCTGCGCCTCGCGCAGAGACCAGATGTCGATCACACCTTCGGAGCGGCCGGCGCCGCGGCTATCGACACGAATGCACACGTAGTTATCCGGCACCCACTTCTCCGGATCGACGACTTCCCAGTTCTGATATTTGTTGGTCGAGCCGGTGGGCACATCCGGGTGGTTTTCGCACATGCGGCGCCATTGTTCGCCGTAGAGATCTTCGAAATGCAGCCACTTGCCGTAAGGGCCGTAGGTCATGATGACGGGGTATTTTCCTTCGGCGATCGGCCGATAGATGTCGGCCCGCAGCACCACGCCATCATCCATCTTGATCGGCATGTCCCAATCGATCCGCATGCCGTCACGAATTTCGCACTTCTCCCGGTAGCGCATGCTTCCTCCGTCACGTTTCTTTTGCGGGTCTGTGCGATTGGTCTGGCCTTGGCGCCAGCGATCGGTCCCCGCGTCGCGTCCTGAGTTTGCTTTGATCGCTTAGTAATCGCACGATAAATAGAAGCCGGTCAACTCATGGCCGCGGCGACTTCTCGCGCTGATGCGCACGCGTGCATGACGAGCGACCGAAGCGAGAAAAAGTCCAGTCTGCCGCAGTGCAAGATAAGTTCCGCGACAAAGCCGAGACATCGTCTTGCACTTCGGCGCCATCGGTGGTTATGTGATCAACTGATAAATACGACGGCATTTAATGCCGCGATGCCCAACCATGGGGGCTGTCAGGGAGGTTTGTCTGATGCATGGCCCAGTGACCGGAAAAGGACTCCGCGAAGTCACCGAAACCCGCGACGGAATGACCATCGACTGGGACGTTCCGATCACGATGGATGACGGGATCGTCCTGCGCGCGGATATTTACCGTCCGATCAAGGCGGGACGATATCCAGTCCTGATGTCCTACGGGCCATATGCCAAATGGCTGGCGTTCCAGGACGGTTACCCGACAGCCTGGGAGATCATGGTTCACGAGCATCCTGACGTCGCGGCCGGGTCCACAAACAAATATCAAAGCTGGGAAGTCGTGGACCCCGAGAAGTGGGTTCCCGATGGCTATGTGTGCGTGCGCGTCGACAGCCGTGGGGCAGGGCGTTCTCCCGGCTATATCGATCCGTTTTCGCCGCGTGAGACCAAGGATTTCTATAACTGCATCGAATGGGGCGGTGTGCAGCCCTGGAGCAACGGAAAGGTCGGGCTCGCGGGAATTTCGTATTACGCGATCAATCAGTGGCAGGTTGCCGGATTGCAGCCGCCGCATCTGGCCGCGATTTGCATCTGGGAAGGCGCGGGCGACTGGTACCGCGACAAGAACCACCAAGGCGGCATTCTCTCCACCTTCCAGGCCAACTGGTACGACATGCAGGTGAAGACCGTGCAGCACGGCCTCGGCGAGAATGGCCCGCGCAGCAACATCACCGGCGAGCTCGTCTGCGGCCCGGAGACGCTGTCACAGCAAGAACTCGAAAAGTATCGCTGCGATTTCGGCGAGGAGATATTCTCGCATTCGCTGGACGACTCCTATCATCGTGACCACTCGGCCGATTGGAGCAAGATCAAGGTTCCGCTCCTGTCGTGCGGAAACTGGGGCGGCAACTCTCTGCACCTGCGCGGCAACACCGAAGGATTCGTGCGCGCGGCCTCCGTGCAGAAATGGCTCGAGATGCACGGCGACCGGCACTGGACGTTGTTCTACACCGATTACGGCAACGCCTTGCAGAAGAAGTTCTTCGGCCATTTCCTCAAGGGTGAGGACACCGGCTGGAGCGATCAGCCGAAGGTGCTGCTGCAAGTGCGCCATCCCGGCGAGAAGTTCGTCGAGCGGCAGGAAAACGAGTGGCCGCTGGCGCGAACCAAGTGGACGAAGTTCTATCTCGACTTCGCCAATCGGAGCCTGACAACTGAGCTGGTCAAGGGCGATGGCAAGCTCGATTATGCGGCGCTGGGCGACGGCATCACGTTCCTGACGCCGCCCCTCGCCGAGGAGGTGGAATTGACGGGGCCCTCCGCGGCGAAGCTGTTCGTCTCGTCATCGACGACGGATGCGGACATCTTCCTCGTGCTGCAGGTCTTCGCGCCGGACGGCAACGAGGTCGTCTTCCACGGCGCGCTCGATCCGCATACGCCGGTCGGGCAGGGGTGGTTACGCGCGTCGCATCGCAAGCTCGATCCGAAGCTCAGCACGCCCTATAGGCCTTATCACACACATGACGAGAAGCAGCCCCTCACTCCGGGCCAGCAAGTCGAGCTTGACGTCGAGATATGGCCGACATGCATTGTCATTCCGCGCGGCTACCGGCTCGGACTCTGCGTTCGCGGCAAGGACTATGTGTATGCCGGCGAGAGCGGCGGCCGCCTTTCGAACATGAAGAACGAGTTCACCGGCTGCGGGCCGTTCCTGCATAACGATCCGCGCGATCGTCCCGTTGATATATTCGGCGGAACGACCACGCTGCATACTTCGGTAGCACGCGAGAGTTTCGTTCTGCTGCCGATGATTCCGCCAAAGACGTGACGGCCGGAGCGGCCAACACCGCTCCTGCCCCCGCAAACCATTCAGGCGTCCGCTCGCTGGGCAGGCCGAGCTGAAAACTACGAGCTCGACAACGGGCCGCAACACAAACGGAGGAACATGCAATGAGACTGTCCCGTCGTCGTTTCGTTCAAGGCGCTGCAACGGTCGGTGCCACCGCCTTGGGCGCGCCTTATATCCACGCGCAATCCAGCGATGAAATCCGCGTCGGACTCCTGGCCGACAAGACCGGTCCGGTGGCGTCGGGCGGCATCGACATGGAGCGCGGCCTACAGATGTATCTGGAAGAGCGCAAGTACATGCTCGGCGGCCGGAAGATTAATCTGATCGTGGCGGACTGCGCGTCCAACCCCACCACGACGCGCACCAAGGCGCAGGAGCTCGTCGAAAAGGACAAGGTGCATTGCTATATCGGGCCGCTCGCCGCCTTCGAGGCGCTGGCGATTCAGGATTACATCAAGGCGAAGGAAATCCCGACTCTGTCGGTCGCGGCCGCCGAGGACATGACCCAGCGGCAGTCGATCCCATGGTTCGTCCGCGCGACATCGACGTCCTCGCAGTGCGCGCATCCTTTGGCCGAATACTGCGCCAAGACGCTTGGATACAAGCGCATGGTCACCATCGCCAGCGATACGGCCTATGGGCAGGAAATGTGCGCGGGCTTCCAGCGCGTGTTCGAGGAGAATGGCGGCAAGATCATCCAGAAGCTCTGGCCAACATTGGTGACGCCCGACTATTCGACATTTATCGCCCAATTGAAGACGAATGCCGACGGCCTCTTCTCGGCCTTCGAGGGCTCGAACGGCTTCCGCTTCACCCGGCAGTTCGTCGAATACGGGCTCAAGGACAAGCTGCCGATCGTCGGCGGCATGACGCACCTCGATGAGGCCGTGTTGCGCAACATGGGCGATGAGGCTTTGGGCACGATCACCTCGTGCTGGTACTCGGCCGAACTCGACAATCCGAGCAACAATATCTTCGCGCCCGCGTTCCGCAAAAAGTACTCGTACGATCCGGGCTTCTACGCCGCCGCGACCTATACCAATGGTGCGGTGCTGGAAACGGCGATTAAGGCGGTGAACGGCAAAGTGGAGGACAAGCAGGCCTTCATGCACGCACTGCGCAACGTGAAGGCGGACACGTGCCGGGGACCGGTGTCGTTCGATGAGTACGGCAACGTGGTCGGAAATGTTTACATCCGCAAGGTGACACGCAAGGACGGTCGCCTGGTCAATTCGATCATCAAGACCTATCCGAACGTGAGCCAGTTCTGGACCTACGATCCGAAGCAGTTCCTGGCGAACCCGGTCTACTCACGCGACTATCCGCCGGCGAAGAATCTCGAGCTGTAAGGGCCTCGGTCAGGAAAGCAGCGGCGACGCTGCTTTCCACCGCGACGGCGCCGAGGGGCGAGACGATTGTTAGACTAAGAGTTGTTCGCGCGTGGCGCATCCGGCGTCGTGTTGGTGTGGACTCGTCATGCCGGCCCACGGGCTTGCCATTATCCGGTTGGTTCGGATTCGTTTATGACTGATGCTGGCGGTACGGGCGCGGCAGACGTTTGCTCCCCGTATCGCGGATTGGAGCCCGTCCTTTGCGGACGTGGCAAATTCGCAGGCTTCCGCTTGGCCGGGCTTTCTGCTAAGCACCGGCCCGCATTGCAATACAGCAACCTATTGGCAATAAGAGGTTTTTTGTGACTCTACGTGCACGGCGATCGCGCGCGAAAGGCCCGGAGAAATCCGCCGAGGGCAAGCGATTGCCCCGAGATGTCCGTGAAAAGATGATTGTCGATGTCGCCATTCGGTTCTTCGCTGAGGTTGGTTTTGGCGGACAGACGCGGGAGCTCGCGCGCAAGATCGGCATCTCCCAGCCGCTGCTGTACAAATATTTTCCGCGCAAGGAAGACCTCGTGGATCGCGTCTACCGCGAGGTCTATCTCGGACGATGGAATCCCTATTGGGAAACGGTCCTCGGCAACGACCGGGTGCCGTTGCGCGATCGGCTCACTCAGTTTTACGTCGATTACGCGTCCAAGATCATGGATTATGAGTGGATTCGCATCTTCATGTATGCGGGCCTGCTCGGAAGCGGCATCAACGCCAAATACATCGACTTGCTGCGGGACCGGGTCATCCTCCGCATCTGCCACGCGTTGCGGGCGGAGCGCGGGTTGCCGCGCGTCGATGATCGCAGGATCTCGGCGCGCGAGGAGCAGCTCGTCTGGTCGCTGCAAGGCAGCATGCTGTACATGGCGATTCAGAAATACCTCTATGGCTTCGAGCTGGACGTCGACCTGACGAGCGCGGTCGAGGATCGCGTCGACGCATTCCTGGATGGCGTGCCGGCGGTGTTTGAGGCGCTGGCAGGGCCGAAGAAGCGCAAGAAATCGGCTTAGAGCGCCTTGCGCGCCAAATATTCGATTGGCGCGGAATTCGTGCCGTTCGCGGCCCGATATTCGCCGAGAATGTGATCACCCGATTTCAGGATTTAAAACCCGCGCCACTGGAAGGGCGGGATGATACTCCGCCTCACAAACGAGAGTTCCGTCGACAGTTGGCCTCTTACCGGCGATGGGCCGACATGCGCGCGGTCCCACGCCGCGAACGTCTCGTGCACGCTTGAACGGCGGCGGCGTCCCTGTTATTGATCAACTGATTACCAACAATCGACCGGGGCGTTTGCGCAATGAAAGTTGATCGAGCAGCGATCTACGAAGCCGCCAAGAAACTGTCGAATTGGGGACGCTGGGGTAAAGACGATCAGATCGGCACCCTCAACAATGTGTCCGCCGAAGACCTGATCGCCGCCGCGCGCCTCATTCGCAAGGGCAAGACTTTCGCCCTCGGCCTTTCGCTGAAAGAGCCGATTCAATCCGGCCTGTTCGGCGGCCGCTGGAATCCGATCCACACGATGCTCGCGACGGGCACCGACGCCGCCGCCGGCGTGCAGGACCAGCCGGGGCCCTATCTGCGCTATGCCGACGACGCCATCAACATGCCGTGCCAGGCGTCGACTCAATGGGACGCGCTCTGCCACATCTTCCTCGACGACAAGATGTACAACGGCTTCGACGCCACCCTGGTAGACGCGCGCGGCGCCAAGAAGCTCGGCATCGAGAATGTGCGCGACAAAATGGCCGGACGCGGCTTACTGCTCGACATCGCCCGCTGGAAGGGCGTCGATTGGCTCGATGACAGCTACGCGATCAGCAACGCCGATCTAGATGGCTGCGCAGCGGCGCAAGGCGTCGATATCCGCAAGGGCGATTTCGTGATCGTGCGGACTGGGCAGCAGGAACGCTGCCTCGCGAAGAACGACTGGACCGGTTACGCCGGCGGCCCGGCGCCGGGCCTTGCCTTCGAGACCTGTTATTGGATCCGCGAGAAGGACATCGCGGCCATCTGCTCCGACACATGGGGCTGCGAAGTGCGGCCGAACGAAACCAACGAGGCGAACCAGCCATGGCACTGGGTAGTGATCCCGGCCATCGGCATCTCGATGGGCGAGATCTTCTATCTCAAGGACCTCGCCGCGGACTGCGCCCAGGACCGTGTCTATGAATTCTTCTTCAACGCGCCGCCGCTGCATCTTCCCGGCGGAGCCGGTTCGCCGATCAATCCGCAAGCATTCAAATAGGGAGGCCGGCCATGGCCCGTTATCTCAAGCGCGGCCGAGACGACGCCTTGCGCGCTGAAGATGATCAGAAGGTGCGCGCCACGGTCGAAGGCATTCTGGGCGGCATTGCCAACCGCGGCGATGCGGCGGTGCGCGAGCTGTCACGCAAGTTCGACAACTGGGATCGCGACGACTACAGGCTCACCGACGCGGAAATCCGCGCCTGCCTGAGCGAGCTGTCGCAGCGCGATATCGACGACATCCGTTTCGCACAGGAGCAGGTCCGCAACTTCGCCCAGCACCAGCGCGGTGCACTGCTCGACCTCGAAGTCGAGACGTTGCCCGGCGTCGTGCTGGGCCACAAGAATATTCCAGTGAACTCCGTCGGGTGCTACGTGCCGGGCGGCAAATATCCTTTACTCGCGTCGGCCCATATGTCGCTGATCACGGCGAAGGTCGCCGGTGTGCCGCGGGCGGTCACCTGCGCGCCGCCGTTCAATGGCCGGGCGGCAGCCGCCATCGTCGCCGCGCAACATCTTGGAGGCGCCGACGTCATCTATTGCCTTGGCGGCGTGCAGGCCATCGGCGCCATGGCGCTCGGCACGCAGACGATCGAGCCCGTCGATATGCTTGTGGGGCCGGGGAACGCCTATGTGGCAGAGGCCAAGCGGCAGCTCTATGGCCGCGTTGGCATCGACCTGTTCGCGGGGCCGACAGAAACGCTGGTGATCGCCGACGACAGCGTCGACGGAGAGATCTGCGCGACCGACCTGCTCGGCCAGGCCGAGCACGGGCCGAATTCTCCCGCGGTGCTTCTCACAAATTCGGAGAAGCTCGCGCGCGAGACGATGGCCGAAGTCGAGCGCCTGCTCGAAATCCTGCCGACGGCGACTGTCGCCGCCAAGGCCTGGGAGGACTACGGCGAAGTGATCGTCTGCGACAGCGAGGAAGAGATGGTCCAGGAGGCGGATCGCATCGCCTCCGAGCACGTGCAGGTGATGACGCGCGATCCGGATTACTTCCTCGCGCGGATGACGAATTACGGCGCGCTGTTCCTGGGCACGCGAACCAATGTCGCGTTCGGCGACAAGGTGATCGGCACCAATCATACGTTGCCGACGAAGAAGGCGGCCCGCTACACCGGCGGCCTCTGGGTCGGAAAATTCCGCAAGACGGTCACTATCAGCGTGTGCTGACCGATGAGGCGTCGGCGAAGATCGGAGAAGTCTGCTCGCGGCTCTGCATGCTCGAAGGCTTCACCGGCCATGCCGAGCAGGCCAACATCCGCGTGCGGCGCTATGGCGGGCGCAATATCCCTTATGCCACGGCGGCGGAGTAGGGGGCCTTCAAACGCGAACTGCAACGGTCCGCGTAATAGAAAAATAGAGCGTAGCGGGGCCATTTGGTGTCGCTCGTTCAACTTAAAACACGACATAAAAGGAGGAGACTGTGGCGAAGCCGGGTAAAGTCATCATCACATGCGCCGTCACCGGCGCCATTCACACGCCGACGATGTCGCCGCATCTCCCGATCACGGCGGAGGAGATCGCGGATGCCGCACTCGGCGCGGCGGAGGCGGGGGCCGCTATCGTCCACCTGCACGCCCGCGATCCGAAGACTGGCCGGCCCGATCAGACGCCGGAGGCGTTCGGCCGTTTCCTGTCGCGCATCAAGCAGCAGTCGAACGTGGTCCTCAATCTCACGTCGGGCGGCTCGCCGACCATGCGCGTGGAAGAGCGCGTGCTGCCGGCGGCGCATTTCAAGCCGGAGGTGGCGAGCCTCAACATGGGATCGATCAATTTCGGGCTCTTCCCGATGTTGAAGCGTTACAAGGATTTCCAGCACGATTGGGAGCAGCAGTTTCTCGAAGGCACAGTGGACCTGATCTTCCGCAACACGTTCAAGGACATCGCCTTCGTCTTGAAGACGTGTTCGGAAAACCAAACCCGCTTCGAATTCGAGTGCTACGACATCGGTCATCTCTATAACCTCGCGCACTTCCTTGATCGTGGCCTGGTCAAGCCACCGCTGTTCGTTCAATCGGTGTTTGGTATCCTCGGCGGCATCGGCACACATCCCGAGGACGTGATGACGATGAGGCGGACCGCGGATCGGCTGCTCGGTCCCGACAATTATCACTGGTCGGTGCTCGGCGCAGGCCGCGCGCAGATGCCAATCGCGGCGATGGCGGCATCGATGGGCGGCAATGTGCGCGTGGGTCTGGAAGACTCGCTCTGGATCGGGCCGGGCAAGCTGGCGGAGTCGAACGCGCAACAGGTGCGGACGGTCCGCGGCATCATCGAAGGCCTCGGCCTCGAAATCGCCACGCCCGATGAGGCTCGCGAAATCCTGCAACTGAAAGGCGGCGACAAGGTCGCGTTCTGAGCGAAGCGGCCCGAAGGCCGCCGCGATTAAGGTAATGATGTCAGGGGAGGAAGTAAGCGATGGACGTCTTCAGTCTAGACCGCGAACAGCAATGGGATCCGAAGCATCACGTCGAAAAGATCCTCGGCACCGAGCAGGGCGGGGATTACACGGTCGCATGCTGGGAGCCGGGGCAGATCAGCCCGTATCACTGTCACCCTTTCGCGACCGAGATTTATTTCTGCTTCTCCGGCAGCGGCACCATGCGCACACCCGGCGAGACGGTGCTGGTGACGCCGGGCGCCTTCATCGTGCATCCGCCGGGTGAGGTGCATGAGTACGAGAACGGACCCGCGCGGACCTTGCTGTTCCGCGTCCGCTACGGCGCCGACATGCTCTCGCGCCACTATGCCTGGCGCAACATTCCGGAGTGGACCCAGTCGGTGGAGGATGCCGCCTACTATCGGGAGCATCCGGTCGCGTAGTCTTCGGATGCCGCGGAGAAATGGTCAGAAATTTCAATAGTTTAGTGGAATTTTTGGCTGGGGAACTAGGATACGCTCATGCCAGCGGCCAACGTTCTGAACATTCAAGATTTTTCGTCCGGTGTCGTAGGTTGTGGGAGCATTGTGGGAGCGCGTCAAGGGCCGCCCATTGAGGCTCGCCACCGTGCGACGATCACGGTGCTCCCAGATTGTGAGTGCGACGTACCCACCCGAGCAGCAGCAGCGGGCTTTAAGGGGCGTTTGTGAAGGCAGGGGAGGGGTGTTTCTCTCTGGGCAATGACGCGCCAGGGGACCCGCACGTTCTCCCAAGTCCGGCGCCATCGCAGGCCATGCTCTGTTGTTAAGCATTCGTGGAGCGGGCTCCTGGGAGGTCTCCAACGAGCTGTTCCAACACCCCGCAGAGCTGCTCCTCAGTGAAGGGCTTGCGCAGCAGCGGGACATGCTCATAACGAACGTCAAGGGCATGGCCGTAGCCCGTTACGAAGGCGAACGGGACCTTCAACTCCTGCAGCAAGTCGGCAAGCTCAGGGCACTTCTGCTCGCGGTCCAGCCCGATGTCGAGAAGCACGATGTCACAGTTGCTACTGCAGAGCTTTTTGTGGGCCGATTGAATATCGTTGGCGGTGCCGCAGACCACATAGCCGAGCGCCGTAGCTATTTCGCAGATCATCTCCGCGATCAGCGGGTTATCCTCGATGATGAGAACACGCACTTCCTCCGGAGGCGGAAGCGGGGAAAGGCCGTCCTTGGCCATAAGCCACCCCTGCACAGCACGAAGCGGCGAGCGCGCCTATCCGTCGATAACCGGCTGCTCGGCGCAAGTGCGACGTTGCCGGCCGGAAATGATACTGGCTACTCATATTGGAGGCCACCGCCCGCCGGACGCAAGCACAAACGGTATCGCCTCATTGACGACTGTTCCTAAAAGAGCCTTTGTTCCGACAGTCAGTCCCGCCGGACCTGCACGCATCCGATCCTTGGCGACGAGCTGCGGGCGCTGCGGCGGCTGCAACGCGAGCAGGAGCCGAAGTCGCCCTTCGTGTTCACCTCGGAGCGGGGCGCACCGTTCAGCACGGCAGGCTTTGCCCGCATGGTGGAGCGCGCGGGCACCGAGGCCAAGCTGGGGTTCAAGGCACCCGCACATGCTACGGCACGCCTGCGGTTACACGCTGGCCAACAAAGGGCACGACACGCGCGCTCTGCAAGCCTACCTGGGCCACAAGAACATCCAGCACACGGTACGTTACACCGAGCTGTCGCCCACGCGGTTCAAGGACTTCTGGCGCCGATAAGGCATTTGGTTTGGCTTGTCAGACAACTGTCATCCTGGTGTCCACCTTTCGTCGTATTCCACATGTACGCGCTGCTGAATAATCAGGGAGGCGAAAGCGGGTGGGAATGAGCCAGTCAATTTCGATCTGAAGACAGTCGCGCTGTTGAGGGAGGTTCTGGACCATGCGTGGACCTGCCTTCCGCCCAAGCAGCAAGCGACGACCAGCCGGACCCTTTTGGCAGAAGGAATCCTGAAGTCCGCTGCGAACGGCGAGCGCGACCCCGAACGGTTGCGTGACGCTGCTCTCATGGCCGTAGACGCATAAGCGTAACTTGATGCGGTGCTGCTCTCACAAGGTTTGTACGCATTCGGTGTAGGCCGCCTTGGCAAATCGCTCCGGAGATAGCTGACTGTCGGTATGGACAGCCTTACTGACAATCATCAGATCAGCCGCCTTGATATTGTTGACACCGGTCGCCGTCGTCGATGGACCGACGAGGAGAAGCGGCGGATCGTCGAGGAGAGTCTTTCGGGTCCGCGGCTGGCGTCGGTGACGGCGCGCCGGCATGGGATTTCCAATCAACTCCTTTTCTTCTGGCGCAAGGCGTACCGCGAGGGGCGCCTTGGCGA
>DASXOK010000388.1:0-2173 GCA_036494425.1 Pseudolabrys sp.
ATATCCGGCCGCCGCGGCGTGGTAGAAGCGCCGGCACGAAAACGAGGAGCTTCCCCTGAATGATCGGCGCCGTCGCCCGCAAGCTGTTCGGTTCGTCCAACGACCGGCGAATCCGCACCTATCAGCCGCGGGTCGACGCCAGCAATGCGCTCGAGGCGGACGTCGCCGCCCTCTCTGACGAGGCGTTGCGCGCCCGCACCGACGAATTCAAGAAGCAGATCGCCGACGGCGCCGAGCTCGACGATCTCCTGGTGCCGGCCTTCGCCACCGTGCGCGAGGCGGCCAAGCGCGTCCTCGGCCAGCGCCACTTCGATGTTCAGCTCATCGGCGGCATGATCCTGCACGAAGGCAAGATCGCCGAGATGAAGACCGGCGAAGGCAAGACCCTGGTCGCCACCCTCCCGGTCTATCTCAATGCCCTCACCGGGCGCGGCGTGCACGTTGTTACCGTCAACGATTACCTCGCCAAACGCGACTCCGAATGGATGGGCCAGATCTACGGCTTCCTCGGCCTGACCACGGCCACCATCGTGCATGGGCTCGACGACGCCGAGCGCAAGAAGGCCTACGACTGCGACATCACCTACGGCACCAATAACGAGCTCGGCTTCGACTATCTGCGCGACAACATGAAGTACCGCATAGAGGACATGGTCCAGCGCGGGCATGTCTTCGCCATCGTCGACGAAGTCGACTCGATCCTGGTCGACGAGGCGCGCACGCCGCTGATCATCTCCGGCCCGCTCGACGACCGCTCGGACTTCTACAACACCATCGACGCCTTCATCCCCCGCCTCGACAAGAGCGACTACGAGGTGGACGAGAAGCAGCGCACCGTCACCATGACCGAAGCCGGCATGGAGAAGATGGAAGTGGCGTTGCGCGAAGCCGGTCAGCTCAAGTCGGATTCGCTCTACGACGTCGAGAACGTCTCCGTCGTGCACCATGTCAATCAGGCGCTCCGGGCGCACAAGCTGTTCCAGCGCGACAAGGACTACATCGTCCGCAACGGCGAGGTCGTCATCATCGACGAGTTCACCGGCCGCATGATGCCGGGCCGCCGCTATTCGGAAGGCCTGCACCAGGCGCTCGAAGCGAAAGAACGCCAGCCGATTCAGCCAGAGAACCAGACGCTGGCCTCGATCACTTTCCAGAACTACTTCCGCATGTACGAGAAGCTCGCCGGTATGACCGGCACGGCCATGACGGAAGCCGACGAGTTCTTCGACATCTACAAGCTCGACGTGCTGGAAGTGCCGACCAACATGCCGCTGTCGCGCATTGACGACGACGACGAGGTCTACCGCACCAACAAAGAGAAATATCGCGCGATCATCGCGCTGATCGAGGAGTGCAAGACGCGCGGCCAGCCGGTGCTGGTCGGCACGACGTCGATCGAAAAATCCGAACAGCTCGCGGAGATGCTGCGCCAGGCCGGCTGGGAGGCGCACGACTTCTCCGATCCGAACGCGTTTGCCGCGCTCTATTCGGGCGACGAGGGCGCCACCAAGACCAAGGTCTTCGCCATTCTGAACGCGCGCTATCACGAGCAGGAAGCCTTCATCGTCTCGCAGGCCGGTGTGCCCGGCGCGATCACGATCGCCACCAACATGGCCGGCCGCGGTACCGATATTCAGCTCGGCGGCAATGCCGACATGCGCATCCGCCAGGAAATCACCGACATCACCGACTGGGGCCTGCGCGACAAGGATCCGCGCGCCGCCGACATCCGCGCCCAGGTGGCGCGGCTGAAGGAGAAGGCGCTGGCCGCCGGCGGTCTATTTGTGCTCGGCACCGAGCGGCATGAGAGCCGCCGCATCGACAACCAGTTGCGCGGCCGCTCCGGCCGCCAGGGCGACCCGGGCCACTCCAAGTTCTTCCTGTCGCTCGAAGATGACCTGATGCGCATCTTCGGCTCCGACAAGCTCGACGGCATGTTGACCAAGCTCGGCTTGAAGGAGAACGAGGCGATCGTTCATCCCTGGATCAACAAGGCACTGGAAAAGGCGCAGCAGAAGGTCGAGGCGCGCAACTTCGACATCCGCAAGAACCTGCTGAAATACGACGACGTGATGAACGACCAGCGCAAGGTGATCTTCGAGCAGCGGCTCGATCTCATGCGCGACGAGGCGGTGGACGAGACCATCGCCGACATGCGTCACGACGTGGTCAA
>DASXOK010000389.1:0-1596 GCA_036494425.1 Pseudolabrys sp.
GACACGCGGATCGCGCGCCGCGAGGTAGAGAGCATGCGCGTCACGCCTGATCGTGCGTGCCCATTGTTTCCAGCGGTCCCACATCGGCGGTTACCCTTGGTCCGACCGCGTGACTATTTCGGAATAATGACACCCAAAAAAGAGGGCCGGCGCGAGGCCGGCCCCATTGCTTTGGATCGTCGCGATGCCGTGCCGCGCAGCACCAAGGTGCGCCGGATCAGAACCGGTAGTTCACACCGGCGCGGACGATGTTGGTCTTGATCTTGTAGTCGACCCCGACGCCGCAGATCGAGGCGTCGCATGTGCCGTTGCCGAGATCGGCATAGAGATATTCGGCTTTGGCCGACCAGTTGCCGAGGAAGGCGTATTCGAGCCCCGCGCCGACGGTCCAGCCGATGTTCGTCTTGGTGCTGCTGTCGCCCGACGGCGCGCTGATCTTCGAATTGCCGAAGGCGACGCCGCCGGTGAGGTAGGGCAGGAAGCGATCCCAGGCGTAGCCGATGCGGCCGCGGGCGGTGGCGAAGAAGGTGTTCTTGATATCGCACCCCCCGCCGCCGGCGCAGCCCACACCGACGGTGTTGACCGCGTTGCCCTTGATCCAGGCGTAGTCGACGTCGCCTTCGACGCCCCAGACCCAGACGCCGGTCTGCAGGTTGTAGCCCAGCGTGATGCCGGCCAGATAGCCGTGCTGGGTATCCGTGGTGAAGGAGCCTGCCGGACTGGACAGGTCCGCCTTGCCCCACGCGTAACCGGCATTCGCGCCGACGTAGAAGCCGCTCCAGCTGAATGGCGCGACAAGAATCGGCGGTGGGGGCGCCTTGTACAGCGGCGCGCGCAAATCCGCCGCGGATGATGGCGACGCCATCGCGACGGCGAGCAGGCCCGCGCTTATTCCAAGCATGAAACGTTTGATCATGTGACCTCCTGATGATCATCGGCCGGATAACAACTCAACTCATACTGGTGGCGGGACCATATAAGTTGTGGATGATTCGCGCTGTGGCTATTGCGCAACAGATAAATCTATTTCCCCAATCGAATCAGTGGTGTAAATGGTTAACACAACTAGGAACAAAAAAAGAACATGACGGCGGGCGCGGGGCGCGCTACAACATCCGGCAGCCGCAGAAGCCCCTGTGGATTAGAGGCAAACCGGCTTGCCGCCCGACCGGCGAGGTCTAGGGTGAAAAGTTAATTTCGGGGGCCGCGCAGTGCGGGCGGCCCCATAACCGGCGACCGGCGCGCCACGCCCGAGGGCGGGCTCAAGGCCGATGTCGCGTTGTGGAGAGCATCATGGCGGGTAGCGTCAACAAAGTGATTCTGGTCGGCAATCTGGGCGCCGATCCGGAGGTTCGCCGCACCCAGGACGGGCGGCCGATCGTGAATTTGCGGATCGCGACCTCGGAGACCTGGCGCGACAAGGCGACCGGCGAGCGCAAAGAAAAGACCGAGTGGCACCGCGTCGTCATCTTCAGCGAGGGGCTCGCCAAGGTGGCCGAGCAGTACCTGAAGAAGGGCGCG
This sequence comes from Pseudolabrys sp., assembly GCA_036494425.1. Classification (GTDB taxonomy): domain Bacteria; phylum Pseudomonadota; class Alphaproteobacteria; order Rhizobiales; family Xanthobacteraceae; genus Pseudolabrys. Next base: position 1,522 of record DASXOK010000389.1, read on the forward strand.
AAGGTGTACCTGGAAGGCGCGCTGCAGACACGCAAATGGCAGGACAAAGACGGGCAGGACCGCTACTCGACCGAG
>DASXOK010000390.1:0-1549 GCA_036494425.1 Pseudolabrys sp.
GCCGCGGTGCATTCCGTGGAATCGAAGCTGAAGACCTTCGATCAGCCGCGCCTTGCGGTGCTGATGCTGATGATGCGGCGTCATGAAAAGGATTTCATGCTGCGCGGCGAGGAGAAATACGGCGAGGAGCTGAAAAAGCGCGCGAACGAATTCGCGGCCGAGCTCAAGAAGGCCGACCTGCCCGACGAGGCCAAGGCCGAGATCACCAGGTTGATCGACACCTACAAGACGAGCTTCCTCGCCTATATGGCCGGACAGAGCACGCTGGTGGAGGAAACCGCCGACCTCGCGCAAATCTACGACCGCCTCAAGCCCAACCTGAACGCCGTGCGCAAGGCCGCCGACGAACGACTGACCACGGTGCGCGCCGAACTTGAAAGCGTGCGCTCGTATGTCTTTGCGTCCATTTGTCTCACCGTGCTTCTCGTGATCGCCGCCGCATTGCTGTTCGGCCGCTGGCTGTCCGCGCCGCTGATCAAGATGGTTCACGCGATGGAGCATCTCGCCAAAGGCGATCTCGACCGCGAGATCGCGCGCGTCGTGCGGCGCGACGAAATCGGCAAGATTTCGCAGGCGCTGTCGATCTTCCGCGACCGGCTGCGCGAGAACCGCCAGCTCACCGCCGATCAGGAAGCGGCCAAGCAGCAGGCCGAGACCGAGCGCAGGCAGGCCATGCTCGATATGGCCGACGGCTTCGAGCGCACGGTCGGACAGATCGTCGGCGCCGTCTCCGAGGCATCCTCGGAGATCGAGGTCGCCGCCGAGGGCCTGACCCGCACCGCCGAAGCGACCAATATGCTGTCCGCGACCGTCACCACCGCCTCGGAACAGTCCTCCGCCAGTGTGCAGGCCGCCGCCGCCGCCACCGAAGAGATGGTCTCCTCGGTCACCGAGATCGCCCGCCAGGTCCAGCAGTCGCAGCGGGTCGCATCCACCGCGGTCGCGCAGGCCGAGCAGACCAATGCACGGATCGCCGAGCTGTCGCAATCGGCCGACCGCATCGGCGAGGTCGTCAAGATGATTTCGGCGGTCGCCGAGCAGACCAATCTGCTGGCGTTGAATGCCACCATCGAGGCCGCGCGCGCCGGCGAGGCGGGCAGGGGATTTGCGGTCGTCGCCTCCGAGGTCAAGGCGCTGGCCGGGCAAACCGCCAAGGCGACCGAGGAGATCGGCAGCCAGATCGCGCAGATGCAATCTGCGACCGCCCAATCGGTCGGCACGATCAAGGAGATCGGCACCACCATCCGGATGATTGCCGAGATCGCCGCCACGGTGTCCGCCGCGGTCGAGGAGCAAGGCGCGGCAACCCAGGAGATTTCCCGCAACGTCATGCAGGCGGCGCAAGGCGCCTCGCAGGTCTCGGGCAATATCGGCGAAGTCAACCGCGGCGCGTCCGATACCGGGGCGGCTGCCAGCCAGGTTCACGGCGCCGCGCATGCGTTGTCGATCGAGGGACGTCGCCTCAAGAGCGAGGTCGCGCAGTTCCTCGCCGGCGTCCGCGCCGGCTAGTGCCGGCCAGGGAAGAAGACTACTCCGCGGCCTTCATGTG
>DASXOK010000391.1:0-6038 GCA_036494425.1 Pseudolabrys sp.
GTACTCCGCCATCCGTCAGGCCAAGGAGCTTTTGGGGCAGACACGGCTCAATCTCGACGTGACGCGCGACCAGACGCGGCAGACAGTGGTGCAATCCTGGGGCCTGCTGCTGGCGGCGAGAGCCAACATCGAGGCGACGACGGCGCAGGTGCAGTCGGCGGAGATCGCTCTCAACGGCATCCGCGAGGAAGCGCGCGTCGGTCAGCGCACGACGTTCGACGTGTTGACCGCGCAGCAGACGCTGGTGAACGCGCGCGTGTCGCTGGTCACCGCCCAGCACGATCGTGTCGTTGCGTCCTACACATTGCTCGCTGCTGTGGGCCGGCTGACGCCGGCGATCTTGGGCCTGCGCACCGCAGTCTATCGTCCGCAGGTGCATTACGAGCAGGTGCGCGACAGCTGGGCCGGCGTCCGGACGCCGGACGGGCGCTAGGCCTCCGCGTTAATGTAATGGATGAAGTGCGACGTTTGCGCCGCGAGCAATGCGCTCGCGCGCACGTGCGATTCCTGACATTCGAATCCTGATACTGCCAGCTGATTTCGTGTCCACAGTTCATTGCATTTTCTCGGCCTCGCACCCGTCACACCCACGCCGCTCTGGCGTATAAAAAGGTAATCGACGGCGATTCGCTTCCGTTGGCCCCGTGGGCCGGGAACATCGCCGATCGGCGTACCAAACCCTGCGGTCGGGATAAGACGGAAATGAGCCAACCGGCGAAGGCACAAGAGCCATCGATGGAGGAGATCCTCGCCTCCATTCGGCGCATCATTGCCGACGACGACGCCAGCAAGACTGCAAAGGCTCCCGAGCCGCCACCCGCGCCCAAGCCGGTGCCGCCCGTGGCTGCCGTTCCGCGCCCAGCGCCGGCTCCGCCACCGCCAGCCCCGCCGCGCGCGGCGCCGCCTCCACCACCGCCGCCGCCACCGCGGCCGGTCCCGGTGGCAAACAATCAGGACGATATCGACGCGATGCTCGCGGACCTCGATGCTCCGCCGAAGCTGGAGCCCAAGCTTGAACAAAAGCTTGAACCGAAGCCGGCTCCGCCTCCGTCGAATCCTGCCGCGCCGCCTCCGCCGGATGTGCTCGATCTTACCGAGGCGATGGCAGCTCCACCCTCACCACCGCCGCCTCCTCCGGCGCCGAACTTCCGTACCATCGCCGGTGCCAATGACGTGGTGTTCTCCGATCGCGCGCCGGAAGCGGCGATGCGTCCTCCGGAAGAACCGCGTCCGCGGTTCGCGCCCGATTCCGCACTCATTTCCAATGCCACCATCGCGGCGGTCGACAGCGCCTTCAATTCGCTGGCGCACACCGTGCTCGGAAACAACGCGCGCACGCTTGAGGATCTGGTGAAGGAGATGCTGCGTCCGATGCTCAAGTCGTGGCTCGACGACAACCTGCCGAGCATGGTCGAACGCATCGTGCGCGCCGAGATCGAACGCGTCTCGCGCGGCCGTTAGTCGCGCCGCTCGAGCCGCCACTTGATCCAGATCGCCAGCGCCGGCCACAGGACCGCAGCGACGATAAAGACCGGCACGGCGCCGGAGCGGTCGACGACCGGGGCGGCGAGTGCGACGCCGATGCTCTGCCCGAAATAGAGCGCTGACGAGAAGCCGGCGACCGCGGTACCGCGCGCTTCCGGCAACATCTGCGTGGCGTGTGTCTGTAGCGTGTTGTGTAGCATGTAATAGCCGAAGCCGAGCACCGCGCAGGCGACCGGCGCCAATTGCCACAGCGACGCTCCAGCGAGCGTGAGAAATCCAAGCATCACCACGCCGCCGCCGCCGATCACCAGGCCGCTCTCACCGAGCAGCACCAGACGTTGAACAGTGAGGGCAAAGAGCACGCAGCCAAAGCCGAATCCGGCCACCGCCAGCCCGATGACTGTAAAGCTCAGGTTGAACTGTGCATGCAGGTAAGCAGCGATGTAGGTGAAACCGCCGAAGAAGATCGCACCTTCGAAGAACACTGCGAGTGTGATGAAGCGTGACCAAGGGTTCAAAGCCATTTTACGATAATCGGCGAAGAACCCGGCCTTGTGTTCCGGGGCGCGGCGCAGCGGGACGGTCCATGGATTGCTGCGCAACTGGGTCACCAATGCCCCGCCGGCGAGTGCGAAGACGGCCGCCAGAACATAGAACACCGTGCGCCAGCCGAAATGATCGCCGATGACGCCGCCGGCCACCTGACCGGCGATCATGCCGGTCATCTGACCGGCCAGGAAACGGGCCAAAACCGTCTGCCGCCGATCGTAGGGCACCACGTCGCCGACATAGGCCATGCCGAGCGGCACGATGGTGGCCGCCGCCGGCGCGCAAACGAGGCGCGCGAGCGTGAGTTGCGGCAACGATTGCGAGACCGCACACAGCAGCACCAGCACGGCAGAGAGGCAGCAGGCGCCCGCGACCGATTGGCATTTCCCGAAGCGCTCGCTCAGCAGGCCGCCGAACACCTGGGTGATGCCGTAGGGAATGGCGTAGGCCGTGACGATGGCCGAGGTCGTCCCCACGCTGGCGTTGAAATCGAGCGCGATTTGCGGCAGCAGCGGATCGGAGATGCGCAGCGAGAAGCCGCTGGCAAAAGCGGCCACGGCCATCAGGAATATGGAACGCGTGAGCGCGCGGTCGGGCGCGGCGGGCAGGGATGCGGACACGTTGACTCCGGCAGGCTGGCGGGGTTTCTACCCCCCGTGTCATCTAGAAAAAACGAAAATGATCGATAAGACCTATCAACCCTCGGAGGTCGAGGGCCGCATTTACCAGGCTTGGGAACAGGCGGGCGCCTTCAAGGCCGGCCGGCCGGAGCGCGCCCAGGCCGATGCCTACTCTATCGTGATCCCGCCGCCCAACGTCACCGGCTCGTTGCATATGGGCCATGCGCTCAACAATACGCTGCAGGACGTGCTCTGCCGCTTCGAACGCATGCGCGGCAAGGACGTGCTCTGGCAGCCAGGGACTGATCACGCCGGCATCGCCACGCAGATGGTGGTCGAGCGGCAATTGATGGAGCGTCAGCAGCCCGGCCGACGCGAGATGGGCCGCGAAGCTTTTCTCAAACGCGTCTGGGAGTGGAAGGCCGAATCGGGCGGCACCATCGTCAACCAGCTCAAACGCCTGGGCGCATCCTGCGACTGGTCGCGCGAGCGATTCACCATGGACGAGGGGCTCTCGCGGGCCGTCCTTAAAGTTTTTGTGGAGCTTTATCGCGAAGAGCTCATTTACAAGGACAAGCGGCTGGTCAACTGGGACCCGAAGCTGCTCACCGCCATCTCCGATCTCGAAGTCGTGCAGGTGGAGACCAAGGGCCACCTCTGGCACCTGCGCTATTCGATCGAGGGCAAGACTTTCAATGCCGAGGATCCGTCGACCTTCATCGTGGTCGCGACGACGCGCCCCGAGACGATGCTCGGCGACACCGCGGTCGCGGTGCATCCGGAAGACGAGCGCTTCAAGGCGCTGGTCGGCAAGAACGTCATTCTGCCGCTGGTCGGCCGGCGCATTCCGATCGTGGCGGACGAATATTCCGATCCGGAGAAGGGTTCGGGCGCGGTGAAGATCACGCCGGCGCACGACTTCAACGACTTCGAGGTCGGCAAGCGCCATGGGCTGCCGCAGATAAACGTGCTGACCATCGAGGCGAAGCTTGCTCTGAAGAGCAATGCCGATTTCCTCAAGGACGTTCCGGCGTCAGGCGATCTCGACGCGACGCTGACGCTCGATGGGCTCGATCGCTTTGCCGCGCGCAAGGCCGTCGTCGCGCGGCTGGAAGAGATGGGCCTGGTCGAGAAGATCGAGCCACATTCGCATGCTGTCCCGCATGGAGACCGTTCGAACGTCGTCATCGAGCCGTTCTTGACGGAGCAATGGTACGTCAACGCCAAGGAGCTGGCGAAGCCGGCGATCGCCGCGGTGCGCGAGGGCAAGACCACCTTCGCCCCGAAAAACTGGGAAGCCACTTACTTCAATTGGATGGAGAACATCCAGCCCTGGTGCATCTCGCGTCAGCTATGGTGGGGACACCAGATACCGGCTTGGTATGGCCCGGACGGCAAGGTCTTCGTCGCGCTGAACGAGGCTGAGGCGCAGACGGAAGCGGACCGGCACTACGGCAGGGCGACGCCGCTCACGCGCGATCCGGACGTGCTCGACACCTGGTTCTCGTCGGCGCTGTGGCCGTTCTCCACGCTCGGCTGGCCGGACGCGACCCCCGAGCTCAAGCGCTTCTATCCGACCTCGGTGCTGGTCACCGGCTTCGACATCATCTTCTTCTGGGTCGCCCGGATGATGATGATGGGCCTGCACTTCATGCCCAAGGAGCGCCCCGGCGCGCCGTCCGATCGGGTCGTGCCGTTCCACGACATCTACATCCACCGCCTGGTGCGCGACGCCTCCGGCGCCAAGATGTCGAAATCGAAAGGCAACGTCGTCGATCCGCTCGGCGTCATCGACGAGTTTGGCGCCGACGCGCTGCGCTTCACACTGATGCGCAACGTCGCGCCAAGCCACGACATCCGGCTCGGTCCGCAGGACGTCGAGAACAACCGCAACTTCGCCACCAAGCTCTGGAACGCCGCGCGCTTCGTCGAATTCAACGGTGCCGCCCGCGTAGAAGGCTTCGACCCGGCCTCGGCGAAGGAAACGCTGAACCGCTGGATCGCACGCGAAACACAGAAAGCAGCCGCCGAGATCACCGCGGCCATCGAGACTTATAGATTCAGCGATGCGGCGGGTGCGGCCTACCGGTTTGTCTGGAACGTCTATTGCGATTGGTACGTCGAGTTCTCGAAGCCGGTGCTGACCGGCACCGACGGCATGGCCAAGGATGAGACGCGCGCCATGGCGGCCTGGGTGCTCGATGAGATTCTCAAGTTGCTGCACCCCTTCATGCCCTTCGTCACTGAAGAGCTGTGGCGCGTGACGGCGGAGCAGGGGCCGAAGCGGACAGATTTGCTCGCGCTCAGCCCATGGCCGGCGCTTGATGGCCTCATCGACGACAAGGCCGAGGCCGAGATCGGCTGGGTTATCGATCTGATTACCGCCATCCGTTCGATCCGGGCGGAGATAAATCTGAACGCGGTCATCCCTGTTGTGCTGGCCGGCGCGTCCGCGCAGACGCAGGCGCTTGCGCAGCGTTGGGCCGACGTCATCAAGCGCCTGGCGCGCGTGTCGGAGATTTCATCCGCCGCCAGCGCTCCGGCGGGCTCGGTGCAATTGGTTGTGCGCGGCGAGGTGGCGGCGCTGCCGCTGAAAGGCGTCATCGATCTTGCCGCCGAACGCGCGCGGCTCGCCAAAGAAATGCAGAACGCCGACGCCGACATCGCCCGGACCGACGCCAAGCTGAACAATCCGAAATTCATGGAGCGCGCGGCCGAAGAGGTGGTCGAGGAAGAGAAGGAAAAGCGCGAGGAAGCGGCCGGCCGCAAGGCCAAGATCGCCGAGGCGCTGGAACGGCTCAAAGGCGCGGAGTAGGGCCGTTGTCCCGGGCGCGGCGCAGCACGAGCGAAGCGAAGTGATGGGCTGCGGACCCTGGACCCAGCTTTCTTCTTGAAAGCACACCGGGGTCCCGGATCAGCGGTGCACCACTTCGTGCTGCACCGCGTCCGGGAAACACGAGCGGAGCCTGAATGAGAGTCTTCCTAGCCGGAGCGGGTGGAGCGATCGGGCGCAGACTGACGCCATTGCTCTGCGCGGTGGGTCATACGGTGATCGGGACCACGCGCAGCGCCGACAGGGCCGCGGCCGTCGCAGCGCTAGGCGCCGAGCCGGTGCTGGTTGACGTATTCGATGCGCCGGCGCTTGAGCGCGCGGTCAAAGCTGCCGCGCCCGCCGTCGTCATCCATCAACTCACCGATCTCGCCTTCGCGCCCGGCTCGCCGCACTATGCGGAAGGATTGGCGCGCAATGCACGCCTGCGGATCGAGGGGACGCGCAATCTCGCCGCCGCCGCACGTGCGGCTGGCGTAGCGCGGATGATCACCCAGAGCATCGCATGGATCTATGCGCCGCGCGCCGGGGTGCGCGTCGAAAGCGATCCGCTC
>DASXOK010000392.1:0-2469 GCA_036494425.1 Pseudolabrys sp.
CCGCATGGCGCGCTCGACGACGTTGTTGTCGATTTCGATCCGCCCATCGTCGAGGTAGCGGGTCAGGCCCGCCCAGCGCGAGAGCGCGTAGCGGATCGCCTCGGCGAGTTTCGATTTGCCGGAGACAGCGGCGAGCTTGGCGGCCAACCAAGGCTTCATCGCCTCGAGGATCGGTCCGGCGCGGGCTTGGCGGGCGGCCAGCCGCGCCGGAGCTCCGAGCCCCCGGATATCGCGTTCGATGGCGTAGAGGCCGCCGATCCTCGCCAGCGCCTCGACGGCGATCGGGGCCGGGTTCGCGGCCTGGATGTCGAAGAAGTTTCGCCGCGCGTGCGCCCAGCAGAAGGCCAGCGTAACCGCGGTGCCCTCGGCCAGCGCTTTGTAGGCGCCGTAGCCATCGACCTGGAGGTATCCAGCGAAGCGGGCCAGATGCGCGGCGGGACGCTCGTGCTTGCGGTCGGGCTCGTAGACATAGGCGACGCCTGGCGGCTCGGGACCGCCCCAGGGCCGGTCGTCGCGGGCATAGGCCCACAGCTGGCCGGTCTTGGTCTTGCGTTGGCCCGGATCGAGCACCGGCGCGCGCGTCTCGTCGGCGAAGAGCTTGTCCGAACCCTTCAAGACGTCGAACAATCGCCCGTAGACGGGCCGTAGCGCGAAGGCGGCGCGCCCCGACCAGTCGGCCAGCGTCGAGCGGTCGAGTTCGACGCCCTGGCGGCCATAGATCTGAGCCTGCCGATAGAGCGGCAGATGGTCCGCGTATTTGGCGATGACCACCGCCGCGATCAGCGCCTCGGTCGGAATGCCGGCCTCGATCAGATGTTCGGGCGCCGGAGCCTGCGCCACCTCGCCATCGCAGTCGCGGCAGGCGTATTTGGGCCGGCGCGTGACGATGACCTTGAAGCGCGCCGGGATCATGTCGAGCCGTTCCGAGACGTCCTCGCCGAGCTTGACCCGAAGCCTGTTGCAGCAGGGGCAGCACTTGTCGGCGAGATCGACGACGACCTCCTCGCGAGGCAAATGTTTGGGCAACGCGCCACGATTGATCTGGCGCTTGCGCCGGACGGGCGTCCCGGCTGGCTCGCGCTTGCCTTCCGCCTCGGCCTCCGCCTCGCCGGCGGCGATCGCTTGCTCAACGTCCTCCAGCATGAGCGCGAGTTGGTCCGGATCGATCTTCTCCGATCGCGGGCCGAAGCGATGACGCTGAAGCACCTTGATGATGGCGATCAGACGCTCGTTCTCGTCGCGCGCGGCGATGAGCAATTCCTTGAGCGCCCTTGCATCGTCGGGAAGCGAATCAGGAGGCGTCGTCATGACCTCACGGAATCAGCTCCGATCGTCGGAGTCACCTGGAAAATATAGCATCCGATCACGAAACCGCCGTCGGCGTGGGTATTCGTACCCCACGCACCCGCGCCCAATCCAAACCCTCCAGCAGCGTGACGAGTTGCCCAGGCGTCAGCCGCATCACCCCCTCGCGCAACGACGGCCAGCGAAACGAGCCCTGTTCGAGACGCTTGGTCGCCAGAACCAGGCCCGTGCCGTCCCAGAACAACAACTTCACCCGGTCGGCCCGCTTGGATCGAAACACATAGATCACGCCGCCGAACGGGTTCGCGCCCAGCGTCTCGTGAACCACCGCCGCGAGCCCGTCCATCCCCTTGCGGAAATCGACCGGCTTCATCGCGATCAGGACCTTCACGCCCGAGGAGGGAACGATCATGCCGCTCCCTTCAGCGCGCGAACGATCCTCGCCAGCGTCGCGCCGTCGGCGGTCAACGGAACGCGCGCGACCATCGCGCCGACGAGGATTTCCAAGACCGCTCCGTCCAGCGCAGCCTTCTCAGCCGGCGCCTCCAACATCACCGGCGCAAAGCCGGGCGCGTCCGACCTCTCGATCGCGCGGCCCCTAGCGGACCGTCGCCATCCAAACAGCTGCTGCGAGGTGATCCCGTGACGCCGCGCGACCTCGGACACCACCGCCCCCACCGCCAGTGTCTCCTCGAGAATCCGAGCTTTCTCGTCGGCCGACCACCGACGACGACGCCCCGTCCCCGTGAACACCTCGACCCGACGCGCGACGCTCGGCTTAGGCTCAAGCTTATGGTCAAACATATTCACGTGCCGATCCCAAATCAGAGATCGGAATCTGCCAGCTCACACGTGGTCGAGGAAGGCGCGGTCAGAACAGCGCTTACTCTTCCTCGATGCTGAGAACCGTTGAAGCAGCGTCTTTAGGGCCGGTCGGAAGGTCGGCGACCGATCCGCGCTTCTTCCACTTCGCGATCGTCTTCGGGTTGACGCCATAGCGCCCGGCAAGCGCCCTCAGGCTCTCTTGATGGTGTGGACGGCGCTCGCAACGCCTGCTTCCGGAAGGAGGCATGTCAAGATAGCGCTGTCGAACACTCATCGAAGGAGCGCCGCAAATGGGCAAGGCACGCGTTGACTTAAGGTCGGTTACGACAGTTGGTCTCG
>DASXOK010000393.1:0-3204 GCA_036494425.1 Pseudolabrys sp.
CGCTCCAGCAGCAGTTCCGGCTGCACGGTAATCGACGCCATCAATAGCTCCCCTCGTCTCACAAACGCATAACACCGATCGGCCCAGAAGCGGCCGAATCGCGCTTCAGTTCTTTTCGATCCGGATCACCTGCGGCCAGCCAGAGATGACCCTATCGCGGCCCACTGCCGCAAGGGCCTTTCTGACGGCGTCTTCAGTAGTCGCATAGGTGATAAGGATTACGGGGACGGAACCATTCTTGGTTTCGCTATCCGAGGTACCCTTGGCGTGCCTCTGGACGATCGATTCCAGCGAAATCTCTTGTTCCGCCAGATGGGTAGCGATCGTCGCCGCGGTTCCCGGCTTGTCCCGCGCCAAAAGGCGGATGTAGTACCCCCCTTCGTGACGTTGCATGGGCGCCTTGCGTACATCGGCCAGCCGGGCCGCCGGACGGCCGAAGGGCGCGACGCGCACGCCGCGCGCCACGTCGGCGATATCGGACAGGACCGCCGAGGCGGTCGCCATTCCGCCGGCGCCGGGGCCGATCAGCGTCAGCGGATTGATGCCCTCGGCGTCGACGGTCACGGCATTGGTCACGCCCATCACCTGGGCGATGGCAGAGTCCTTGCGCACCATCGTCGGGTGCACGCGCTGCTCGATGCCCTTCGACGTCTTCACAGCGACCCCTAAGAGCTTCACGCGGTAGCCGAGCTCGTCGGCGGCGGCGAGATCGGCCGGCTGGATCGAGGAGATGCCCTCCACATAGATGGCGCTCTCATCGACGCGCGTGCCGAAAGCAAGCGAGGCCAGGATCGACAGCTTTTGCGCCGTGTCATGGCCCTCGATGTCGAAGGTCGGATCGGCCTCGGCATAGCCCAAGCGCTGTGCGTCCTTCAGGCATGCCTCGAAGGACAGCCCCTCCTGCTCCATCCGCGTCAGGATGTAATTGCAGGTGCCGTTGAGGATGCCATAGGCGCGGTCGATGCGATTGCCGGCGAGGCCCTCGCGCAGCGTCTTCACCACCGGGATGGCGGCGCCGACCGCCGCCTCGAAGTTCAGAGCAACCGCGCTCTTCTCGGCAAGCGTGGCGAGCTTGACGCCATGCTTGGCGAGCAGCGCCTTGTTGGCGGTGACGACCGACTTGCCCGCACAGAGCGCGGCCTCGACCGCTGTCTTGGCCGGATCGCCCGACCCGCCCATCAACTCGACGAAGACATCGATCTCCGGCGCGCGCGCCAGCGCGACCGGATCGTCGAACCACTTCGCTTTCTTGAGATCGACGCCGCGGTCTTTCCCCTTCGAGCGAGCGGAGACCGCGACGATGTCGATGGCGCGGCCGCAGCGCGCGGCCAGCGCCTCGTGCTGGCGCGCCACCTGGGCGATCAAGGCGGCGCCGACCGTGCCCAAACCGGCGACACCAACTCTGAGCGATTGAGCCATGAAATGTCAGCGCCGGTTGGCGAGCGGGACGACGTTGTGCAGTTGTTCCGGCGCGGTGTCGAGGAAACGGCGGATGTTGCGGGCGGCCTGGCGGATGCGCTGCTCGTTCTCGACCAGCGCGATACGCACGAAACCTTCGCCATATTCGCCGAAGCCGATACCCGGCGACACGGCGATGTCGGCCTTCTCCACCAGCAATTTCGAGAACTCGACGCTGCCGAGCGTCTGGAACGGTTCGGGGATCGGCGACCAGGCGAACATCGAGGCGCGCGGGGATGGCACGTTCCAGCCGGCGCGGCTGAAACTCTCCACCATCACGTCGCGGCGGCGCTTGTAGATGTCGCGCATCTCCTTGATGCAGTCTTCCGGCCCGTTCAGCGCGGCGGTCGCGGCTACTTGCACCGGTGTGAAGGCGCCGTAGTCGAGGTAAGACTTCACCCGCGCCAGCGCGGCGATGATGCGCTCGTTGCCGACGGCGAAGCCCATGCGCCAGCCCGGCATCGAGAAGGTCTTCGACATCGAGGTGAACTCGATGGCGATGTCCATCGCGCCCGTCACCTGCAACAGCGACGGGGGCGGATTGTCGTCGAAATAGACCTCCGCGTAAGCAAGGTCGGACAGCACCAGGATCTCGTGCTTCTTCGCGAAGGCGACGAGGTCCTTGTAGAAGTCGATGCTGGCCACATAGGCGGTCGGATTAGCCGGATAACAGACCACCACCGCGATCGGCTTCGGGATCGAATGCACGATCGCACGCTCGAGCGTATGGAAGAAGTTCGGCGTCGGCTCCGACGGCACCGAGCGGATCGTGCCGCCCGCCATCAGGAAGCCGAAGGCATGGATCGGATAGCTGGGGTTCGGCACCAGGACGACGTCGCCCGGCGCGGTGATCGCCTGCGCCACGTTGGCGAAGCCTTCCTTCGAACCAAGCGTGGCGACGATCTGGGTCTCCGGGTTCAGCTTCACCCCGAACCGGCGCTCGTAATAGCCGGCCTGGGCCCGGCGCAGGCCCGGGATACCGCGCGACGACGAGTAGCGGTCGGTGCGCGGCTTGCCGAGCACCTCTTTGAGCTTGTCGAGAACGTGCTGGGGCGCCGACAGGTCGGGGTTGCCCATGCCGAGGTCGATGATGTCCGCGCCGGCATTGCGTGCCTTGGCCTTGGCACGGTTTACCTCTTCGAACACATAGGGCGGCAAACGGCGGATGCGGTAAAATTCTTCCATCGGCTCAGACCTTCAAGTCGCCTTCTGCTTGCGCATGATCGTGTCCAAATCCGGGTGCTTCACACTTAAGCCCACGGACGGATCGGCTCGTTGCGGACCATGTGCTGGCTGCCCTTTCCAGCCGGCAGGCGTGACCCCGGCAGGCTTTTATCACGGGTTCGTCTTTGCGCCAGCGTCAGTGCCACTCGTCCCGCTGTCTTTACTCGCCGCAGGTTTCTTTTTCGCTGCCGAAGCACCCTTTTTCGGCTTGGCCGGTTTGGCGGCGCCATCATCATCGCCCGCCTTTCGGGTGCCTTCCAAGCGATCCCGCGCCGACGTCAGCGCTTTTTCGGTCTTGAGCTGTTCCTCATCGGTCATCGGCTCGTCGGCACGCGGCGGCGGCATGTCATGTACCGCCGGAAACTCACGCGGCGTCGCCGGCCGCGCCGGGGCATCGGATGGCAAGCCGCCCATGCTCGCCGGAAGCTTCTCCATCAGCGGCGCCGTCGAACAGCCCGCCAGAAGAAAAGCGAGCCCAGCGGCCCCGATGACCGATCGTCGCGACGCGCGCAGCATCCTTGT
>DASXOK010000394.1:0-2459 GCA_036494425.1 Pseudolabrys sp.
GCTGGGCGCGGTCATCGGCATGCACAGCTTCGGTGCTTCCGCACCTCTGAAGGCGGTCGCGACCAAATTCGGCTTTACTCTCGACAAAATCATCGAGATCGCAAAACAGCAGATCGCCAGACACACGCGCTCTAGCGCAGAGCGAAACGCCGCACGATAGGCGCACCATCCCAGGACGAACCATGAACCTAAGAACCGCATTTGGCCTGTTCCCGTTTGGCGGAGAATCGGGCATTTTCAGTGGGATGACCCAGGATCTACCGCCCACCGCCGTTCACCCCACGGGTGAACAATCTGCAGTTGCGCTTGGAGGCGCGGCGGCGGCGCCCCCGCCTTTGGTGGTCGACAGTTTCGCCGGTTCGGTGCGGGTCGAATGGGATCACGCGACGGCTTTCACGCCGCTGGGTCAATTGCCGTTCTTCATCGACTTTCTGAAGACTGCGGGTCTGTTCGATTCGTTCGTCGCCGATAGTCCGCTGAACTACGAGAGCCCGAATGCGTCGAAGACCCGCGACGTTTTGGGCACGGCGATGTTGTCGATGTTGGCTGGACACAAGCGCTATTCTCATATCGCGGCGTTGCGCGGCGACGGGGTCCTGCCCGAGCTTCTCGGCATGAGGAAAATCGTCAGCGAGGATTCGGTGCGGCGCGCCTTCGCGGCGATCGAGGAGGAGGCGGGCGCGGCGTGGATGCGGCGACATCTCGACCATTGCCTGGAGCCGCTTTTGAGCGAGCGCTGGATTCTCGACATCGATACGACGGTGAAGCCGCTCTACGGCCGTCAGGAAGGAGCGGTGGTGGGCTACAATCCGAAGAAGCCCGGTCGACCGAGCCATTGCTATCACACTTACTCGATGGCGGGCACGCGATTGGTGTTCGACGTGGATGTGTGCGCGGGGGATGAGCACGCGTCCCATCACGCCGCACCGGCTCTGTGGGCGTTGTTGGATCGGACAGCGCGGGATTGCTGGCCCACTCTGCTGCGCGGCGACAAGGGATTCGGCAACGAGAAGATCATGCGCGAAGCCGAGCTCCGCGCGTTGGCGTATTTGTTCAAGCTGCGGTTGACCGCGAACGTCCGACGCGCGATCGAGCGTCTTTCTCAGCACAGCGAGTGGGTCGACTCAGGTCAAGGCTGGCAGGCCAAGGAGACGCAGGTTCGATTGAAAGGTTGGAGCCGACAACGCCGCATCATCGTGCTGCGACGACGCGTGAAGGGCGAGCTTGCGACACCCTCGACAGACGAGGCGGGACAGCAGCGGCTCACTTTCGTCGATATCCTTCCGAGCGAGGAGCTATGGGAATATCAGGTTCTAGTGACTTCGCTCGTCGAGCAAGTGGGGAGCTTCGGCCAGCTCTATCGCGACCGCGCTGATGGAGAGAATATTTTCGACGAACTGAAGAATCAATGGGGCTGGGGCGGCTTCGTCACGCAGGATCTCGCGCGCTGTCGCCTGGCGGCGCGCATGGTCGCGCTGTTTTATGATTGGTGGAACATCTTTGTTCGTCTGGCCGAGCCTGATTGGCACAGAGAAGCCATCACAAGCCGTCCCTTGTTGCTGCACGCCATCGCAGAGCGGGTGCGCCATGCGCGACAAACCACTATCCGAATCGCCAGCATGCACGCCCGCTCGGTTCCCGCCGCCGAGGCGCTTCGGGCCGTCGCCAAGTTCCTTCGTGGCCTGGTTGAAACTGCGGAGCAGTTGGCGCCGCTGCATCGATGGCGGGAAATCCTCTCGCGAGCCTTCCAGGCCTTCCTCAAAGGCCGTCCCTTGCGCGCTCCTCTGCGTCTGAAACCAGGCTGACGCAACCTGGAATTGAAGGCGCGCCGGAGTCGAAAGATGATTTCAGCGCCAACTGCGGCTTTTAGGATAATCACTTCGCCGTCCCCTGGGCGTTTGCGATGGACACCCCCTATCGCTGGGTCAAGCAGATCGCCTCGCATCTCGGCGGCACCCGCAATCCGCTGGTCGTTCGCTGCCCGCAGCGGATCAAGGACAACGGCGGCGTGCGCTCGCAGTTCACGCACGTGACCGACATCGGCCCGACGATCCTTGACATGGTCGGCATCCCGCAGCCAACCCATGTCGACGGCATCGAGCAGCAGCCGATGACCGGCGTGACGTTCGCCGACTCGCTCGCCGACGCGAATGCTCCCGAGTGCCACACGCAGCAGTACTTCGAGAACTTCGGCAACCGCGCGATGTACAAGGACGGCTGGTGGCTGGCGATGCGGATGCCACGCGTTCCCTGGCGACTGGATCCCGAGCTCTTGAAGAAATTCGCACCTGGCGTCTGGAAGCCCGACGAGGACCCGGTCGAGCTCTACTACCTCCCGGACGACTTCTCCCAGGCGAACGATCTGTCGGCGAGCCATCCGGAGAAGGTCAAGGAGCTCCAGGAGCTGTTCTGGGAAGAGGCCGAGAAGTACCACATCAAGCCGCTGCTGGCGGGATTCT
>DASXOK010000395.1:0-1676 GCA_036494425.1 Pseudolabrys sp.
GACGCGCACCGAGTCGTTCCTCTCCGACGCGCAGGCGCGCGACAACGTCACCGAGGCCGAACTGGCGCTCGACAAAGACGGCGTCTTCCTCGGCTTCCGCGTGAAGACCATCGCCGCCATCGGCGCTTATCTGCAGCAGGCGATGCCGGCCTTCTTCCTCAACGCCGGCACGCTCGCCGGCGTCTATCGCACGCCGGCGATCTTTGTCGATGTGACGGCGGTATTCACGA
This sequence comes from Pseudolabrys sp., assembly GCA_036494425.1. Classification (GTDB taxonomy): domain Bacteria; phylum Pseudomonadota; class Alphaproteobacteria; order Rhizobiales; family Xanthobacteraceae; genus Pseudolabrys. The sequence goes on from DASXOK010000395.1 coordinate 231, forward strand.
ACACCAATCCAATCCGTCCCTATCGCGGCAACGGCCGCCCGGAGTCGGCCTTCGTCATCGAGCGCATGGTGGAACTCGCCGCCCGCGAGCTTGGCATCGACTCCGTCGAATTGCGCCGGCGCAACTTCATTCCGCCGAGCGCCATGCCGTTCAAGACCGGGCTCACATTCACCTACGACAGCGGCGAGTTCGAGAAGAGCCTCGACATGGCGCTGGAGATGGCCGACGTGAAAGGCTTCGCGGCGCGCAAGGAAGAGTCGCTCACGCGCGGCAGGCTGCGCGGCCTCGGGCTCTCGTACACCATCGAACGCGCGGGCGCGGCGAGTCTCGAAGGCGCCGAGGTGCGCTTCGACCGCTCCGGCGCGGTGACGCTGTTCTCCGGCTCCAACTCGCAAGGCCAGGGCCACGAGACGGTGTTCAAGCAGCTCGTCTGCGATCGGCTCGGCCTCGACCCGAAGGAGGCCTATTACGTCCAGGGCGATACCGACGAGGTGTTCTTCGGCGAAGGCACTGGTGGCTCGCGCTCGTCGAGCCTCGCGGGCTCGGCCTTCCATCTTGCGACCGAGAAGATCGTCACCAAGGCGCGCGCCATCGCCGCGCACATGCTGCAAGTCGCCGAAAGCGATCTCAAGTACGACGAAGGCGTCTTCTCCAGCAGCGCGACCAACCGCACGCTGACAGTGAAGGAGATCGCCGTCGCATCGCTCGAGCCGAAGAACCTGCCGAAGGACATGGAGCCTGGGCTGGTTGCGACCTCAATCTACAACGCGCCGGTGGCCAATTATCCGAACGGCTGTCACATCTGCGAGGTCGAGATCGACCGGGAGACCGGCAAGACCCAGATCGTGCGCTACAATGTTGTGGATGACGTCGGCACCGTGCTCAATCCGATGCTGTTGCACGGACAGATCCATGGCGGCGTCGCGCAGGGCGCGGGCCAGGCGCTGATGGAGGACATCCACTTCGACGGCTCGGGTCAGCTCGTCACGGCCTCGTTCCAGGACTACGCCATGCCGCACGCGCACGACTTCCCCGACATGGAAGTCGAGGCCAACCCCGTGCCGACCAAGACGAATCCGCTTGGCGTGAAGGGCGCGGGCGAAGCCGGCTGCGTCGGCGCCCTGCCCGCCGTCGTCAACGCGGTGGTCGACGCGCTCTCCGAATTCGGCATCACGCACATCGAGATGCCGGCGACTCCGGAGCGCGTCTGGCGCGCCATGCAGCGCTGACAGGCGCTGTTGGCGGTGCAGGGAAATCCTGTACCGCCACGCGGCTAATTTCGTAACCTTTGATCTGTGATTCGGGCGCGGCGCGCGGTACGCGCCGCTTTTGTCGTCTTGCGTCTTGTCCTGCGGCGTTCTCGCATTTTGTCTGTGGAATGGAGACTCCGATGCGCAATGTCGGCCGCAAACTCGCTTTCGTGCTCGCTTCGTCGAACCACGGAAC
>DASXOK010000396.1:0-8443 GCA_036494425.1 Pseudolabrys sp.
TCGGGCGGGTGCCGCTTGGCGTTGCGCTCGTAAGGACGCAAGCGATCAATCGGCCATCTTTCGATATGGTCGAAAACCTGTTTATCCACGGATTTTTACGGCCGCCTTTTCGGTTGCTTATGCGTCGCGCGCAGCATGTCAATTTTGACAGTCGCGCCCGATCTCAAGTTGACAATCAAACGGCGGATCGTGCGCGGCCGAATATGCGCAAGAGCCGCTCTCGCGCGTTCCGCGCGCTGGCCCCCCCGGCCCATAGGACCCGCGCGTTCCTGGGTCCTTCGCGCTTGCCCCGTGGCCCCGACGCCACGGTTCCGAGCCGATTGCAGCGTTCCACAATGAACGGGGAATGAGCGAAAGAGCGCGGATCGCGTATCGCGTATCGCGATTTGGTTCCTTACGACTTCCGCATCATCGGGCGTCGCGCTGACGTGCCACTATCCGTAAGCGCGGTTTATGCCGGGTTTACGACCCTACCCATTTCGGTAATATATCATTACGGTTATTCGCCGGATGGCTGGGGCATTGATGACCCGATACACCATTACAGCGCATGTGCAGTGCGCGCGCCGACTTCTCGGCGTTCGATGGTGTTCTCACTCTCGCACCTGCCCGCATGAATATCGTCGACGGCGATTGACCGGCGCGCGTGAGCGCGAGCGCGCGCGCAAGCCCCTAAGTCTGAAATTGACGGAGGTTCAAGGATGCGGCCAAGCGATCATTACAAGATGCTGATGCACGAGCTTACCTCAGTCGGGATAAGGCCGGACATAAGCACCACGAAGGGCGGCCACCTTCAACTCTTGTTCGAGGTCAAAGGCCAGCGCGAGCGGATTATCACAAGCTCGACGCCTTCGGACTTTCGCGCGACGCTCAACGCGCGCGGCAACATCCGCCGCGCCTTGCGCAAGGCCGGTGTCTACAACGAGGTTCGACCCAAGCCGTTGCCGCTCGAAAAGGCGCTCGCCATTCCGACCGGCGTCGATCCGCTTCCCTATCGGATTGAACAGCTAGAGCATGATTTGGGGGTCATGCTCGAACTGTTCGCCGAGATAAACGACCGGGTCGACGCTGCATTCGTCGAGGGCTGGCGCGCTGGCGCAAAGGCGATCCGCGATGCTCTCGACAAGGTCGCCGCGCCGCCCGCGAGCGGCACGTCGTTCGCGAGCGGCACGTCGGTCGCGCCCGCAAAGATCGCGCAAACGGCCACAAACGATATCGCCGCGCACGCGGACAAGCCGCCGCGTCGCCAGACGAAACCACAATTGCTCTTGGCGAAGCTTCAATATGATCGGTGGATGACGCGCGAGGACATGGCTGACGCGACCGGCATGAGCTTGGGTTCGATTTCAACCTATCTCACGGACCTGCGCAAAGCCAAGCTCGTCGACAATCAGAACCGTATGTGGCGACGGCGTGCCCCGCCGCCGGTCACCGAGACGACGCTCGTCGCTGCACCGCGCCTCGACAATCTCAAGGGCATTGCCACCGGTCACGCGCACAACGCGTGAGCCATTAACGCCATGCGCGCAAATGCGCGTGGGTCTTCAAGAAACGGAAGCCGCCAAGGGGACTACACATGCCGCGCAAATTGAGCGCACAAACTGCCGCGCGCGATCCAATTCGCAAGCCCCCGCACGTCGACGACAAGGAGGTTGCCAACCGCCTCCGCCTCGCTCGCCTCGGGCTTGGCCTGTCGCAAGAGGAGGCGGGCGAACGCATTGGCATAAGCCATCAGCAAGTACAGAAGTACGAGACGGGCAAAAGCCTTCCGCGTTATAGCCGCCTTCAACAATTCGCCGACGCCTATGACGTCCCGATATCGTCGCTTATCCCGGGCATGGATCACACGACGGCGAACGGCGGAAACCCCAACGCCGTGCCCTTCGTACAGTCCCGCTCGGCGGCCATCATACTGCGCCGGTTCGAGACGATCCGCAGCCCGAAGGCTCGCGCGGCTATTGTTGATCTCGTCGATAGTCTCGCAGAGGCCGAGCCGCCCAAGCCGCCAAAGCCTTAACCCCAAATCGCGGCGGCGATGATCGCAAGGATGATCGCCGCCGCGATGCTGATCGCCGTGGCAGGGTTCGCGGCGACCCCTGCACCCGCCCGTTTCCAGAAACCATAGGCCGAATGCGCGCCGCTCTCGGCGCTTTCGCCCGCGCTCTTGAGCATGTCGCGGAGATCGTTCATTCGTCGGACCCTCCGTTCATGGCAGGGCCGAAACCAACTTCTGCGACTTCGCCGCGTCGGTCGGATTGACCGCCGCGTTGCGGAGCATGAAGGCGTCGCGGATCGCCAGCGCCGCCATTTTCGGCTGGCAAGCGCCGTCGAACGGCAGCGGCCGGGACTTGGCCGAGTTCTTGATATAGGCCGAGTGCGCGTCGATAAGCTGCCATGTCGTCACCCCGCGACAATAGGGCGAGAGGATCACCGCAAACAATAGGTCGCGGACCTGATCCGATACCTTGCGATCCTGCCAGTCGACCGTGATCGTGGTGTCGTTGAAAAAGACGTAATCCCAATCGTCGAGTTCGGTGATCCGAAAATAGAGCTTGCGATCCTCCAACTCCTGCACAAGCCAACGCATCCCCTCGATGCTTACCGCCGATTGGCTTTCGATATGGCCCTCGATCCCGATTTCAAAATCGATGCCCGCACCGAGCATTCGGTCGACGAGGTCGACGAAGCTTTTGCGGGCAACGGGCGAGGTGTAACCGGGCTTTTCCAAGCCCTGCTCGTTGAGCACGAGCCGGTCGCCGGGGCGATTTGCCCGAGCACGTTTGAACGCCTCGATGATGTACGCCTCGCCGCCATACGCGTCGTACCACGGCCCGCCGCGCAAGTTGTTCGGTAGCTTGTTGGCGGGCTCGATTGGTTCGTTGACCACGTCCCACTCGTGGACGCTCATAAAGTGCGCCATCGTCTCGTCGATGTGCTTATACATCAGGTCTTTGCGCTGGTCGTTGGTGAGCGCGACGATCCAACCCGGGACCGCCGAATTCCAAACGAGGCAATGGCCGCGCACGCGCTTTCCGTTCTTATCCGCCCACCCGACTTGTTGATCGGCGGCGGCGTAAGTGACGGTCGTTGCGGTCGGCCTAATGCGGCCGATTTTCATATCGTTATCGATGGTGACCGTGCCGCAATGACGCTTGACGAGGTCTTGATAGGTCGTTTGGGCCGTGTCGACGATTGGCGCGCCGATTGATGCGCCGAATTCGAGGCCGCCGACCTTGGCGATATCGTTCAAGCTTTCGATTATCAGCGGCACCACGAGCCCCTTACGTTAGCGGGCGCATCCCGCCGCCCATAGCGCCGGGCAGCGATTGCACGACCGGCACGACGCCGTAAAACACAACGGCGAGGACGAAAATAACCATCACGATGACGTAGACGATTTGACCGATCTTGCTCGACGCGAAAGGGACGAGCGGCCACAGTTGCGTGAATGCCCAATAGATCACGCCAACACCGATCAACACGATCAACAGATTGACGAGCGCAGGGATCATGTCCGCTTCCGTGCCGATGCCATTGCGAAAGCCAGGGCGAGCGGGAATGCGCGATTGATCTCCTCGCGCATCATGCGTTGGAACTCCTCGTCGAACGGCACGTCGGCGCTAACGCTCGCGCTCGGCCGAAACGAGTATTTGAGATGCAGGCGGCCACCCTGCCCCACGAAGATGCCGCGCGGCGTGATGCGTAAGGCGCGCTTGGGCGTTTTCGCGATGATCGCGGCGGGCTTCTGACTGGCGCGAACCCCGCGCGCGGTGCGCGTGACGCTGCCCGCTGGCGGGATCGCGAGGCGACCACGCGCCGCCTTAGTGCCGCCGCGCGCGTGCAAGATCAGCGAGCCACGCCCGAGAACGTCCTGTATCTCGACGCGTAAGTTATTCTTGTTCGCTCGCGCGACGCGCAAGGCGGCGCGAATGAATGTGCGGTTACGTTGCTGCACATGCGACGGCCATGTGTCGCCTATGAGCTTTGCGCGCGTGTTGAACGCCGCCGTATTCATCGACTGCGCCAGCGCGAACGGCAATTGCGAGATTGCCCCGTCGATTTGCTTGGCCTTGGCGATGAAGGGGTCGACGTCGAGCTTGAGGTCGATCATTCGCCGCTCATTGCCCGGCCGGGACTTTCCGCAGATACGGCTTACTCCACGTCACATCGGCCGCGATGGTTCCAGCCGCGAATAGCAGGATGAGTTGCAGGTTGTTCGAGGTGTCGGCAGCCGCCAGCGGCGTCATGACAGGGATGCGGAGAACGCCCGAGAGAGCGTCGCCCGGCATCAGGACAGTCTGCGTGCTATTGGGGCTCTGGCCGCAGTCGCACGAGGCGTAAATCGCGCGAAGGTTCTGCGCACCGGCGGCGAGCGAGAATTCAACCCACGCCTCATACCACTCACCCGCAACGCCGCTGTAGGGGGTCGCGTTGCGCACATTGACGAGCTTGCCCGTCGCGCTGGAGGTTCCAGACACGACAAGTCGCGTGGCGTTGGAGCCGTTGAGCGTGGTGATCGACGAGGTGAACAAGATGTTCGCCGTGTCGTTGCTCTCGGCGGTCCACAGGTCGGGCACCGTGCCAGTGCCGCCGACGCTCTTGGAGCCGCTCGCGCCGTTCATGAGCGGGTTGCGGTTAGCACCGACCATCATGTTCGAGGCGTCGCTGTAGAGCGGCAGGATCGAGCCGGTGTCGATCAACGCGAGCGCCGCGTCGGCGAAAGCTTCGCCGAGAACGCGAGCGCCAGCGTAGTTCGGGTGCAGGCCCTCGCCTGTCATCGTGGTCGGATTGAACGTGCTCTCAAGGTCAACGACGCTGACGTTAGCGGACGCCTTGGCGGCGATGAGATTATTGAGCGTGAGCCGGTCGTTTTGACGCGCGGCACTCAAGCCGAGCCACGTCGCGTCGTTGCGCGGGAGAACCTTGGTGATGACGAGCTTCGCGCCCGCCGCGACATAGGCGTTGATGCAGGTATCGATGTTCGCGGAGATTGTCGCCGGGGTATCGGATGATCCAGCAAGATCATTCGTGCCTGCGAGGAATGTCACCACCTTCGGATTGAGTGCGGTGACCGCCCCCGTCTGTGTAGCCATCTGCGCCGCAGTCTGCCCACCAACGGCTTGCTGGTACTGGTACGGAAGGAAGTAGCGGCCTCCCGTCTTGGCGATGAAGAACTGCTGCCACGACGGGCCATTGGACCCCGCTGTGATGCTATCGCCCTCGGTCACGAGGCGCGAATGAAGCGGGAGCAGGGCCGGTGTTACGACTGCCGCGGCCGCAACCGCAATCGAGTATGCGCGATTGCCTGTGGCCGCCAAGGCATCGGTCGCGGTGATCGTGAATGCCGAGGTCGATGCGTTCGTCGGCGTACCGGAGATCACACCGGAAGCACCATTGAGCACCAAGCCTGCCGGAAGCGCGCCAGCCGTCACGGCGAAGCTATAAGGACCGGTCCCGCCCGTCGCAGACACGACCTGATTGTAAGCAGCTCCGACTTGCCCCGCCGGAAGCGTAGCGGGGCTGACGCTGACTGGCACCACAACCGGCGGCGGTGTTCGTTCTGGCGGCGGCGCGGTGCCGTTGTCGTACATCGCGACGATGTTCGTCGCCGTGGTCCCGGCCGCGCGCACGCGCTTTGCTTGGATATCGAGCACCGCGCCAGCCTGAACACCGCGCATGATAACCGACGCGTCATCGTCGGCGGCGACCACCTCGACATTACCGGCACTGCCGACCCAAAGTGCGCGACAAACGCCGTCCGGCAGATCGGTATCATCTGATGGCACGACGGTGCGGAGCACGCGCGCGCCGCTATCCGCCAGCCGCACATATTGGTCGTATGTGCCATCGCCGTTGTCGCGCATCCGCGCATTGTTGAGCGCAAAGCCGGGTACGTCGACCATCGGCGTTTCTCTCTGCGTTGAATGGGAAAGGGCGACAGGACTGGCCGCGAGCGCCTGCGCGTAGAATGTGCGCGGTTTTCAAGCGTGGTCAACGATCCTCGGCGCTAATTCTCGCGCCTTGCGGTTATTTATGGGCGGAAGGATTTCGGCGAGGAGATTTGGCGCGAGGGCGATCTCGCCCCCTTTGGCGGCGCGCACCACGAGCGCACAGCGCAAGCGCGCCTTGGCTTCGGCGTATGACATGCCGAGCCCGTTCGCTCGTGCCGCCTCGCGCCATTCGCGATAGCCCCGGTTAAACCATTTCAAGCCGCCATTGGCTTGCGCCTCGTCGAGCATGGCGGCGACGCGGTCGACGGAGGCGTGAACCCGCGCCATCGCCGCATCGTGATCCGTAAGCGTGATGCCTTGCGCCTCGGCCTCGGCGCGGATCGCGCGCCCGGCGCGCTCGGCCGTCACCGCCAGCCGCCCGGGCAAGATATGGTGCGCAAGGTCCGCATTGACCGCGCGCGCGATCCGCTTGGCGCTCTCGCGGTCCTTAACCCAAATGGCCAGCGTGATATCGACGGCCCAATGCCACGAGCGGCGGATCGCGTATCGGGTCTTTTCGAGATCGCGGGTAACACCGACGATACACGGCTCCCCGGTCGGCAAGGTGGCGACGTAGACCGCCGCGACACCGAACGCGATCAGATACTCCCGCACCGGCCCGCGCGGGATTTGAACTTCGGTCGGCTTAAGCGGCGATATCATTGCGTGGACGCAATTCCTTCATTAGGCGCGTGGAACGTAAAGAAATGCACAGCGAAACCGTTCCCGCCCAGGCGTCGATCCGGTGATTGTCGGGCCATCTATTTGGTACGGTAGCCGAACGATTCCGCGTAGGCCTCGCGTCTCAACGCCCCGCCTATCGGCGGGAGCCTTATTGTTAGTGCTTCCGATGGCGTCCGGCAGTGCTTCGCAAACGAAGGATTTCGTAAGCGATCAATGCAGCCCTGACAGATTGCTGACTTGTGAATTGGGAACCGATCCGTAACATATTCGCCGAACTGGCGAATCGGCTGTTTTGGCGAAGGCGCTTACACGGAAATGGCGAAATCTTCGAAACTGGTGGTTGCGAAACGCGGCCGGGTACTTCTCGTAAGGCGAAGGCGCGATGGACGTTGGATGTTCCCCGGCGGACGCAAGCGCGGGCGCGAAAGCGATAAGCAGTGTCTGCGCAGGGAAATCAGAGAGGAGCTTCCAAAGCTGAAGCTTGGACGCCTTAGGCTGCGGAAGGAGCTCAAAGCCAAGAAACCTCGTTCCCGCCGGAAAATGAGTGACGCGATCTTCGTCACCGCGAGAGCATCCGGTCGCCTCGCAATCGGCGACAAGCAAGAAATCGATAAGGTTGCCTGGCGTAAGCCGCGTGGCGTTCGTCTCACGCCAACGTCCCGGTACATAAGGGACAAGCTGTTTTCAAAGTGACCTCGGCCGAAGGTAACGTCGGCCTGTCACGACTAATGCGACCTCGATTCTATGCCCGCGCCACCGACGAGCGGGCCGTGTACTTTTCTGGAATGGGACCGGCCCGGCCCCCAAGCCGCTCTGGGGCATGCCGCGCTTGTTCCATCAGTGCGTCCAGTCGCACTAAGAACAGGCCCGGCCATGCCATGTTCCGTGCCGGGCCGGGAAACCGGCTAGGGTCCGCCCGGGGTAGCCGATTCGAGGCTGAGGAGAGCCGCTCATGCTGCGCTGGTTTCACGCCTTAATGCCGAAAGAGGAGCGCTTCTTCGCGCTGTTCGACCGGCATTCCGAAGCCGTACTTGCCGGCGCGCAGGCGCTGCGGGCCATGATGGAGGGGGGCGATGCGATTGAGCGTAATTGCCAGGCCGTGACGGCGCGCGAGCACGACGCCGACAATGTTACTCGCGACGTGCTGATCGCCGTGCGCCGGACCTTCATCACGCCGTTCGACCGCGGAAGCATCCGCGACCTGATCTCGGCCATGGATAACGCGATCGATCAGATGCAGAAGACCGCCAAGAGCGTGACCCTCTTCGACGTCACCGAGTTCACGCCGCAGATGAAGGAGATGGGCGACCTCATCGTGAAGTCGGCGCAACTGCTGAAGGAGGCCGTGCCGCTGCTGCAGGCTATCTCGTCGGAGGCCGTGCGCATTAGCGACCTGACTGCGCAGATTTCGGCGCTCGAAGGCCGCGCCGACGACCTGCACGACGTCGGCCTCAAGGCGCTCTACCATGCCAACGCCAAGACCAACCCCATGGGCTTTATCGTCGGCAACGAGGTCTACGATCATCTCGAAAAGGTCGTCGATCGCTTCGACGACGTCGCCAATGTCATGCACGGCATCGTCATCGAGCATGTTTAGCCGGGCCGGAGCCTGACCCGATGGACGTCGCATTGTCGCTGCCGGTGCTGGTCGGGCTGATCGCGGTCGCGCTCGCCTTCGACTTCCTCAACGGCCTGCACGACGCCGCCAATTCCATCGCTACCATCGTTTCGACCCGTGTACTGCGCCCGCAATACGCGGTGTTCTGGGC
>DASXOK010000397.1:0-2954 GCA_036494425.1 Pseudolabrys sp.
CTGCGGTCTCCGCCGCGAGAAGGTTGCGGCCGGAGGTCTCGAAGAATTCGAGCACCGCCTTGTCTTCAAATGAGGGCGAATTAGCGAGGTCGATCACCACCTGCGTGCCTGCCGTGGCCTCCTTGAGCCCCTCACCAGCGATGGTGTTGATACCGCCTTTCGAGGCGGCAACGACCTTGTGGCTGCCCTGGCGCAGAATGGCGACGGTCTTCGAGCCGATCCGCGCTGTTGCTAAATCTTGCGCGAGAGTCGGCGAGCGAACCGATCTCTAAACCGAACTTCCTTCTTGCGAAAACGGTAGGGCGTTGAATTTGGTGGCGTTTTGCGGAAAATGGCCACGAAATGTAGCCATGTAAATGGCGAAATGTGTATTGATATTTTGCATTGAGTGTGGCACAGTCGTGCCATGTATATCGAATCGGTCCCCAACCGAAACTCGCCGCCCGCGATCCTGCTGCGCGAGAGCTATCGCGACGCCGGCAAGATCAAGAAGCGCACCATTGCCAACCTGTCCGACTGGCCGACCGAGATCGTCGAAGGGCTGCGCACCCTGCTCAAGGGCGGCAAGGTGGCGCCGGCCGATCGGGAAAGCATCATCGTGCGCCGCGCGTTGCCGCACGGCCATGTCGCGGCGGTGCTGGGCACGCTGCGCAACATCGGCCTCGACCGCATGCTGGGGCCGCCGCGCAACCGCTGCCGTGATCTGGTCATCGCCATGATCGTGGCGCGGCTCATTGCCCCGGCCTCCAAGCTGGCCACCGCCCGCATGCTCGATCCGCTCACTGCGTCATCGAGCCTCGGCGAGGTGCTCGGCCTCGGGCCGGTCGACGAGGACGAGCTCTATGTCGCGCTCGACTCGCTTGGCGAGCGCCAGGAGGCGATCGAGAAGGCGCTCGCGCGCAAGCATCTGCACGACGGCACGCTGGTGCTCTACGACGTGTCCTCAAGCTATGTGGAGGGCCGCTGCTGCGAGCTGGCGCGGCTCGGTTACAACCGCGACGGCAAGAAGGGCAAGCTGCAGATCGTCTACGGCCTGTTGTGCGCCGCCGACGGTTGCCCGGTGGCCATCGAGGTGTTCGAGGGCGACACCGGCGATCCGCGCACGCTTGCGGCCCAGATCGACAAGGTCAAGAAGCGCTTCGCGCTCGAGCGTGTGGCGCTGGTCGGCGATCGTGGCATGATCACGCAGGCGCGCCTCGATGCCGAGATCGCCCCGGCCGGGCTCGACTGGATCACGGCGTTGCGCGCGCCGGCCATCAGGACGCTGGTCGAGGCCGGGGCGTTGCAGATGTCGCTGTTCGACCAGCGTGACATGGCAGCGATCACGTCGCCCGACTATCCGGGCGAGCGGCTGATCGTCTGCCGCAATCCCGATCTCGCGCGCGAGCGCACGCGCAAGCGCGAGGACCTGCTGGCGGCGACCGAAGCCGATCTCGCCGTCATCGCCGCCGCCGTTCGGCGTGCGCGCAATCCACTGCGCGGCGAGGCCGAGATCGCCCTCAAGGTCGGCGCCGTCGTCAACCGCCACAAGGTCGCCAAGCACTTCGAGCTATCCATCGGCGAGGCGAGTTTCTCGTTCCATCGCAAGACCGAGGCGGTCGCCGCCGAGGCGGCGCTGGACGGCATCTACGTCGTGCGCACCAACCTGCCCAAGAAGCTGCTCGATGACGCGGCAACCGTCGGTGCCTACAAGAGCCTGGCGCGGGTCGAGCGCGCGTTCCGCTCGTTGAAGACCGTCGATATCCATCTGCGTCCGATCTTCCATTGGACGACGCCGCGCGTGCGCGCCCACGTCCTGCTGTGCATGCTCGCCTATCATGTCGAGCACCACATGCGCGCCAGGCTTGCGCCGATGCTGTACGACGAGACCGATCACGAGGCGGCCGCCGCCATGCGCGCTTCCATCGTTGCCAAGGCCGGGCGCTCCGAAGCCGCCAGGCGCAAGCAGACCACCGGCCTCACCGACGACGGCCTGCCGGTGCACAGCTTCCAAAGCCTGCTTGCCGACCTCGCCACCTATGCGAGGATCCAGGCGACCACCGCGCTCAACGACAAATACGTCTTCACGCTCCACACCAGGCCAACTCCGATCCAGCAGCGCGCCTTCGAGCTCCTCGCTGTCAACCCGGATCGTACCCAGTAAAGCGACCCGCGCTCGCGACAAACAGCAGCGAGATCATTGCCTTATCGATTCGGAAGAAGGAAGTTCGGTCTAGGCGCGAACGCGACCCCGCCTTGCCGCCCACGGAACCCGCGGCCATCACAGAGTATTTCATGCTGACACGCCGCAACCTCAGCTTGCTTCCCGTCGCCACCGCCGCCCTGGCCGCAACCGCGCGCATGGCCGGCGCACAGACGCCTGCTCCCCCCGTCCCACGCGACTACACCGAGCCGCTCGGCATTGCGCTCGAAGGCTGGCCCTACCCCGCGCCGGTGAAATTCCTGCCGCTGACCATGGCGGGCCAGCCGGTGCGCATGGCCTACATGGACATCCCGCCCACGGGCACAGCGAACGGGCGCACGGCCGTGCTGCTGCACGGCAAGAACTTCGACAGCTCCTACTGGTTCGGCCCCATCAAATGGTTGACTCAGGCCGGCTTCCGCGTCGTGGTGCCGGATCAGGTCGGCTTCAACAAATCGTCCAAGCCCGATCTCGACTACGCCTTCGAACTGCTCGGCGCGAACACCATCGCGCTGCTGGATTTTTTGCAAATTCGTACGGTCGTGCTCGTCGGACACTCCACCGGCGGCATGCTCGCCACGCGCATGGGCGTGGCGCATGCGGATCGCATCGAGCGTCTGGTCCTCGAAGATCCGATCGGCCTCGTCGATTATCGCGAATTCATCCCACCGCAGACGACAGAGACGCTCCTCAAAGTCGAGCGCAACTACACGACGGAAACCTATCGCGCCTTCGTCGCGCATTACTTCCCGCGCCTGCCGCCGGTGCAATA
>DASXOK010000398.1:0-12793 GCA_036494425.1 Pseudolabrys sp.
AGCAAAGTGCGCCGCTTCTGACCGCTCTGGAAGTCTGGCTGCGCGACGCGCGATCCCGTCTGTCGCGCTCGGCCTCGGTTGCCGAACCGATCGACTACATGCTCAAGCGCTGGGACCGGTTCGCCCGCTTCCGCGACGACGGCAGGGTCTGCCTCACGAACAATGCGGCCGAGCGGGCGTTGCGCGGTTTTGCATTGGGCAGAAAATCTTGGCAATTTGCCGGCTCCGAACGCGGTGCCGATCGGGCTGCGGCGATGGCTACGCTGATTACGACGGCAAAGCTCAATGACGTCGATCCGCTTGCTTGGCTCGCCGACGTACTCTCCCGCATCGCCGCGCATCCAGTCCAACGGCTCGACGAACTGCTGCCCTGGAACTGGCGGAAGACAACCGATCCCAAAATGGTCGCAGCTTGACAGCGAAAGGTCGACCCGTGGGCTTGTCGGTTCCTGAAAAGGCCTTCGTCACGGTCACATGTCAGCGGTTTATCGACGAGGTGTTGAAGCCGAGATTCTTGCCGACAATCCGCCCCACTCAGTTCAACTACCCAATCGATATCCTCGGCAAATGGCATGGAACCCGCTATCGGTTCGTCCAGCGTTATCGATCCGGTCAGCCAGAGAACCTCGGCGAAGAATTCGACGCGCCATTCACTCGCTTGGACTGGATTAGCCGCGACCGCTTCGATCTCCAATGGCATCGACATACGGGAGCTTGGTTCTGCCTCCATCGTGGCCTGTCGCTGGTCGAGGCATTGAAAACCATCGAAGCCGACGGGCTATTGCATCCTCTATAGCAAGTCGGCTTTCGTAATGGCTTCGGACCGGCGGTTCTCCCAAGGCATCGTCCCCGCGGCGCTCACCGGATGCTTACCAAGGTTTCCTCGATATGAGACAATCACCCAACGGGGACACTGAGGTGGACGCCTAACGAAACCAAAGGGAAACATGGTGTTCTGTCTCGTTGGTATTCGACACACTGCGCCAGAGGCAGGACCAAAATGCTCCTGACGAATGACAGGACTTGGCTTACGGATACCAATGGACCGGGAGGTGTGCTGATAAAAATATATCAATGCTCGTGAGACGCCCTGATTGCCTTCGAGGGGCTGAGCTAATGCAGTCCAAAGTCCAAGGAGATACTTGGAGATTACACCGCATTAGACCGGAGTAGACGTAAGTGGCTGAAGGCCCCTAATGCAGTCCAAAGTCCAAAGGAAATACTTGGAGATTAGACCGCATTCCAGTTCCGACGCCGCATGGTCCCCAATGGCTCCCATCGCTTTCCTTTGGGAGACACCGAGGACCACATGGCTAGAACAATACAGGCTGTCTAAAACCGCACTGAGCTAGGCTGCACGAGCCATCATGGCTACCGACAATGGCGCTGTCTCATGCTCAGGGTCTACTTGGGCGCCGAGAGATTTGTCTGTCGTTATTCGCTGCAAGTAAGAGCCCTTCTTGCCCTTCACGGAGACGTAACGCCACCCTTCGCTCTCTAGCTGCAATTTGAATTTCTTGTTGTTCATTAGCTTGCCCGAGATGCTGCGCCACGGCTTGCCTATCGACCGCTCAAGCATCGCGGTGGTCACGATGGATTCCTCACGGGCCATCACGGCTTGATACTGCGCACTGCTTCCGCTGGGTGGTACGAGTTTCGGGAGAATCGATTGCGCGGCTACGTAAGGCTGGTGGCAGAGCGCGAGGGCATTCAGCTCGAACCGGAGCACTACTTGGCGGCTAAGAGATTTCCCCGATTCAACGGGGAGCAGTAGTTTTTTGAAATTGCCCGCTATCTCCGCAGGAAGCGCGAAGCCCAAGGATTAGGGGTCTCTTTGATTCCTGAGCCAAAATGGCTTGAGCTACTTAAAAGCAGCGGGGATCAGGCCGTTGCAGTGGCGGAAGCCAGCGGCCTATATACAAAACGCGGAATCCTGAATAGCGAAAACGAAGATCCTAATTCGGAACTGGATTGAGGGCGGCGATGATGAATAAAGTTATTTGGATCATTGGGGGCGTTTGTTTCGGATTAGCGCAAGCGAGTGCAGAAACGCGCGTTGACGAAGCAGTGAAGCAGTGAGATTATCGAAACTTACTTTGTCGGCAATAGAATGCTCAAATTTTGCGCCCAATGAGGCCGAGGCAAATCGATTAGGTGCCATTGGCATCGAGGCTGGAAAGAGATTTTTGGAATTGGTGCCAAAACTGAGTGCTGAAGAGCAAAAAAAAGCTGGTCCAAATATTGCGGTGTTGTGGAGAGGTGTTTCAGGATATTCGGAGCAACGGGAGCCAGTATTTATCATCTTTCAGGATGAGATTGCCTGGACGCGAGCGGCGGCTCTCGGAAATACAGCCAGTCCACACTGGGGACGCGAAGAGCTTTGCGAGCTGCTCACCCTGCCACATGCTGCGCTTCTCTCGCGTTCTTCGCTTGTCAGGGAAGCTGAAGCCGTGAGCGGGGTTATCGCCTGTGTACTCGCCACGCTCTATTAGGTAGGCGAATAGCTTCCCGAGTGCCGAGAAGTGCCGCTTGATCGTCTGGATGGTGAGGCGTTCACAGTCCTGTTCCTTTGACCGTGACGCGATTTCGGCGAGAGATAGGTCTCTCCATTCTTTGCTCTTGGAGTAGAGCTTGGGCAATGCCCTGAGCAGATCGTAGAAGGCTGCGAGGTCCTTGCGCTCATAAGCGGCCGCGGGTCGATCACCGCAGCACTCGATGAACATGTTGCAGGTGGCGGTATTCTGCGCTAGCGTTTGGCCGCGCCATCCTTGGTGCTCCGACATGAACTCGAAGAACCCCGGCAGGATTTGCGACAAAGACGGCCCGGTTGGTTTGTCTGAGGGCCGCGCTACCGGTTTGGGTGGGGGGGCCGCTTGGAGAGGCGCGTCTGGCCGGGATGAAAAATCCCCTAGCGTCCGCCTGCGGATTGTCTCCCAGATTTCGACACGAGCCTGAAAGACGGCGTGGGCGAACGCATTGCGGTGCTGTGGGGGAATTGCGTTAGCCTCCATCATCTCGTCGATGAGGGGCCTCTGATGGTCGTATAGGCGTTCCCGCAATTCGGTCTGTGCGCACTGAAGCTCGGATTCGACCCACTCAAGGTCCGCAATCGATGAAGCGCCTTCGTCATAACCTCTGTTGTACACGGGACGGTGCGGCGAATCGTGCCGTCGCTCTAGGTCGCGGTCCAGCGCACGATTCAAGTAATTGCGCGCGATGCGCTGAAGGTCGGGCTTCTCTTCCGTTGTCTCACTCACGTCCGCGATGACCCTCGATAGCTCCCGGTCCAGTCCTGCGGCGAGCCATTGCGCTTCCCGGAAGGAACGAGTGCGCAGGGATAGCGTCAGCTCGCCTTTGGAGCGACGTGGCACCCTGCGCCGATAGTAATAGACTCCCCGTTTCCGGGTGATGTGGGAGCATTGTGGGAGCATCGTGGCAAAATCCCAGCTTGAGGGCTCAAGCCGGAGCGAAATTGTCCAAGATGTTCAGATGGTTGGCGCCAACGGTGGCTGGGGAACTAGGATTCGAACCTAGACAAACAGAGTCAGAGTCTGTTGTGCTACCGTTACACCATTCCCCAACGGCATCTGGGCGCAGGAGCCGAAACGGTCGGGCAGCGCGGCCCGCGCGGCGGCCCCTCACATGGGACAAATCAGTTGATTTGACAAGTCCTTGTCCGCCGAAATCAGGCGGCGCGCCGGGTCCTCGTCATCACCGTGGCAATCGAGATCAGGCTGAACGCAGCAACCAGCAGGAACACCAGTCGCGGGCTGCCATGGTCCATGATCGGGCCGAAAACGAGGGGGGCGATGATGCCGCCGACGTTGAAGCCGGTGGTCACGAAGCCGAAAACCTTGCCGAACGAGCCGGGCGGGGTCACCGCGCGTACGATCATGTCGCGAGAGGGCATGATTACCCCGTTGGCGAGTCCGCCGAGCGCCATCACCGCGATCAGCGCCGGCGCGGCCAAGTTGATTTCGCCGACCATTACCGTGAAAACGGCGTAGGCCGCTAGCCCAATGGTCGCCACCACGGCGTGCCGTTGCGTCCGGCCGACCAGAAGGCCGCCCACCAGTACGCCGAGCGCCGTCAGCAGCAGGTTGGCGGTGAGCGCCATGTTGCCGGTCGTCACCGGGGTTCCATGCAGCGCCGCCAGCGCCACCACGGAATAATTTGAGATGCCGAAACTGGTCAGGGCCAGCAGCATGAAGAAGACGAGATTGAGCAGGATCGGCGTCGACAGCAGCACACGCCAGCTGGCCTCGCCCGTCTCGGCCGTTTTGCGCGGTGGGGCTGTTTGCCCTGCGTCCGCCGGGCCCTCGCGCACGCTCATGAGCACGGCCGCAACGGCAATGCCAAGGACGCCGGCGCCGATGAAGGCGCCACGCCAGCCCCACATCGCCTGCATGAACAGGAGGGTCGACGGCGCCACGGCGGAACCGAGCATGCCGGCGAAGGTGTGCACCGAGAAGGCTTGGCCGATCCGCTCCGACGGCACGTGGTGTGACAGCAGCGCGTAATCCGCGGGATGGTAAACGGTGTTCCCCAGGCCGGCGACAGCGAACATCGCCACCAGCACCCAGAACGAGTCGATGATCCCGGCGGCGATGAAGGCGCCGGCGCCGATCAACAGCCCGCCAATCAACAGCACCCGCGCGCCAAGCCGGTCGACAAGGAACCCGGCTGGCGTCTGCAATAGCGCCGATACGACGTTGAAGGCGGCGAAAGCGAAGCCGATCTGGGTGTAGGTGACACCATAGTCGGCGCGCACGAAGGGTAGCAGCGGCGCCAGGAGGATGGTGTAATAGTGCGAGACGAAGTGGGCCGCCGCCACGACGCCGACCATGCGGACGTGCGACGGACGGCTCGCGCCCAGAATGTCGGTCGCTTGACTCATGTCTGTGAGGGTCCCGGCAGCCGGGCGGGACTATGGCCCGGCCGGCTGCCTTGATCCAGTGTCTTTCGGGCCGATTTGCCATGCCGCTGAGGTGGCCCGCCATGCGAACCGGCGACGAGTTTATAAATTTTCTAGTTCTCAAGAGTCTGTGAAGGTCGCTTCTGCCGCCCTGATGCTAGTCTGCCGGTCACTACCAAACATCTCGGCAGATGCGGTCGCCAGGCGCCGGCCGACTGCCGCATGCGGTCCGCGCCACGGGATTCCCCATGATCTCATTCAAGGTCAATGGACGGCCGTACCAGCTTGATATCGAGCCGGAGACGCCGCTTCTGTGGGTCATTCGCGACGAGATCGGGCTCACCGGCACCAAATTCGGTTGCGGCATCGCGCAATGCGGTGCCTGCACCGTGCATGTCGACGGCGAAGCCGTTCGCTCATGCAGCATGCAGGTCAGCGACGCGGCGGGCAAGGAGGTCACCACCATCGAAGGGCTCTCGCCGGAAGCCAAGCATCCGGTGCAGCAGGCCTGGCTGGTCGAGGATGTGCCGCAGTGCGGCTATTGCCAGTCCGGCCAGATCATGGCGGCGGTGGCCTTCCTCAAGGACAATCCCAAGCCCAGCGATGAGGACATCGACAACAATCTCACCAACATCTGCCGGTGTGGCACGTACGTGCGCATCCGCAAAGCGATCCACCGCGCCGCGGCGCTGATGAAGACGTGAGCGGAGCACCAGCCATGAACGAGATCGTCAGAACCTCTCTTACGCGCCGCCGCTTCATCGTCGCATCGACGTCCGCCGCGGGCGGGCTCGCGATCACTGTCGCCTTGCCCGCCCTGGCAGAGGCGGCGACCATCGCCGCGCAACCCTACGGCGCCGGCACCGCGCCGCACGAGGTCAATGCATTCCTCGCCATCGATCCGGATGGCGGCATCCTCATCCGCTCGCCGCATACCGAAATGGGACAGGGCGCCATCACCGCGCTGCCGATGATCGTCGCCGAGGAGCTCGAGTGCGACTGGTCGAAGGTGCGCGTCGAATACGCGTCGTCCGCGCGCAATCTGCGCGACAAGGGCGTGTATGGCGACATGGTCACCGCCGGCAGCCGTGGCGTGCGCATGTCGTGGCAGATGCTGCAACAGGCCGGCGCCAGCGCGCGCGTGCGCCTCGTCGCGGCTGCGGCGAAGCGTTGGAACGTGCCGGAAGACGAATGCGAGGCGGCGAACAGCAAGGTCATCCACAAGGCAAGCGGGCGAAGGCTCGACTATGGCGCGCTGGCGGCCGACGCCGCGGCAATCAAGCTCGACAAGGAGCCGGCGATCCGCCCGCCCGAGCAATTCAAGCTCATCGGCAAGGCGCTACCGCGTCTCGACACGCCGCTCAAGGTCAATGGCGCGGCGAAGTTTGCCATCGATACGCAGGTGCCCGGCATGGTGTACGCTGCGGTGGCCGCGTGCCCTGTGCCCGGCGGCAAGCTCAAAACCGTCGACGAGACGCCGGCCAAGGGCAAGCGCGGCGTGCTGGAGGTCGTCAAACTCGACAACGCGGTGGCGGTGGTCGCGGACCGCTTCTGGCGCGCCAAGGAGGCACTCGCGCTGCTCAAACCGGAATGGGACACGGGCGAGGCGGGCAAGACCGATAGCGCGCAGTTCGCCAAGCTCTATCGCGACACGCTCGACGGGCCGATGGTGACCGCGCGCAACGACGGCGACGTCGATGCGACTTTCAAGACGAACACCGGCAAGATTGTTGAAGCGCTCTATGAGGCGCCGCATCTCGCGCACGCCACCATGGAGCCGCTCAATGCCACCGTCCGCTTCGAGGGCGAGAAGCTCGACGTCTGGATCGGTTCGCAGGCGCCGATGGGCACGATCAAGCAGGCTGCTGCCGCCGCCGGCCTCACGCCGGAGCAGATCGAGATCCACAACTGCTTCCTCGGCGGCGGCTTCGGCCGCCGGACGGCGAACGATGAAATGCGCCAGGCGATCTTGGTCGCCAAGCAGATCGGCAAGCCGGTGAAGCTGGTCTGGACGCGCGAAGAAGACATGACGCAGGACCGCTACCGCCCACAGGCGGCGGTGAAGCTGCGCACGGCCCTCGGCCCCGACGGCATGCCGGTGGCGTTCGACGCCAAGATCGCCGTCGGATCGATCCTGCGTTCGACCGGCATCAGCAAGGTCGAAAACGGCATCGAGCCGCAGGCCGTCGAAGGCTTCGCCACCACCAGCTACAAGATCCCGAACATCCGCGTCGGCAGCATGTTGAAGAACACGCATGTGCCGGTGATGTTCTGGCGTTCTGTCGGCTCATCGCAGAATGCTTTCTTCATGGAAAGCTACATCGACGAGTTGGCGCACGCCGGCGGGCAGGACCCTTACAAATTCCGCCGCGCGATGCTGATGCATCGGCCGGACTTCATCGGCGTGCTCGACACGATCGCGGAGAAAGGCGACTGGGGTAAACCGCTCGGCAGCGGGCGCGGCCGCGGGATCGCCATACACGAATGCTACGGCACCATCATCGGCCAGGTGGCCGAGGTAACGGTGAGCCCGAAAGGCGAAGTGAAGGTCGATCGGGTGGTGGCTGCGGTAGACTGCGGACACGCGGTCAATCCGGGCATCATCGAAGCGCAGATCCAGAGCGGCATCATCTACGGCCTCTCGGCAGCGCTCTATGGCGAGATCACCATCAAGGACGGCGCCGTCGAGCAGAGCAACTTCGATACTTACAATGTTGTGCGCCTCGCCGACACGCCAAAGATCGAAGTCTATCTCGCGCTCTCGGGCGGCAAGAAATGGGGCGGCATCGGCGAGCCCGGCACGGCCGCGACCGCGCCGTCGGTGGCGAACGCGGTGTACGCCGCGACCGGCGTGCGGGCGAGGTCCTTGCCGCTGAAGAACGTCAATCTGCACGGCCGGGTTTGACCGGCGTCGTCGTCGCGAAACGAAATGGGGCCCGCGTGGGCCCCGTTTTTCATTTACGCCGCAATGGAACGCGAATAGCCGAAGCGGTCGAAGTCGCGCCGATAAGCGCGGTAGACCTGCTTGGCGAGCGTATCGGTGTAATAGTCGCGCCAGGGCTCATGCCGCGATGCATTGTGTCGCGCGCGGATCGCCGCGCGGACGTTCTCGTCGGCGCCCACGTGATCGAGCACGCGTTTGAAATCCTGCGGGAAAGCTTCCACCTTGCCGACGAAGTTCACGTTGATGCCGGGCATGCTGACGAGGTCGTCCTGCATCTGCCAATGCGCATCGAGCCGGCTATCGGCGGTGGTGACAGCGAAAGTGACGAACTGTGCGAACGACAACGTGTGCCCGTGGCCGTGCGGCAGCGTGCGGTCGATCGTTGGACGCAGTTCGAGATAGGCCTCGACGAACGAATTGCCCGCCACCAACGGCTTGTCCTGGAACTTGTCGGCCCAGGCAGACACCAGCCGCGCATAGGGATTGCGCACGAATGAGAAGCGCAGCGTGCTCGGGCTCAAGGCCAGTTGCCGGAACGTCGATAGGCCGACGCGCAGCGGTGAATACAGGCCGGAATAGCGGCGCGCGTGCAGCCGTTCGGGTGGCGGCGCCACGCCGTGGTCGAGGACGCTCAGTGCGCCTTTGATGGTGGTCGAGGCGCATTTCGGCACGCTGATGTACAGGAGGCCGTGCCGAGGCAGGACGTCGATATGCGCATTCGGATTATACCCGCACTCCGCCATGGTCTCGAAGAACGCGGCGGCCTGTGGGTCGAACAAACGGTCGCGCCAATTCACGACATTGGCTCGCGCGCACGTCAGGGTATAGCGCGTGCGATGGAAGAGGAGGGCGGTAGTATCGAACACTTTGCGGCTCGGTCTTTTCCGAGTCGCCCCACGGTCCTATACCTAAGCTCGGGCGCGGGCTGAATACCCGCGCGCGATCCTGTCAAAAAATTAACACCGCAGGATTGTCAGTTCTGCTGCGTTGCCTGGCTGATTGCATGCCAGATGCGCGATGGCGTCATGGGCATCTCCAACTGGCGGATGCCGTATTCCGAAAGCGCATCAATCACCGCATTGGTCACGGTGGGCAGCGCGCCGGAGCAGCCCGCCTCGCCGCAGCCCTTCGCGCCCACCGGATTGGTCTTCGTCGGCACACCGCGATTGGTGACGATGATCTCCGGAGCATCGTGGGCGCGCGGCATGGCGTAGTCCATGAACGAGCCGGTGAGCAGTTGCCCATCCGCGTCGTAAACGACGCCTTCGAGCAAGGCTTGGCCGAGACCCTGCACCACGCCGCCCTGGATCTGGCCTTCCACGAGCATCGGATTGATCACGGTGCCGAAGTCGTTGACCGCGGTGTACTTCACCACGGACGCGTTGCCGGTGTCCGGATCGATTTCGACCTCGGCCACATGCACGCCGTTGGGAAAGGTGCCGGGCACCGCGTCGGTGACATGCGTCACGTCGAGCGAGGCGGGCACGCCTTGCGGCAGCGTCATGCCTTCGCGCACACGCTCCGCCAGCTCCATGATGTCGACCGCGCGGTCGGTGCCGGCGATGACGAAGCGGCCGTTGCGGAATTCGATGTCGCCGGCCGAGGCTTCCAGCACGTGCGCGGCGATCTGCTTGCCGTTCTCGATGACTTTGTCGGCCGCCTGGACGATGGCCGTGCCGCTGAGCATCGCCGAGCGTGAGCCGCCGGTGCCGCCGCCAGTGACGAGCTGGTCGCTGTCGCCTTGCAGCAGCTTGATGCGTTCGAACGGGATGCCGAGCTTTTCCGTCAGCACTTGCGCGAACGGCGAAGCATGGCCCTGTCCGTAATCGAGCGTGCCGGTGACGATCGTCACGGTGCCGTCGTCGTTGAAGCGGATGCCGCCTTGTTCGGTGGTGCCGGCGGCTGTGGTCTCGACATAACAGCCGACGCCGAGACCCCGCAGCTTGCCCGCCTTCTTGCTCTCGCGCTTGCGCTGCTTGTAACCGGCGACGTCAGCGGCATCCATCGCGAAGTCGAACAGGCCGGGGAAATCGCCGGAATCGTAAATCATGCCGGAGGCTGCGGTGAACGGAATCTCCTTGGCGCGGATGAAGTTGCGGCGCCGCAGTTCGAAGCGGTCGATGCCGAGTTCGGCCGCGGCAAAGTCGAGCGCGCGCTCGATGCTGTAGGCGCCCTCGGGACGGCCGGCGCCGCGATAGGCGGAGACCAGCGTCGTATTGGTGAAGACGCATTTGGTCGCCACTTCCATCAGCGGCATGCGGTACATGCTGACGAGATTCTTGGTGACGTTGGCGGTTGGCAGCAGCGGCCCGAACGCGGCGAGATAGCCGCCCATGTTGCCGTAGCCGGTGAGCCGCATCGCCTGGATCAGCCCGCGCCTATCGAAGGCGACTTCGATATTCATGTCGAAGTCGCGGCCATGGTGATCGGACACGAAGCTGCCGGAGCGCTCGTCGGTCCATTTGACCGGGCGCTTGAGCGCCTTGGCCGCATGCAGGATGCAGACATATTCGGGATAGGCGGCGGCCTTCATGCCGAACGAGCCGCCGACATTGCTGGTGAGCACGCGCATCTTGTCCGGCGCAGCGCCGAGGATGTCGCGCAGCATGTTCTTCAGCCCGAACACGCCCTGGCTGCACGAATGCAGCGTCCACTTCTCGTTGCCGTGATCGAACTCGCCGATGGCCGAGCGCGGCTCGATCGAGTTCACCACCAGCCGCTGATTGACCAGCGGCAGCTTCACGACATGCTCGGCTTCCGCGAAAGCCGCGGCGACCTTCTCGCTGTCACCATAGTGATAGTCGAGGCAGACATTGTCCGGCGCTTCGTCATAGAGCACGGGGGCGCCCGGCTGGGCTGCGTCGCGCGCGCTCATCACCGGCGTCAGCGGATCGATGTCGAGCACCACGGCTTCCGCCGCGTCCTTCGCTTGCGCAATGGTCTCGGCGATGACGCAGGCTACGGGATCGCCGACAAAGCGCACTTTGTCGGTCGCGAGCGCCGGGCGCGGCTTGTATTTGATCGGCGAGCCATCGCGGCTCTTGAGCGGCAGATTGCACTTGAGGCCGCCATAAGCGGCGAGATCCGCACCCGTCAGCACGGTCAGCACGCCCGGCATTTCCTTCGCCGCCGCCGTATCGACTCCGCGGATGACGCCGTGCGCGATCGTGCTGCGCAACATCACGGCATAAGCCTGCCCCGGCAGGTTGATGTCGTCCGTGTAGCGGCCGTGGCCGCTCACCAACGTGGGATCTTCGCCGCGCTTGACCGGCTGGCCGATGCCAAATTTGGTCAATGAGAGCGCAGCTTCGGTCGTTCTGTCATCCATGCGGGGGCTTTCTCTGCCGATTTGCGCGGATTCTTGAGATAGAGCAGGCCGGGCGCTTGCACAAGAATGCCGACCGGGACAGAGGGTTGCGTCATCCACCGGCGCTGTTACACTTTTAGGTGAAGGAACATGTGCCGCGATGGCGTATGCCTCGAGAGGTGACGGCCGGGGGCGGCAGGAAGGTTTGACAGCATGAGCGGCGAGGCCGGGGATATCCCGGGCCTCGACCCTGCTATCGATCGGGCGCCGCCGGTGCGGTCCCGGTGGGGTCGGCGGTCGCCCGAGCGTTGTGATGAGGGCTCCGATCGCGATCGGGGTGGCCCGACCTATGCCGCGCTCGATCTCGGTACCAACAATTGCCGGCTGCTGGTCGCGCGTCCGTCTGGCGAGGGCTTTCGCGTCGTCGACGCCTTTTCACGCATCGTGCGGCTGGGTGAGGGCGTATCGCTCTCCGGCCGCCTGAGCGAGACCGCGATCGACCGCGCCATCGGTGCTCTGACGATCTGCCGCAACAAGATGAAGGGCCGGGGCGTCACGCGTGCGCGGCTCATCGCGACCGAGGCGTGCCGCGCCGCCGAGAATGGAGAAGATTTCCGCGCCCGCGTGGCCGAGCAACTCGATCTCGACCTCGAAGTGATCGATCGTGAGACCGAGGCGAGCCTCGCCGCGACCGGCTGCACGCCGCTCATCGATCCCGAAGCCGACGGCGTTGTGCTGTTCGACATTGGCGGCGGATCGTCGGAATTGGTGCGCCTCAATCAATCTTGCCGGCTGGGCCGCGGCCCGCCATTGCCGCAGATCCGCGGCTGGGTGTCGCTGCCGACCGGAGTCGTAACGCTGGCCGAACGGCACGGCGGCGTCAGCGTCACGCGCGAGAGCTATGAGCGCATGGTCGTCGAAGTTTCGGGCCTGATCGAGCCATTCTTGCGCGAGCACGGCGACGACGGCCTCAGCGGCATCCACATGCTCGGCACGTCTGGCACGGTGACGACGATCGCGGGCGTGCATCTCAATCTCAAGCGTTACGATCGCAACCGCGTCGACGGTTGCTGGATGAGCGCGCCGGAAATCAACGCCGTGGTCGATCGCCTGCTTGCCATGAGCTATGAAGACCGCGTCGCCAGTCCGTGCATCGGCGCCGAACGCGCCGATCTCGTGCTCGCCGGCTGTGCGATCCTCGAAGCGATCCGCCGCGCATTCCCGTGTCCGCGGCTGCGTGTCGCCGACCGCGGGCTACGCGAGGGCATGCTGGTGCAGATGATGCGCGAAGACGGCGCCTGGGACGGCGAAAGTCAGGCAGCGATATCGTGACGTCCAATATCCTTTCTTTCACCTCTCCCTGGAGGGGGAGGTCGATCGCGCATCGCGGCCAAGCTTGCGCAGCCCGCGCAAGCTTGGCTGCGCGCGCGATCGGGAGGGGGTGACTTTGGTAACTGTCATCGGCAATGGTCACCCCACCCCGACGCCTCGCTTCGCTCGGACGTCGACCTCTCCCCGCAAGCGGCAGGGCTATCGCATATGGCTGAGGGTTGCCATGAGGAAGGCATTGTCCCAGCCAGCGCGCTTGATTTTGCGCCGCAGGGAGGCTCGATCGGGGTGAGTTCGC
>DASXOK010000399.1:0-8244 GCA_036494425.1 Pseudolabrys sp.
GACGAGGATCCAGGGGTCCGGTCCGTG
The DNA here is from genome assembly GCA_036494425.1 of Pseudolabrys sp. Classification (GTDB taxonomy): domain Bacteria; phylum Pseudomonadota; class Alphaproteobacteria; order Rhizobiales; family Xanthobacteraceae; genus Pseudolabrys. The sequence goes on from DASXOK010000399.1 coordinate 28, forward strand.
CGGGACATCTACGAGTACTACAAGTCGAACGGCATCGAGACGATCGTCATGGGCGCGTCGTTTCGCAACACAGGCCAGATCGAGGCGCTGGCCGGATGCGATCGGCTCACGATAGCGCCAGCCCTTATGGACGCGCTTACGTCCGAGGGGGGCGAGCTCAAACGCGTCTTGGCGCCGGCCGCCGCAGAGCCGCGCTCTCTCCGGACGGCGGAAGACGGAATCTGCCACTGGTTCGTGAGCGAAGACGCCGTCGACATAAAACACCCGGACCCCGCGGGCCCGATGGACGAGATAACCTTCCGGTGGATCATGAACGAAGACGCAATGGCGACCGAGAAGCTCGCCGAAGGCATTCGCGTGTTCGCGCACGACCTGCAGACGCTACGCCGCAGGATCGCCGAACGCCTCCAGTGAGCTCCGCACCGTCGCCACGGCCAAAACCAAACGCAGGGCCGCGATGATCGTGGTCGAGGAATTGAAGGCGCTCCAACCGCTCGACACGCGAACAGATGGACGGGCCGCCAGCGCGAACAGCGCCTTCGGACGACGATATCCCGTGACTATCGAATGTATGGCCAAAGGGAATTTCTAATTTCGGCGGCTGCGTCCGATCTTTGGGTGCGCTTGGCCGGCCGAGCACGCGCGGCCGCCTCGACGACCTGCCGATGGCCCGTGGCATTGGATGTTGAACGGCATTTTTATCGCCGGAACATATCGAGCAAAGACACAATGACCGAGCAGAAAATTAACATGAAGGCAATCGTGGTCACGGACCAGGCCGCTGGAACGGCCGGGATGAAGCTGGCCGAGCGGCCTGAGCCGAAGGCAGCGATAAACGACGTCCTCGTTCAGGTTCATGCGTCGGGATTCACCTGGGATGAGCTGACATGGCCCCCGACTTGGACCGATCGCCTCGATCGTGACCGAACACCGTCGATTCCCGGGCACGAGCTGGCCGGAGTGGTAACCGCCCTCGGCTACGGCACGACGGGGCTGTCGGTCGGACAGCGGGTGTTCGGCCTCACGGACTGGACTCGCGACGGCACCCTGGCGGAGTATGTGGCAGTCGAGACGCGGAACCTCGCGCCGCTGCCGGGCGACGTCGACTTCACGGTGGGCGCGAGCGTGGCGATGCCGGGTCTGACCGCGTGGCAGGGACTGTTCGATCACGGCCGCCTTCAGGCGGGGCAGAGCGTCCTCGTGCACGGCGCGGCCGGCGCAGTCGGGTCGATGGTGACGCAACTCGCACGATTGGCGGGCGCCTACGTCATCGGCACCGGGCGCGCCGCCGATCGTCAGAAGGCACTCGACTTCGGCGCGAAAGAGTTCGTCGACCTCGAGAAGGACGCCTTGGAAGACGTCGGCGGCGTCGATCTGGTCTTCGATGTCTTCGGCGGCGACATCGCGAAGCGGTCAGCAGCCCTCATTCGAGCCGGAGGGACGCTGGTGACCATCGCCGGCCCGGCCGAGGCACGGCCCGCCAACGGCTTGGCGATCGACTTCGTTGTCGAGTCCGATCGTGCCCAACTGAGTGAGATCGTCCAGCGGGTGCGGGACGGACGGCTGCGGACGAACATCGGCACCGTCTCGACCCTCGACGATGCCGTCGCCGCCTTCAACTCGACCGAGCGCCGCGCGGGGAAGACGATCATTCGCGTTCGCCCGTGAGCGGCACGGGCCCATCCGTGCAAGATTTCCACCAAACAGACAAATCACCGAGGAGAAATTATCATGAAGGCGATCGTGGTAACGGATCAGGCGGCGGGAACGGCCGGGATGAAGCTGGCCGAGCGGCCCGAACCGCAGCCAGCGATAAACGACGTCGTCGTTCAGATTCATGCGTCGGGATTCGTCGGGACTGAGTTGGCGTGGCCCTCGACCTGGACCGATCGGCTCGACCGTGACCGGACGCCGTCGATCCCCGGGCACGAGCTGGCCGGAGTGGTCACCGCCCTCGGCTATGGCACGACCGGGCTGTCGGTGGGACAGCGGGTGTTCGGCCTCGCCGACTGGCATCGCGACGGCACCCTGGCCGAGTATGTGGCGATGGAGGCGCGCAACCTCGCGCCGCTGCCGGGCGACGTCGACTTCACGGTGGGCGCGAGCCTGCCGATCTCGGGCCTGACCGCGTGGCAAGGGCTGTTCCAGCACGGCCGCCTTCAAGCGGGACAGAGCGTCATCGCGCACGGCGCGGCCGGCGCAGTCGGGTCGATGGTGACGCAACTCGCGCGATTGGCGGGCGCCTACGTCATCGGCACCGGACGCGCCGCCGACCGTCAGAAGGCGCTCGAATTCGGCGCGCAGGAGTTCGTCGACCTCGAGAAGGACGCCCTGGAAGACGTCGGCGAAGTCGATCTGGTGTTCGATCTCATCGGCGGCGACGTCGGGAAGCGGTCCGCGCGCCTGGTTCGCGCCGGAGGAACGCTGGTGTCCATCGTCGGGCCGGTTGAAGCGCGGCCAGCCGACGGCCTGGCGGTCGACTTCGTCGTCGAGTCCGATCGCGCTCAACTGAGCGAGATCGTCCAGCGGGTGCGGGACGGACGGCTGCGGACGAACATCGGCACCGTCGCGTCTCTCGACGATGCCGTCGCCGCCTTCAACCCGACCAAGCGGAGCCCGGGGAAGACGATCATCCGCGTTCGTCCGTAAGCGACACGCGCCCATCGATGCACGCGGCCGGCGGCGCTGTCCGGACTGGCCGGCTGCGTCCTGTCAGCCCCAGCTGCGGAGAGGCATGCATGGCTTTCACGTTAAAGATAAACGGCACGCCTCATGAGGTCGATGTCGACGGCGACATCCCGCTTTTGTGGGTGTTGCGCGACGTGCTCGGCATGACCGGGACCAAGTTCGGTTGCGGCCAGGCGCTGTGCGGCGCCTGCACCGTACATCTCGACGGCCAACCGGTCCGCTCCTGCCAGACTGCGGTGGACAGCGTCGGCGATAGTGCGATCACCACGATCGAGGCGATCGGCCAGACGCCGCAGGGCGCGGCATTGCAGAAGGCATGGCTAGAGCTGGAGGTCGTGCAGTGTGGGTACTGCCAGTCCGGCCAGATCATATCGGCGGCCGCGCTTCTGATGGACACGCCGAAGCCGACGGATGACGACATTGACGCCGCCATGTCGGGTAATGTCTGCCGATGCGGCACGTATCAGCGCATCCGCGCTGCAATCAAACACGCTGCGGAAGTTTGAAATCATGGATAGGCTTATTCTGACAGAGCAGAGTGCCGATGAAACAGCGGTGTCGCGGCGAGCCTTTCTTCAGGGCACAGGTTTGCTGCTTGGTTTTGCGCTGACCGGCGCAAGCACAGAGTCCGTCTTCGCGGCGCCTGCTTCCCGAGTGATCGAAAACGACGTCACGGGTACTTTCGCGCCGAACGGATTTATACGGATCAATCCAACCGGCCCCGTGACCCTGGTCATTCCGATGATCGAGATGGGACAAGGGGTTTACACGTCGCTCTCGATGCTTCTGGCTGAAGAACTGGAAGTAAAGCTTGACCAGATTCAGGTTCAGCATGCGCCGCCAAATCATGCGCTTTACGTCAATTCGATCATAGGCATTCAAAATACAGGTGGTTCTGCCTCCGTCCGCGCCTTCTGGACTTCGCTGCGTCAAGCGGGGGCAGTAGGTCGTAATCTGCTGATTGCGGCGGCCGCACAGCGCTGGAATGTCGATCCAGCGACTTGCCGCGCCAAGGATGGCGTCGTGTTCGATGCGTCAGGCTCGAAGCATCTGAGCTACGGCGAGCTTGCGGAGGCTGCGGCGAAATTGTCTGTTCCGCCTGCGGCAAACGTCAAATTGAAGGATCCGAAGGATTTCACCCTGATCGGCACGCGTGCCAAGCGCGTGGATTCAGCAATCAAGGTCGACGGGCGCGCGCGCTTCGGCATCGACACACGACTGCCCGGTATGAAGGTTGCGGCGGTTGCCATTTCGCCTGTGCTCGGCGGCAAGGCGAAAACGGTGGACGAGAAGGCCGCGCTCGCGGTGAAGGGCGTCCGGCAGGTCGTCAATATCGATGAAGCAGTCGCCGTGGTGGCGGATCACATGGGTGCGGCGAAGAAGGGACTCGAGGCTGCCGGCGTCACATGGGACGACGGACCGAATGGCAAGGTCAGCAACGCCGATATCGTCAAGCAATTGGAAGACGAATCAAAAAGGCCGGGCGTGGTTGCCCGTAACGATGGCGACGCGGGGAAGGCTCTCGCGGATGCGGCGCAACGGCTTGAAGCCATTTATCAAGTGCCTTTCCTTGCCCATGCGGCGATGGAACCGATGAACTGCACCGTTCATAGGCGGAAGGATCGTTGCGAAGTTTGGGTCGGGACGCAGGCGCCTGAGATCACGCAGTCTCGAGTGGCCGAACTCACCGGGCTGCCAAAGGAAGCGATCAAAATCAACAATCATCTGATTGGCGGCGGCTTCGGCCGAAGGCTGGAACCCGACGGCACGATCCTCGCCGTCAAGATCGCCAAGCACGTCGATGGTCCGGTGAAGGTGATCTGGACCCGCGAGGAAGACATCCAGCACGATATGTATCGGCCGTATTATCTCGATCGGGTGTCCGCCGGACTTGATGTGGCCGGCAAGCCGGTTGCCTGGACGCATCGGATCGCCGGCTCCTCGGTCATGGCTCGTTATTATCCGTCTTACGTCAAGGACGGATTGGACCCCGATGCCGTAGAAGCGGCGGCCGAGCCGCCCTATGCACTGCCCAATATCCACGTCGACTATGTCCGGGTCGAGCCCCCTGGCGTCCGGACGTCTTGGTGGCGCGGTGTCGGACCGACTCACAATGTTTTTGTGGTCGAAAGCTTCATAGATGAGCTCGCGCATGCCGCGAAACAGGATCCAGTCGCTTATCGCAAGGGATTGCTTGGCCACAATCCGCGAGCGCTTGCTGTTCTGTCGCTTGCTGCGGAAAAAGCAGAGTGGGGATCACCACTGCCCACGCGGCATGGCCGCGGGATTTCGGTACAATTCGCATACGGAAGTTACACGTCGCAGGTCGCCGAGGTCGAAGTGGCGGCCGATGGCTCTGTCAAAGTCAAGCGGATCGTCTGTGCGATTGACTGCGGCATGCATGTCAATCCCGATACGATTGAAGCACAGGTTCAGGGTGGAACGCTTTTCGGGCTGACCGCCGCACTCCACGGCTCGATCACCTTCAAGAATGGACGGGTCGAGCAGAGCAATTTTGACACCTATCTGCCGATGCGTATCGATGAAGTTCCGCTGGTGGAGACGCACTTGATCAAGAACGCGGAAGCTCCCGGTGGCGTTGGTGAAGCTCCGACAGCCATTGTCAGTGCCGCAGTGACAAACGCGATCTTCGCCGCCACCGGCAAGCGCCTGCGCAGGCTGCCGATCGATACGGATTCGCTGAAGTCGCCATAAGCGTCCGAACTCTGACACGGACCGCGGCTCAACTGGTGCAGGTCAGCCGGCTGTTTGCAATCGCGGCTCTCGCGGAAGTATCCGTACCGGCCTGGTCCCAATCCGTGAATGAGTGAGGAAGCTAGAAGGTGGAAAGCAACATCCGGGACAATCCGGCCATGAGGCGGTTTGAAATGCCCCTTGGCGACGGCGCGCTCGCAGTTGCCTACTACAAGGTCGAAGACGGCCGCGTCGTCCTGCTCCATACGGAGGTGCCGCAAGAGCTGTCCGGCCTAGGCTACGGATCGCGGCTGGCGCATGGCGTTTTCGAAGCGTTGCGACGCGACGGGAAAGAGTGATCGCGAAGTGCCCCTTCATGTCCTCCTACGCCGCCCGACAGCCCGAGTACGGCGCGCTCCTCGACGGCTGATCGCAGACGGACGGGCCGCCGGCGCGCGCCGCGCTTTTGGACGACGATGCCCCACGACTATCGAATGCATGTCCAAGGGGAATTTCTAATTTCATCGGCTGCATCCGATCCTCGAGCTCGCTGGGCCGGCCGAGCACGCGCGGCCGCCGCGAAAGCGATTGGCTGCGCCGTGTCGGATTCAAATTGCTAGCGGACGTAATGACCCATCGGTGACCTCGATAGTGATTTCATCGTCGTCGGGAGAGGACGCTTGCGTCAATTCCCGGACGTTCGGCGACGTTTGCGGGACTCGACGTGGACATTCGCGCCCTAGGATCCTGGCGCCCAACAATTGTGATCGCACTTCCGCATCTGGGGAAGGGAACCGGTCGGAGCAGAGACTTGTAGGAGAATCAATGATCAACCAACCCGAACTGTACGAACGCTTTCGCGCACTCCACGAGCGCAAGGGCGGATTCATCATGCCGAATGCGTGGGACGGCGCTTCGGCGCTCATACTGAAGGACGCAGGCTTCGAAGCGCTCGGTACATCTTCTGCCGCGCTGGCGCTCGCGCTCGGTACGCTCGACGGCCGCCACGCGGTATCTCTAAAGCAACACCTGGAGAACGCGGAGTTACTCATCCGTGTGACCGGCTTGCCGGTGAACGGGGATTTCGAGGACGGTCTGGGACCTGAGCCAACCAACGTTGCCGATACGGTCCTCGCCGCGATCGGGGCCGGCCTCGCCGGCATCGGCATTGAGGACACGACCGCGAACCCCGAAAAGCCGATCCACGACTTCGACAAGGCAGTCGCACGGATTAAGGCCGCCGCGAAGGTCGCGAAGGGCCGCATCCTGCTAACGGGCCGCACCGACAACTTCATTCAGGGTCGCCCCGATCTCGACGACACGATCAAGCGCCTGAGCGCGTTCGCCGAAGCCGGTGCCGACGTGCTCTACGCGCCCTACCCCACCGATATGGACACGGTGCGGGCGATCGTACGCGCGGTAGCGCCCAAACCGGTCAATCTCGTCGTCGGCACGATGGCCGGGACCGTGCCGTGGGCCGACGTCCAGGCCGCCGGCGTCAAGCGGTTAAGCCTTGGCGTGGCCCTCTACATGCGTGTCATGGGCAACCTCGCGCAAGGCGCGAAGGAACTCCTCGCAGGCGATGTCCTTAAGGGTGCCGGTGAAGCGCCGTCCACATCAAAGGCCCTGGCGTTTCGGCCACTCCACCAGAAGATGCGCGAAGCCATCAGCGCCTGAAATTTTGAACGGCCCTCGCAAAAAAACGGGAGAAACCATGTTGATTACCAAGCATCAAGTCGGCGTTTCTGAGCACATCGGAAATTACAGTGACGGCGTCGTTGTCGGGCCCAACGCCCGTTGGCTACACATATCCGGTAAGCCAGGTCTCGACCCTTCGACCGGGAAGGTGCCGGAGGGCATCGCCGCACAAACGGAACTTGTGTGGCAGAACGTCTTTGCGGTGCTGAAGGCCGCCGGCATGCGCCCGGAGAACCTCGTCAAGGCGAACTCCTACCTCACGCGCAGAGAAGACATTGCGGAATACATAAAGGTCCGCGGAAAGTACCTGGGCGACATCCGTCCAGCCGGACTACTGTTGGTCGTTGTAGGCCATTTCAAGCCGGAATATCTAATAGAGGTGGACGCGATCGCGGCGGCCGAGTAACGGCGCCGTTTCTACGCATCGACGAGATCGTTGCAGCCGGCACGAAGTGCCTTTTCATGTCCGCCTACGCCGTTCGACACCCCGAGTACGGCGCACTGCTCGACGGCTGATCGCAGATGGACGGGCCGCCGGCGCGCACAGCGCTGTTGGACGACGATACGCCATGGCTATCGAATGCATGTCCAAAAGGAATTTCTAATTTCGTCGGCTGTATCCGATCTTTGGGTCCCCTGGGCCGGCCGAGCACGCGCGGCGCCTCGACAGCGATTGAAGCCGTTGCGCCGAGCCGCCGTGCCGCGCGCGAGCATAGGAGACCTCCCATGAAGTTACCGAGGACTGTCGGCCTGGCTGTTGCCGTCTCGCTGGTCGCCGGCACTGTGACGGCGCTCGCGCAGATCAGCGGAGCGGCTCCAGCCGGCCCGACCGCGAACGTGGTGGACGCCGCCGGAAATCTGCGCGTGCCGGCAGACTACCGAACCCTCTACCAAGCGCTCGGGACCTGGGCGATTGCCGCCGACAGCGGCCAGGGCTCGAAGGAAATCCACGCCGTCTACGCCTCCCCGGGGGCGATCGACGCCTACCGGAAGACGGGGCACTTCCCGGACGGCGCCGTTCTGGTGAAGGAGGTCTTTGAGACTTCGACAAACGAGATGACCACCGGCACGGTAAGCCACGCAGACAAGCTCAAGGGCTGGTTCGTCATGGTGAGAGACAGCAAAGGAACGCACCCC